>JANRKN010000159.1:0-38051 GCA_033763435.1 Planctomycetota bacterium
GGGCGGGCCTTCGCGCTTGCGGAAGCCGCCCGGGAACTTGCCCGCGGCGCTGGTCTTCTCGCGGTAGTCGACCGTCAGCGGGAAAAAGTCGATGCCCTCGCGGGGGTTGGCGCGGACGACGGTCGCGAGGACCGAGGAGCCAGCGTACGAGGCGATGACCGCCGCGTTGGCCTGGCGTCCGACGACGCCGGTTTCGATCACGAGCTCACGGCCGCCGATGTCGCGCGCGATGCGCTTCAGGCCGGCCAACGACGCAGAAAACTGGGACATTCAAGCCTCACAATGACCGCCGGCCTTCGCTCGGGCGCGGCGTGGGTGGGCCCGCGTTCAGGACGTGTCTCGCCCACGCTCCGGCACGACCGGCCCATCGAGAAGGGCGCGGTCCGGAGGCTCGCAGACGCTCACGGGGCGCGCTGAGCACGCCCTCCGCGGGTGCGGGTCACACGCACCGCGAGTTTCACGGCAGAAGGCCAGGCCCGGGACAGACGCCCCTCTCCGAGAGGGCCGACCGGGGCTGGCCCACTGCCGCTGAACGCGGAGGTGTGGCCCAAAAGCGAAGCGGCCCGCGGACGTCTCCGTCGGCGGGCCGGGGGATCGTTACTTACGCAGGCCCAGTCGGCCGATGAGCGTCTTGTAGCCTTCCGGGTTCACCCGGGCGAAGTACTTCAGAAGCCGGTTGCGCTTGCTGACCATCATGACCAGGCCGCGACGGCTGTGGTGGTCCTTGGCGTGACCGCTCAGGTGCCCGGAGAGCTCCTGAATCCGGTCGGTCAGGTTCGCGATCTGCACCTCGGCCGAGCCCGAGTCCTTCTCGTGCCGCCGGAACTTCGTGATCGTCGCCTTCTTCTGCTCAGCCGTGACCGCCATCGTTCGTCCTTCTTCGGTGATCTGTTCGCGACGGGCTCCGACCAGTGCGGGGACCGACGCTGCGTGCTGGGCCGTGGGGCCCTCGGGGGAATGTCCGTCGGAATCTGTCAGGGCACCCCGGACCCAGTGACAGGACCAACTCTAGGGCCGCGCGTGGGTTGGATCAAATCCGCGCTGAGACCCCCCCGCCTCGGGCCCCAGTCCTTCATTTAGACCCTTGCAAATCCTAACCTCACGCCATGAGCCCCACCCCCTCCCCCACCTCCCCCACCGCCCCCAACGCTTCATCCGCCCCCGCCCCCGCTGGCCTCGCGGTCGCGCGCCGGGTGGCGGCCCTGAAGCCCTCGGTCACGGTCGCGATCACCAACCTTGCCAAGAAGCTTCAGCGCGAGGGGCTGGACGTGCTCAGCTTTGCCGCGGGCGAGCCCGACTTTGACACCCCCGACCGCATCAAGCAGTCGGCCGTCAAGGCCCTCAACGCCGGGCAGACCAAGTACATGCCCACCCTGGGCGACCCCGAGACCCGGGGCGTGCTCGCCGAGAAGCTCACGCGCGAGAACGGGATCCCGGGCCTGAACGCCGACCACATCGCCATCTCCGCCGGCGGTAAGCACTCGCTGTTCATCGCCTGCCACTGCCTGCTCGACGAGCCCCGCCCGGGCGAGGCGCCTCAGGAGGTCCTGCTGCCCGTCCCGGCATGGGTCTCCTACGCCCCGATCGTCGAACTCGCGGGCGGCAAGGTCGTCGAAGTGCCCACGACGCTCGAGACGGGCTTCAAGGCCAGCGCCGAGCAGATCGCCCGGATGATCACGCCCCGCACGCGGATGCTGATTCTCAACTCGCCCTCGAACCCGTGCGGCACGATGTACACGCCCGACGAACTGCGTGCGATCGGCCGCGCGGTCGCCGACAAGGCCAAGTCCGTCGCGCCCGGCCTGGTCATTCTCTCCGACGAGCTCTACGAAAAGATCGTCTACGGCGGGATCGAACACTTCTCGATCGGCTCCATGCCCGAAGTCGCCGATCGCACCCTCACGATCAACGGCCTGTCCAAGGCTTACGCGATGACCGGCTGGCGCATCGGCTACGCCGCGATGCCCGGCGCGTTCGGCAAGAAGCTCATCGACGCCATGGGCACCCTTCAGGGCCAGATGTCGACCAACATCACCTCATTCACCTACCCCGCGATCCGCACCGCGATCCGCGAGGCCCAGGCCGAGGTCGAGTCCATGCGCGCCTCGTTCGCCTCGCGCGCCAAGCTCATTACCCAGCGCCTGAGCGCGATCCCCGGCATCCAGTGCGCCACGCCCACGGGCGCCTTCTATGCCTGGCCCCGCATCTCCAGCCTCTTCGGCAAAGCCACCCCCGGCGGGCGCACCATCCGCTCCTCGATGGACTTCTGCGAAGCGCTGCTCAACGAAAAGCTCGTCGCCTTCGTCCCCGGCGAAGACTTCGGCGGCTGCGGCGGCGAGCACTGCCGAATCTCCTTTGCCTGCTCCGAAGCCCAGATCAGCAAGGGCATGGACCGCCTCGCCGAGTTCGTCGCCTCCCTCCGCTGATCGCCCCTCCCCTCACGCCCGGCCCGCTCGGAGACCTCATGACCCACGCCCGAACCGGTTCGGTCAAGCCCGGCATGATCGTCGCGCTCGTCGTCGGCGCGATCTTTGCCTCGGTCATCGCGATCGCGCTGGTCCGAGGCACGGTCGCGCCCCCCGCCCAGCCCGAAGCCCCCGACATCGCCCAGATCCCGGGCGTCGATCGCGCCCCCGGACAGACCTCGGCCGCGGGCGGGCTCGTGACCACCACCGGCGCGGTCATCCAGCTCACCGACAAGCGCGACCCCGGGCGCGTCGCGGGCGTCATCCGCGCCGCCAAGCTCGAACCGCTCGAGGCCCGGCGCTATCTCATCGAGAAGCCCCGCGTCTGGTACGACCTCAAGGACGGCCGGCGCCTGTGGGTCGCCGCCGACGAAGGCCGGCTCTTCATGCCCGACCGCGGCGGACGCAGCGAACCCGAGAACGGCACGCTCCGCGGCAACGTCACCATCAAGCTCTTTGACCGCCTCCCCGCCGGCGCGCCCGACCTCGACCCCGAGCGCGACTCGGAAACCCTCCGCTCGCTCACGCTCCTGACCGCGACGACGGACTCGATCAACTTCGACGGCGCGCTGGGCGAAGTCTCCACCCCCGACCGCCTCGTGGTCACCTCCGAACGCGTCGACTTTGCCGGCACAGGCCTGCGCGTGATTCTGAGCGAGGCGCAGGACCGCATCGACCTGCTCCAGGTCCAGAAGCGCGAGTACATCCGCTATCGCATGGCCTCCGCGGGCGCGCCCGCGACGACCGCGTCCTCGGGCGGATCAACCGCGCGTGAAGGGGCCCGCGCCGACTCAACGCCGAACCTCACATCGAACGCCGCGTCCAACGAGACGCCGAGCAGCGCGCCGACCGTGCTGTACCGCGCCCAGTTCACCGACGTAGTGCGCGTGACGATGGGCGAGCGACTGCTGACCTCAGACCGGCTCGATGTGCTCGTGCGGCTCGTGAACAACCGTCTGCCGAGCCGAACAACGGCCACCGCAGGCTCGCCGACCTCGACCGCATCCGGTGCGCCGACGAACACTCAATCCACAGCCAACGCCGCGCCGACTCCCGCCTCGGCCGCGCCGAGCGCGAACACCGAGGTCATCGAGCTGCTGGGTCAGGGCGCGATCGAGCTTCGGCCGATCGCCTCGACCGAGCCCGTGCCGACGGAGCTGACGGGCGACGACCTCGCGCTGCGATTCAGCGGCGAGCGCTCGGGGCGCGTGCGCGTCACCGACCCTGCGCTCGGGCTGGAGGCGCAGGCCGCATCGATTCTGTATCGCGCGACGTCGCAGGAACTGGCGCTCGCGGGCGTGGGCCCGGCGTCGGTCGATGTGCTGCTGCGCGGCAAGCCGGGCGACCGCGATGCCGCGCCCGCCCGCGCGGCGCTCGTGAATTACCGCGTGAATCTCGCCTCGGGCCTCTCGCACGCGGCCGGGCCCGGCGTGCTCGAGCTGCTGCCCGCGGGCGCTGACCCCGCGCAGACGCCCGTTGGCTCTGCCGACCGCCGCCTGAGCTGGAACGACCAAGCCGAGTTCGACTTTGAAACCGTCAACGGCCGGACGACCGGACGCCTCAAGGAAGCGCGCCTCACCGGCGCGGTCGAAGCGCGCGACAGCGGCGTGACCTCCGGCGCGGGCAGCTCCGTCAAGGGCGGGTTCCTGCAGGCGATGTTCGAGCCCGCGGGCGAAGGCCCACGCGGCGCGCGCGAAGCGCTGCGGATCCGCCGATTGGTCGCGCGCGAGGCCGCGGAGTTTGCCGATGGCCGCGGTGGGCTGCTGCGGGGCGAAACACTCGACGTGGCTTTCACCACCCGCGCGGGCCTGACCGGCGCGCCCGTGACCGATCCGACCGACATCCAAGCCTCGGGCAAGGTGCTCGCCCAGCGCGGCACGGGCCCGACGCTCGCGCGCCTCGAAGCCGACTCGCTCCGAGCCATGCTCGACCGCCGGACCACCGACGATCAGGGCAAGATGCTCCCGGGCGAGGGCGAGCTGATCGTCACGCAGATGGACGCCTCGGGCAAGGTTCGCTACATCGGGGGCGACGGGATCACGTTCGCCGGCGACAAGGCCCAGGCCGAGCCTTCGGCCCAGCGCCTGCGCCTGACGGGCAACGCCAGTCTCGGCGTCTCTCAGGGCGACGCGGGAACGATCGTCACCGGCGACGACCTGACGCTCGACGGCATCACCCGCCGGCTCGAGGTCGCGGGTCAGGGCACCTTCGAGCACACCGACAAGCGCTCAGACTCCGCGCGCGGGCCGGTGGTCGCGTCGGCCTCGTGGAAGGACAGGATGACCTACGACGACACCACGGGCGTGGTGCTGGCCGAGGGGCGCGCGGTGGCCAACAGCCTCAGCGCGGGCAAGTCGCGCGAGCGGCTCAAGGCCCAGCAGGTGCGGGTCGAACTCTCGCCGTACGCGCCGTCGGTTGCGGGCCAGCCCGCGGCGCCCCGCACGCTGCGGCGCGTCATCGCCACCGGCACCGATACCGCGCCCGCCGAGGTCGAGCAGCGCGTGCTCGAGGCGATGGGCCCGGAGATCAAGCCTGATTCGCTCGCCTCGGCGATGGGCGCGGGCGACACCCCCGCCGACGAATACGCGCGGCTGGTCTTCGTGCGCTCGCGCGAGATCACCGCCGACAACGCCTCGGGCACCATCAGCGCGCCCGGCACGGGCACGATGCTCATCGTCGATCGCCGACAGATCGAGCGCGACACGCAGACGCTCGAGCCGACCGCGACGGGCTCGGGCCGGGGCAACACGCTCTTCCGCTGGTCGCAGGGCCTGACCGCGACGCGCGCCGACGGGCGCATCGTGATGTCGGGCGAGGTCGCGATGACCCACGAGCGCCTGCCCGACGGTCAGATGACGCTGCTGGAAGCCGAACGCCTGACCGCGCGCCTGCGCGAGCTGTCGTCCGACGGCGTGCGGACCACCCAGCGCGACGCACGCGCCGAGCTGCTCGACGTTGAAGCGCAGGGACGCGTCTACGCGCGCTCCGGCAGCAAGGAACTCACGGCCGAGCGGATGCTCTACGACGCGCAGAGCGAGCAGGTCGACGTCTTCGCGGCGCCGGGCCGGCGCGTGACGGTGTTCGATGGCCAGCGCGCCACGCCCGTCTCCGCCGAGCGCCTGCGCTGGAACCTCAAGAGCGACACAGTCGAGGTGATCGCGCCCGGGACGATCTCCACGCCGCGGTAACGCGGTCGGCGTTCGCCTTACGCCTGCACCGCGACATCGATCAGGTCGTGGTCGCTCATGCCGCGGGACTTGAGCAGCAGCTCGATCACCTCGCGCACCGCGCCGCGCCCGCCCGGGCGGTGCGTGACGAGCCGCGCAAGGCTCTTCACCGAGGGCTCGGCGTCAGCGACCGCGATCGGAAGCCCCACCGCCGCGAAGATCGGGGCGTCAGGCCAGTCGTCGCCCACATACGCGACTTCGTCGCGCGTCGCGCCCGTGCGCTTCATCGCCTCGGCCAGCGCGGGCAGCTTGTCGTGCGAGCCTTGAAACACCATGCCGATGCCCAGCGTCTCCGCGCGCTTGGCAACGATCGGGCTGTTGCGCCCGGAGATGATCGCCGAGTGCAGCCCCAGCTTGTGCCAGACCTTCAGGCCGAGCCCATCACGCACGGAGAAGGACTTGATCTCGCGTCCGTCGGCATCGAGCGTGATGGCGCCGTCGGTGAGCACGCCGTCGACGTCGAGGATCAGCAGCCTGATCTTCGCGAGGCTCTCGCGGGGCACGGGGGCGTTGAGCGAGGCCGGGGTCGTCACGGGTCACTCCTGAACCAGCTTCATCGCGATCAGGTCCTGCACGTCGAGCATGCCCACGGGCCGGCCCTGCGCATCGACGACGGGGATCTCGTCCGAGCGGTGCTCGCGCACGAGCCGCACAGCGTCCTGAATGAGCGCCGAATCGGGCAGCGAGCGCGGCGAGCGCGTCATCACCTCCGCGATCGGGCGCGCCAGTTCCGCGGGTGAACGCAGGATCAGCCGGCGCAGGTCCGCGTCGGTGAAGATGCCCGTGAGCACGCCCGTGCGCGCGTCGACCAGCGTGATCGCGCCGGGCCGGCGTCCGCTCTCGGCCGCGCGCGCGAGCGCATCGCCCACGCTGACTGAGTCCGGGATCAGCGGCATGTTGCGCCCCGCGACAAACCGCAGCGCCTCGGTCACGGGCCTGAGCAGCCCGCCCAGCGATCCGCCCGGATGCCGGCGCGCGAAGTCCTCACGCGTGAAGTTCCGCCGGCGCGCGACGCACAGCGCCAGCGCATCGCCCAGCGCGAGCGTTGCGGTCGTCGAGCTCGTCGGCGCGGGCATATGGCCCGCCTCCTCACGCACCCCCAGCGTCAGCGCCGCGGTCGCGAGCCGCTCGAGCGATGAGGGCGCGCCGTTCTCCCGCCCGCACGTGATCGCGATGATCGGCACGCCGTCCTGCTTCAGAATCGCCGCAAGGTTCACGACCTCGTCGGTCTCCCCCGACGCCGAGATCGCGATCACCGTGTCGTTGGCCCGGAAGCGCCCGAGATCGCCATGAAACGCCTCGGCCGGGTGCACCGAATGCGACGCCACGCCCAGCGACGCGAGCGTCGCCGAGATCTTCGCGCCGATCAGCCCGGACTTGCCCAGGCCCGTCACCAGCACCGTGCCGCCCGACGCGGCGCACGCCTCGAGCAGCCCCACCGCCCGCTGAAACTCAGCGCCCAGCGTGCCTTCAAATCGCTCGGCCAGATTCGCCACGGCCCGCGCCTCGTCGGTCAGCAGCGCCCGCGCGAACTCCAGCTCGGTCGGAGGGCGTTCGGCGGTCGGTGCCCGACGGGAAGCCTGGGGGGTCTGTTCCGCGCTCATCCGGCAAGGTTAGACTAGCCGCAGACCATGCTCACCGAGGACTACCGCGTACGGCTCGAGGACTTTGAAGGTCCGCTGGACCTGCTCCTGTTTCTCATCCGCAAGGACGAGCTGGACGTCCACGACATCCCCATCGCGCGGATCACCGACCAGTACCTCGCGTTCCTCGCGCGCCTCGGGCTCGCCAGCGCCAAGGACGCCTCGAACGCCGCGGTCGATATCGACGTCGCGGGCGAGTTTCTCGTCATGGCCGCGACGCTGATGGAGATCAAGTCGCGGATGATCGGCCCGCGCCCGACGGCCATCGGCGAAGCGGGCGAGAACCCCGCCGCGCAGGCCGAGGCCGCCGACCCACGCGCGGAACTGGTGCAGCAGCTGCTCGCCTTCAAGAAGTACCGCGATGCCGCGGGCAACCTCGAAGACCGGCTCGAGCAGTGGCGCCACCGCTTCCCCGCCCGTCCCATCCACACGCCGACCGTCGCGAGTCCGGCGACCGAGACCGAAGACGACGAGGCCGCGCTGGGCCCGCTGCTCGAAGGGCACTTGGACGATCTCGAGCTGACCGACCTGATCGAAGCCTTCCGGCGGATCATGGAGACGGTGAACTTCGACCGTCTGGGCGACCACCAGGTCAAGAGCGACGACACGCCCCTGGAGCTGCACGCCGAGGACCTGCTCGACCGCCTCCGCCGCCTGCCCACGAACGCCGACCAATCTCCCCGCGGCATGACGCTGCTGGACATCTTCAAAGGCCGGACCAAGCCCCACATGGTTGGGCTGTTCCTGGCGATGCTGGAACTGGTCAAGCGCGGCGCCGTGGGCTTCCGCGTCGAAGCCAGCGCCACCAAGGGCGACCCGGCGTCGATCGTCGTGTTCGAAAAGAGCCTTGTGCTCTCCAGTCAGGTCGCGGAAACCAACGCGAATCAGGGCTGAGATCGCCTTGCGACCCCGCCAAACGCCAGCCTCTCGGCCTTCCCTGATGCAGAACGGCGGTCGTTCTTACGACGACGTGCGGTCGACGACCTTGTACGCCTCGCGCTCGCCCCGGCCGCGGACGGGATAGTCCTTGCGGAGCGGGTGGGCGGGGTACTCCTCCCACAGCAGAATGCGCCGCAGGTCGGGGTGGTTGCGGAAGCGGATGCCGAACATGTCGAACACCTCGCGCTCGGTCCATTCCGCGCCGGGCCAGAGGTCGCACACCGAGTCAATCTCGAGCGCGGGGTCCTTGGCGATGCCGTCGGTCGGCAGCGAGGGGTTCAGGAACGATTTGACAAAGAACCGGTCGTCGCGCCCGTACGCGCACAGGTTGTAGATCACCGCAAAGCGCCCGATCGTCGGCGCCGGGTAGTTGAGATAGTCCACGCCGATCACGTCCGACAGGAAGTTGAACGCGCAGCGCGGGTCGTCGCGCAGGAACTTCATGACCTCGTGGAGGTCGGCGGGCTCAACGATGAGCGTCGACTGGCCGCGGAACTCGGTGCCGCGGAACTTCTTGGTCGGGAACGCGGCCTTCACGATCGCGAACACCGGATGGTCGAGCTGAGGCTTGGTCGTCATCGTCGGTTCCTTCGGGGCAGGCTCCGCCCACCCTTTCGGGCCAAGCGTAGGAAGTCGCGGCCCTCATTTCACCCGATCCCCCTCCATCCCGTCATCCCGTCATCAACAGGTCAAACTGCGCGTGCAGCTCGGCCTCGGACCGCGCGGGCAGCAGGATCGGCTTGTGCGCGGGCCAGCTCGCCCGCACCAGCTTCAGGATCAGCCGGGGGTCGATCAGCCCGTGATTCACGGGCGAGGGCTCCAGCCCGCCAGCGTCGGCTCTGCGCACGTTGGTCAGCAGCATCATCGGGACCCCGGGGTGCCCCGCCGCGGCATCGAGCGCCCGGGCCAGATGGTCCTCCGCACGCTCCACCATCGACTCGGTCAGCAGCGCCATCGGGTCGAGAATCACTTCAAAGGGCTGGTCGGCGCGCTTGCGCAGAAACGTCAGCACCGAGGGCACGTCGGGCAGAATCTGCCTCGCGTCGGGCCTCAGCACCAGCGTCACGCCCGACTCGCGCAGGCCCGGCGCCAGCGCATCGCACGCCCGGTCCAGCGACTCGCGCGCCCGCGGCCCCCAGGTCGCAAACGCCCGCGCCGCCTCGTCCTCACCCTCGCCCGACCCAGGCACCCCCGCGTCGCACATCAGTTTGTCCGTCGGCAGGCCCACGCCCGACAGCTCCAGCCCCCCCGCCGCCTCGATCTCCAGCAGCGACTGCTCCAGCATCAACAGCGCAGGGGCCTGCTGAGGCTCACGCAGCGACCGCGCCGCGGCACGGAGCCGGAACGGACTGTTCGAGGCGCGGATCGGCACAAGCGCATGGAGCTGCATCGCGTCAACGTAGGCAACAGCCCCCCGGGGGGGCGGTCGGCCGGTTGGCCGATGGCACCGGGTTTGCGAGTCCGGCGTGGTTACACGCTGCAGCCGCGCGCGGGGGTCGGGCCGATGCGGATGCAGCCGGGGTTTGCTCCACGCCGCTTGTCCCTCAGCACGGACGCTGAACCATGGTCGCACAGGACTCGCTCGCCGCACCGGACATCATGTCGCTGTTCCGCGATCTTCAGGCCCGGGGCCCCGCGCCCGCGGAGCCCGCTGCGCCGGTGGTCGCCCAGCCTTCCGAAACCGCCGAGCCCGCCGCGGCCTCGTCGTCGGGGCACGCCGAACTGGACCTGCTCAGCCTTCAGCCTCAGCTTCCCGCGATGGAGTTGGGCCCGAGCTCGGCCCCGGTCCACGCCTCGGCCGACGACTCGGTCGCGGGTGTTCAGCTGACCGGCACCGGCCGCGGCCCTGAGTGGACCGCTGGGACGCTGATTGAGCGGATCATGGAGCTGAATCCCTCCGCGTCGGTCCACTTTCTGTCGCGGTTCAATGAGACCTCGCTCCGCGAGTACCTCGAGCACCTGCTGCTGCAGCGCGAACTGGCGCCGCGGACGGGCGAGGCGACGCTGCCGACGGACCCGGTGGTGATGGTGACCCGCCGATGGGTCCGCCCGTCGGGCCGGCCCGGGATTCTGTCGCGCGAGGCCGACGCGTAAGCCGCCGGACTTGAGAACTTCCATTCTTTGCTCCCCCACCGCCCCCTGACCCACGTTCAGGGGGCGGTTCGTTTCAGACCGACCCTCCGCCCGGGCGAGCCCGGGTGGACGGGCAACGTCTGCGCGTTGGGCCCCCCCGAAGGGGTTCCCCCGCGCGAAGGTTTTCCGGACTTGCTTTAGCGGACTCATGGACCCCCCGCGCGTTTCCGATGACGGAGGCGGACGCGGCGGGCTCGCCGGTGGGCATGGTCCGAGAACGGACCGCCCTCGCACGAACCCCGCACGCGTGGACACGCTCACCCCGTTCACGGAGACGCCGAATGAAGACTGCGATGACCAAGACGATGCTGACCGCCGCGATGGTGCTGGGCGTGTGCGGCCTCTCGGCCTGCACGAGCACGTCGGGCACGAACACCACTTCGAACACCGGCCCGAACACCAGCTCGGGCAGCGCCGGCTTCATCCAGCGCGGCAGCTATCAGGCGAGCAACGCCACGCAGAACTCGCAGCGCTTCAGCGCCAGCGGCCAGAACACCCCTGAGTCCGGCGAGCAGGCCTTCGGCGGCGAGTACGCCCAGAACACCTTCGACCAGGACCAGAACAACCCGGACAGCGCGCCCACGGACCGCGGCTCGTCGCGCGTGTTCGTCTCGATCCCCGGCACCGGCCGCGCGCCCGAGGGCTTTGCCACCGGGACCGACAACTGGGCCCAGGCGACCTTCACGACCGAGGGCTCGGACTTTGACCCCTGCATTTCCCGCGATGGCAAGACGCTGGTCTTCGCCTCGACGCAGCACCGCCCGACGTCGGACATCTACGCCAAGAGCGTCGATGGGCGCGTCGTGACGCAGCTGACGAACGACGCCTCCGACGACGTGATGCCCAACATCTCGCCCGACGGCCAGCGCATCGCCTTTGCCAGCAACCGCAACGGCAACTGGAACATCTTCGTGATGCCGATCACCGGCGGCCAGGCCGTCCAGGTCACCAGCGACAACGCCCACGAGCTGCACCCCTCCTGGTCGCCCGACGGCTCCAGGCTCGTCTTCTGCCGGCTGGGCACCACCAGCGGGCGCTGGGAGCTGTGGGTGACCGAGGTTCAGAACAACGCCGTGTCGCACTTCATCGGCTACGGCATGTTCCCCTCGTGGAGCCCCGTCGCCTCGACCGGCGGCGAAGGCAGCGACAAGATCCTCTTCCAGCGCGGGCGCGAGCGCGGCGCGCGGACCTTCGGCATCTGGACCCTCGACTACCGCCAGGGCCAGGCCTCGAACTTCACCGAGGTCGCCTCGAGCAGTGAGTCGGCCCTGATCAACCCGACCTGGACGCTCGACGGCCAGCGGGTGATCTACACCCAGGTCGCCCGCGCCTCGGAGTGGGATGACCGCCGCCAGGCCAAGCCCAGCGCCGCGGAGCTCTGGATGAGCAACCTCGACGGCACCGGGCGAGTCCGCCTGACCTCGGGCCCGGCGGTCACGATGATGCCCTCGGCCGGCCCCAACGACCGCGTCTTCTTCGTCTCCGACCGCGCGGGCGTCGAGACGGTCTGGTCGATCGACCTGGGCAACGCCATCCTGGCCGCCCAGGGCCCGTCGGCCAAGGCCAACCGTGCGGTTGCGCAGAATTCGCCTTCCGCGCACGAATCGCACGATTCCCAGCCCCAGGAGCACGGAACGACCGAGAAGCGTGCAAACGCTGAAATGTCCGAGGGGTCGGATCACCGATAAAGGTGGAGCCCGCGTCGCGGCCTTGACGGGTCGCGACGCTCTTTCGCCCGGGACGCCGGGGCCTTTGGGGCCCGGTGCGCCCGGGGACAAGCAGCAGGATGCGTCAGAGGCAGGAGGCCATGACAAGTACAGAGCGCATGCACGCAGGGGTGTGGGGACGGGGTCTGAGCCGCGCGTTGGCGCTGGCGGCCTTGGGATCGGCGGTCGCGCTGAGCCCGGGCTGTGCGCCCAAGCGCGAGCTGATCCCGCCGCAGATGCTCGTCGCGCCGTACCAGTCCTCGGGTGTTGCCCAGGGCGAGGTGCTGTGGGCGGTGGTGCCTTTGCGGAATGAGTCGGGCACGACAAGCGCCCGGCCCGACGAGGTCAGCGACGCGGTGGTGCGGGCGGTCGAGGAAGCTCAGGGCGTTCGGGCCCTGCCCCTGAACCGGACGATCGCCGCGATGCGGGCCCTGGAGCTCGGAAGCGTCGAGACCCCCGAGGACGCGCAGCGGCTGGCCAAGGCGCTGGGCGTGGACGGGGTGCTGGTGGGCACGATCACGTCGTATGACCCGTACCAGCCGGCGATCGGGATGGCGCTGGCGCTGTACGGCCGGCCCGGGTCGATGGTGAGGCAGAAGCCCGCCGAGACGCCCGACAGCCGGGAGCTAGCGATGGCGATGACCGAGCAGACGCCCGCGAACACGAACTTTTCGACCGCGCCTCTGAGCGTGGTGTCGGAGCAGTTGTCGGGGACGAATCACCAGGTGCTTCTGGACGTTCAGCGATACGCCGCGGGCCGGCACGACCCCAAGAGCGCGCTGAACTGGCGCCGATATGTCGCGAGCATGCCTCTGTACACGGATTTCGCGGCGTTCCACATGGTGGAGCGCCTGATGCAGGCCGAAACGCTTCGGCTCGTCCGCGTCAGCCCGACGCAAGGCGAGCCCAAGTAAGTGAGTGAGTTCGAGAGCGAGTTCGAGAGAGAGTTTGGGAGAGTTCGGAACGGATTCTGAGTTGAGCGGACCCCACGAGCGATGAGCACCCCCCAGCCCAAGTCAGCGCAGCGTCAAGGCCCGGTCGTCGTGCCGGCGCCGCGCGGTCGGACGGTCTGGCCCGGGCTTCGGCTTGAGTGGGAGACGCACGCGACGGCGGACGGGCCCGTGGTGAGCATCGCGCTCGCGCGAGCCGGGAACCGCTGGCGATTTTCGTGCGGACCGCGCGACAAGGACCGACTGTTGCAGACGCTGGCGGAGCTGGCGGATCGCCCCGATTGCCCCCTGGACTGGTTCGACGCGACGTTGGTCGCCCGGGTCCTTGGGGTGAAGGTTCTGGTGCCGCGGAGCGGGCCAGGGCCGAAGACGGCTTGAGTCCACACGGCCCCGGTCCGCGCACGCGCGGATCGGCACGCGGGAGCCCCCGATGTCCAGCCTTCCGATCACCGAAGAGTTCACGCGCTACCTGAGCGACGAGCGTCACTTCAGCCCGTACACCGCGCGGTGCTACGGCGCGGACCTGCGGCAGTACATCGAGTTTCTCTCGACCGAGCAGGGGATCGAGCTCGACAACGCGCGCGAACAGGCCGCGCTGAACAACCGCCGCACGCCCGGGGGCGCGACCGACGTCGTCGGCTCGATCCGCCCGGGGACGCTGACGGACGTGATCTGCACCGCGGGCGCGGACCTGATCCGCGGGTTCCTCGCGCGCTTGGGCGAGCAGCAGTACTCGGCCGCGACGATGGCGCGCAAGATCGCGACCCTCCGCTCGTTCTACAAGTGGGCCGATCGGCGGGGCCTGTCCAAGGGCAACCCGATGACGCTCATCCGCACGCCCCGCCAGGGCAAGCGGCTGCCCAAGGCCATCACCATCGAGCAGATCGAGAAGCTGCTCGCCTCGCCCGGCGACGCTGACGTGCTGGGCCGGCGCGACCGTGCGATGCTCGAAACGCTCTACTCCACCGGCATCCGCGTCAGCGAGCTGGTGGCGCTGAACTTCAACGACCTGGACATCCCGGGCGAGGCGCTCAAGGTGCAGGGCAAGGGCAAGCGCGAGCGCATCGTGCCCCTGGGCTCGCACGCGCTGGCCTCGATCCGCCGGTACCTTGATCTGGCCGAGCAGGACAGCGATTTCCGGGCCTACTGGGGCGAGAACCGCACGGGCAAGGCGCTGTTCCTCAACAAGCACGGCGGGCGCCTGAGCAGCCGGAGCGTCCGCCGGAAGCTCGACAAGTATCTCAAGCAGGTGGGCCTGGATCCGTCCATCAGCCCGCACACGCTGCGCCACAGCTTCGCGACGCACCTGCTCGACAACGGCGCGGACCTGCGCAGCGTGCAGGAACTGCTGGGCCATCAGTCGCTGAGCACGACGCAGGTTTACACGCACCTCACCACGCAGCGCATGCAGGACACGTACAACAACGCCCACCCGCGCGCCCAGGCGTCGTAAGGGCGCGGACTCGATCCGCAGGCGAACACCACTCAGCCCGGCCGAGTCACGCTCTGCCGGGCTGTGTTGTTTTCAGCCGGAGGCTGCGGAGTTCAGCCGCGCGAGCAACCCCGCGACGGTCACCGCGTGCGCACCGACCGGCACGAGCAGGTCGGGCGCGATCTGCGCGAGCGGTTCGAGGACGAATCGCCGCTCGGTCATGCGCGGGTGCGGGATCTCCAGGTCCGCCTCGCGGACAACCTGTGGCCCATAGACCAGCAGATCCAGGTCCAGCGTGCGCGGCCCCCAGCGCCCCTCGGCCTCGCGGTCGCGCCCGCGCTCGCGCTCGATGCGCAGCAGCTCCGCGAGCAGCTCGCGGGCGGGCAGGCTCGTGCGGATGAGCGCCGCGGCGTTCAAATAGGCGCTCTGCGACGTCGCGCCCGGGAGCGTGACGGCCTCGGTCTCGATGAGGCTTGAGCGCGCGACCATGCGCGTCTCGGGGATCGTCGCGATCGCTTCCAACGCGTGGAGGATGTGCTGACGCCGATCGCCCACGTTGCTTCCGAGGCCGATCGCGGCGAGCACGCCGGTGCCCTGGCCGAGATCGGGCCCGTAGGCTCCGCGGCTTGCGCTGGACTGGTCCCCTGGAATCGAACCGTCACTCACGCGGGCACGCTAGCAGGCGGGCAAGGGCGCCGCAAGGCCAACCGGGCCGAAACACCGTCCGGATTGATCCGGGCATGATTCCGGCCTCCCAAAAGCACCGAAGCCCCCGCGAACGGGGGCTCCGATGGGGTCTGTCGGGGTGGAGTTTGTCGGGGTAGGGCGGGCGGTACGACGCCGCCGTCCGACGAGGTCGGTTACGGCTCGACGGGTTCGAAGTCGCGCTCGCGGTGCTCCATCTGCGCCTTGAGGCGCGCGAGGATGGAGGAGTGCATCTGCGAGACGCGCGACTCGGAGAGGTCGAGCGTGGCGCCGATTTCCTTCATCGTCATGCCCTCGTAGTAATACAGGATGATGATGAGTCGCTCGGAGCGCGAGAGGCCGCGGCTGATGAGGTCCTTGAGGTCGCGGCGCTGAACGTCCTGGATGGGGTTCTGCTGCGTGTCGTCCTTGATGACGTCCAGCTCGCGGACTTCGCGGTTGCCGTCGGACTGGAAGCGCTGGCCGTGGACGGAGCGGATGGAGACGGGGGAGGAGTCGCGCTCGATCTTCTCGAGTTCCTCGGCGCTGACGCCGAGTTTTTCAGCGATTTCCTTGCGGGTCGCGACGCGGCCGGTTTCCTTCTCGATCTGCTGGCGGATGGCCTCGACGCGGGCGGTGCGCTGGCGGACCAGGCGCGGGACCCAGTCCATGGAACGCAGCTCGTCGAGGATGGCGCCGCGGATGCGCGAGGCGGAGAAGGTCTCGAACTTGACCTTGCGCTCGAGCTCGAAGCCGTCGATGGCGTCCATGAGCCCGAACATGCCGGCGGACATGAGGTCTTCGATGTCGACCTCGTCGGGCAGGCGGGTGTAGATGCGCTCGGCGTTGTAACGCACGAGGTGGAGGAAGCGCTCCATGAGGAAGTTGCGGAGCTCTTCGCTCTTGGTCTTGGCGTATTCACGCCAGACGTCGTCGATGGCCCACGACTCGTACTTGGAGGAGGCCTTCGAGGGTTCGGCGTGCCGAGCGGCATACCGACCCGAGCCACGAACGCCGACCCGCGCGGAAGATCTGATCCCCATCGGTCCGCTCCTTGACCTCAATCCACCCGGTCATCGTGCCCGGGCCCAGCGAGCGCCGCGCCGGAAGAGGCGGGGCTCACCTGTCGAAGACGCGTCCATGCGCTTCGCGTGGGCCGAGTATACCGCGGAGGATGAAAAAATCCTGTTTGTGGATTCTCTGTTCAAAAAAACTCAATCAACTCGCGTCCGCGCCGGTCTCCGCCGGTGGGTTTGTGGAAGACGTTGGGGATGAAGTGGGGACAACCGGTGCGCCGGCGCCGGTGACGGTCTGAAGATGGTCTTGGATCACGCGCTCGCCGACGAGCCCGAGGGCCCAGCCGACGAACTGGCAGATGACCATGGCGACCAGCGCGTTGGTGAGGACGGTGGTCGCGGGGTTCTGCGCCATGAGGCCCGCGAAAATCGCGACGGAAAAGCCCGCGAGGCCGCTGATGCCGGCGATGACCTTGGAGGGGCTGAACACGCCCTCGCTATCGCAAATCGGGGGCCGGGAGTTGAGCTTTCCGGTCCTGAACGTGAAAAAAATCCGCGCGGTAACTCAAGCGGACGTCGGACGCTTTGCGCAGCTGGGGGATGCGCGGGGCGCACAAGCTCAGAAATGTTGTCTTAGCGCGCCCGCCCGAACAGGCGGCCGACGAGCGACGTCGGCTCCGACGGCTGGGCCGTCACCTTCACCCCCAAGCGGGGGGCGAGGGTCATTGCGAGCGTGCGGATATCGCGCGCCGCGGCGGACTTGGGCGAGCGCAGCGTCAGAGGCTCCCGGGCACGGATCGACTCGGGCACGCGCGGGTCGGCCGCGATCCACCCGGCCAGGGGCAGGCCCAGCGACAGGAAGCGCTGCGCGACCAGCGCCACCCGGCGGTGAATCGCGATCGCCTCGTCCTCGCTCTCGACCTGATTGGCCACGAGCATCATCGCGGGCGCGGTCACGCCCGGGGCGCACGGGCGCGGCGCGCTTTCGGTCAGCGTCCGACACTTGATCAACGCGTAGGCGTCGGCGATCGAGGTCGGCTCGGGTGTCGCGACGACGAGCGTGCAGTCGGCCGCGGCGACAAATCCCAGCACCGACGGGTTCACGCCCGCGCCCGTGTCGAGGATCACGAGGTCGGTGTCGCGCTCGAGCGCGGCGAGGCCTGAGAGCAGCGTGTCCAGCTCGCGGTCAGAAAGGTCGGCCATGCGCGCGACGCCCACGGAGCCCGGGACGAGGCGGAAGCCGCCCGGTGCGAGCGTCGCGAGGGCCGAGAGCGGGACCTGATCGCTGCCGAGCAGCGCGCGGTCGAGCCGGCGCGCGGGGTTGAGGCCGCAGAGCACGTCGGCGTTGGCCAGCGCGAGGTCGCCGTCGACGAGCGTGGTGCGCACGCCCAGCGACTGGAAGGCGATCGAGAGGTTCACGGCCAGCGTCGTCTTGCCGACGCCGCCCTTGCCCGAGGAAATCGCGAGCACGGGCACGCGACGGACGGCCGGGGGCGCGGGGGGGGTCTGAGGCGCGGGGGTCTGCGCGGGCGCGGCGGCCTTGGGAGGCGGAACGCTCGCGGGCGCGGGCTGAGATTGGGGCTTGGCTCGCGGCGCGCCCGAGAGGGCCTCGACCAGCGCGCGGAGGCGCTCGGCCTGATCCTTCGGAGCGGCCTGCATTCCCGGCGCGGGCGGACTGCTCACCGGCGCGGCCAGCCCGATCCGCGACTGGGGCGCGCGGGCTCCCATCGACTCGCGGCCGACCAGGCCCATGTCGCGCACCTTGACCACCAGCCCGGGCGCCGAGACCGAGCCCGCGGGGGCGTGGTGGGATTGATGGTCGGCGTGGATGAAGACCCCCTCGGTGACCATGGGGCCCGAAATGACCTGGTCGACGGTCGGGCCGCGCGTGCCCGAGTCGGCATCGATCAACAGATTCCGCTGGGGCTCGGACTTCACGCGCGGACCTCCGCGGCGCCCCGACGGGGCACAACGACGACCGGAGCCTCGGCGTCGCTCACCTCAGCGATCACCGGTTCCGGGGGGGCATTCTTGACCCCTTCCGAGCCTTCGTCCTGGGAATTCCACCCGTCGAGCACCAAGGCCGCGATTTGCTCGGGCGTCGCGAAGCGGAACTGGTCGGGCACCTCCTGCCCGGTGGTGACCAGGGCCAGGGGCAAACCGGCGTGGTTGGGAAGGTTCGCGAGGACGCCCAGCTGCACGGCCTCGTCGAGCTTGGTCAGGATCAGCCGGTCGGGCGAGGCGACGCGGAACTGCTCGACCGCCTTGCGGAGGACGGGTTCGGTCGAGGTCGCGGAGAGGACCAGGTGGGTCTGGTCGGCGCGGGCCGCGGCGAGGAAACGGGCGAGGTCGTTGAGGCGCGCGCCGTCGTTCTGCGAGCGACCGGCGTTGTCCATCAGCACGACGTCGCAGTCGCGCAGCGCGGCCAGAGCCGGCGAGACTTCGGGGGGCGTCAGCACGACGCGCAGCGGCAGGCCCAGAATGTTCGCGTAGGTGCGGAGCTGATCGACCGCAGCGATGCGGTAGGTGTCGGTGGTGAGCAGGCCCACGCGGAGGCCCTGGCGGAGCTTGAAGTGCGCCGCGAGCTTGGCGATGGTGGTCGTCTTGCCCACGCCCGTGGGGCCGACAAGGGCGATGACGTGCGGGCGATTGGGCGAGGCGGGCCCGCGCTCGGGCACCTCGGGCGCGCGACAGGGCAACTGCGAGGCGAGCGCGGCGAGGATCGCGGGTCGCGCGTCGGCGGGCGAACGGAGCTAGGCTGAGCGGGAGCCCTGGACAATCCGCTGGACGATCGTCGCGTCCACGCCCGCGAGGCTCAGACGCTCGGCGAGTGCGGCCAAGGGTTCAGGCACCAGACCCGCGAGCGAGGCGGAACTGATCGGGACCGCGCGGCTGACCGAGAGCACCTCGGTGACCATCTTCTTGATCGAGGCCAGCTCGTCGTGCAGCGCGCGGGCGGCGCCAGCGTCGACAGGCGCGAAGGGCGCGGGCGTCGCGAGCGGATGGCGCGGGCGCGCGGGCTGGGGCGGAGTCGCGGCGGCGGGCGTCGCATAGGCGCGCTGGGCCGAGGCGCCGGCGAGCGCGGAGGCGGCATGCACGATCGCGGGCGAAGCGACCGGCGACGAGGAGGGCTGCGACGAGGAGGGCTGCGCGGGCGAGGGCTGGGCGGGCGGGGCTGTACGGAGCGACGAGCGGCCTGCTCCCGCGGCGGTCGGCTGCGTGCGTGCGGGCGTGTTCGTCGGTGCGGGCGCGGCGGTGATCTCGACCTGGGCGCGCGCGCCGAGCCCGAAGAGGCCGCCCGACTTGAAGGAGCGTGCGTGGAGGATGACCGCGTGCGGTCCCAGCGCGGCTTTGACCTGCGCGAGCGCGGCCGCCATCGTCGGGGCACGGAAGGTTTGCAGCGCGGGATCGGGCATCGTCGGGCCGTCCTTGGCCTCAGGCGGTTCGTCGCGGGGACAGCGTGCTTCGGGGCCGACTCCGCCGACGGATCCGACGCACGGAGGTGAGTGTATCGGCTGAACTCCTCATGCGGCGTGCCGGGCGGATGTGAAAAGTCTGGGGACAGTTGCGCGGGCGGGAGTTACGCCGCGCTCATGCCGCGGGCGCGGCGACCAGACCGGCCTCGTTCGCGGGCGGGGGCATGATCAGCGCGACGGACTCGACCTCGACGGTCGGGATGATCTCGTTGAAGCCCAGCACCGCGACGCCGGGGATCGTGGGCTCGAGGATCTGGCGCACGACCGCGCGGACCTGGTGGCTGGCGACCACGACCGGGAGCGCGCCCGAGGCGGTGGCGACCTCGAGGCCCTTGGCGATCTGGTCGGCGATCTTCCGCGAGACGCGGGCGGGCATGTTGACGCTGGTGCCGCCCGGGCCGCGGTCGATGTAGGCGTTGATCTGATCTTCCAGCGTCGGGTCGAGCGTGACGCAGACCAGGCGCGACTTGCCCTCTTCGTCGGGCGGGGCGTACTGCTGGCAGATCGTCCGGCGCAGGGCGTTGCGGACGTACTCGGTCAGCACGTCGATGTCCTTGGTCTTGGTGCCCCAGTCCGAGACGGTCTCGAGGATCGTCTCGAGGTCGCGCACGGGGACGCGCTCGCGCAGCAGGTTCTGGAGCAGGCGCTGAAGGTCCGCGGGCTTGATGACCGCGGGGACGGTTTCCTCGACGAGCTTGGCGCTCTTGGCCTTGACCTGCTCGAGCAGGTTGTTGATCTCGTCGCGCGTGAGCAGCTCTTCGGCATGGCGGCGGACGAGCTCGGTCAGGTGCGTCGCGAGCACGGCGCTGGGCTCGACGACGGTGAAGTTCTGCGTCTCGGCGCGGGTGCGCAGGGCGGGGTCGATCCACCACGCGTCGAGGTTGAAGGCGGGCTCGCGGGTGGGCTCGCCGTCGAGCGGACCGGTCGCGATGCCGGAGTTCATGGCCAGGAGCTTGCCCGGGCGGATCTGGGCGCTGGCGACGGGGTTGCCGCGGACCTTGACGCGGTAGGCGGTGGGCGGGAGCGTGAGGTTGTCGCGGATGCGGACGGGGGGCATGACGAGCCCGAGCTCGACGGCGAGCTGACGGCGCGAGGCGCTGATGCGCTCGAGGAGGTCGCCGCCCTGGTTCTGATCGACGAGGGCGACGAGCGCGTAGCCCAGTTCGAGTTCGAGCGTGTCGACCTTGAGCAGGTTCTCGACGGGCGGAGCTTCGACGGGCTTGGGGGCGGAGGCCTCGGCCTGCTTCTGGGCCTTGGCAGCCTTGGCCGAGCGCATCATGTAGAGGGCGATGGCGATCATGGCGCCAGCGGTGGCCAGGAGGGGGAGCGAGGGCAGGGGCGTGAGGGTGAGGACGACGAGGAAGCCGGCGGTGATGAGCAGGCCCCGGGGCTGGCTGACGATCTGGTCGGCGAGGGCGTCGCCGAGCTGAGCGCGCGAGCCCGAGCGGGTGACGATGAGGGCCGAGGCGATGGCGATGACGAAGGCGGGGATCTGGGAGGTGAGGCCGTCGCCGATGGTGAGCTTGGTGAAGACCTCGGCGGTCTGTCCGGCGTCCCATCCGCGAGCGACGACGCCGACGGCAAACCCGCCCGCGACGTTGATCGCGGTGATGATGAGGCCGGCGATGGCATCGCCGCGGACGAACTTGGAGGCGCCGTCCATGGCGCCGTAGAAGTCGGCTTCCTGGGCGAGCTTTTCGCGGCGCTCGCGGGCCTGAGACTCGTTGATGATGCCGGCGTTGAGGTCCGAGTCGATCGCCATCTGCTTGCCGGGCATGGCGTCGAGCGTGAATCGCGCGGCGACTTCGGAGATGCGGGTCGCGCCCTTGGTAATGACGACGAACTGCACGATGATGAGGATCAGGAAGATGACGATGCCGACGTAGAGCGAGTCGCCCGCGACGAAGTCGCCGAAGGCCATGATCACCTGCCCGGCGACGGCTGCGGCTTCCTCGGGCGTGGCGGCATCCGCGGTCAGGATGAGGCGCGTGGAGGCGATGTTCAGCACCAGCCGGAAGAGCGTCAGCGCGAGCAGCAGCGAGGGGAACACGCTGAAATCCAGCGGGTGCTCCATGTAGATCGTCGTCAGCAGGATCACCAGCGAGACGGCGATGTTGAGGCAGATCAGCACGTCCATCACCACCGGCGGCAACGGCACCAGCAGCACCGTCAGCATCGACACGAACGCCAGCGGCACGAACAGCCCCCGGTACTCACGCAGCTTGAGCACCCACGGCGGAAGGCGGAAGTTGTTCGCAGCGGCGGTCGACATGGCGGCAGGTCAGATGCGGATTCAGCCCGCGGCGGGCATCGTCTCCGGTGAGGTGTTCGGCGGGGTCAGGCGCGGACGGTTGGTCTCGTCGAGCCGGTAGACGTACGCGAGCAATTCGGCGACGGCCTGGTAGTGCTCGGCGGGGACGTCTTGGCCGATCTCGACGCCGTAGTAGAGCGCGCGGGCGAGCGGGGGGCGCTCGACGATCGGCACGCCGTGGGTCATCGCGATCTGGCGGATGCGCATCGCGAGAAAGTCGACGCCCTTGGCGACGACGCGCGGCGCGGCCATGGTCTCGGCGTCGTAGCGCAGCGCGACGGAGAAGTGCGTGGGGTTGGTGACGATGACGTCGGCCTTGGGCACGGCCTGGTTGACGCGCTGCAGAGCCATCTGGCGCGCCATGCGGAAGCGCCGGGCCTTCATCTCGGGGTCGCCTTCCATGCTCTTGCGCTCGTCGGTGACTTCCTGGCGCGTCATCTTGAGATCCTGCATGTACTGCCAGCGCTGGTAGAGATAGTCGCAGAGGCCGATGATGAGCATGACCGCGAGGAGCCAGATCAGCAGCTCGACGATCAGCTTGAGCATCAGCGCGATGCCCGGGAGCAGATCGAGCGAGGCGAGCTGGAGCATGTCGGGGATCCGGCGTGAGATGTACCACACCCCCACCGCCGACATGATCGAGACCTTGAGCAGCGAGCTGAGCAGGCGGACCTGCCCCTTGAGATTGAAGAGCCGGCCCAGGCCCGTGATCGGGTTGAGCCGGTTCAGGTCGGGGCTGAGGGGTTCGGTGGTGAGGAGCGCGCCGGTTTGCACGAGGTTCGCGGCCGCGGCGACGAGGAGTGTGACGCCCAGGAGAGGCGCGGCGATGATCAGCGCCTGACCGCCCGCGGATCGGACGAGGGCGAGCAGCTCGCCGGTCATGATCGAGGAGGCCGAGGGCGCCAGCGACTCGAGCATGATCGTGTGCAGCGTGCGGACCATGAACCCGCCGAGGACGGCCAGGAGGATGACGGCGGCGATGAGCTCGATGGCCGCGGCGAGGTCGGTGCTCTTGGCGACCTGACCCTTGTCGCGCGCATCCTGGATGCGGCGGCCTGTCGGGAGCTCGGTCTTTTCGCCCATGTCTTCGGCCATGCGTCGGTCTCAGCGGGCTCCCAGGGTGTGCGTCCAGCGAAGGATGTTCTCGAGGGCCACGGAGATCTCTTCGGCGCCCGCGTGCGCGACGGCGGTGAGGCTCGCCGCGAGCACGAGGAAGCCCGCGAGAATCTTGATCGAGAATCCGATGGTCATGACGTTGAGCTGCGGCATCGTCTTGTTCAGCACGCCGATCGCGACCAGCACGAGAAAGATCAACGCCCCCACCGGCGCCGAGACTCGCAAGGCCAGCTCAAAGCCCGAACTCAGCGTCGCGGTGACGAGCGAGAGCGGCGTCTGGTCCGCGCGGAGCGTGCCCAGCGGCGCGTTGGCGAACGAGCCCAGCAGCGTCGCGAAGAGCAGGTTCAGCCCGCCCAGCGCGATGAAGAGCCCGAGCGCCACGAACGAGAGCAGTTGGCCCAGAAGGTCCATGTCGGTGTCGTTGAGCGGGTTGTACACGCGGGCGAGGCCGAAGCCCATCTGCTGGCTGACGATGACGCCGGCCATGTCCATCGCGAGGATCGGGAGCGTGGCGATGAGGCCCATGACGCCGCCGATCAGCGCCTCGCGGAGCACCAGGGGCGCGAGCTCGAGGATCGTCGTGCTGGGCGGGAGCTGGGGCGGGGCGATCATGGGGTAGATGGCCGCGGCGAACATCAGGACGAGCAGCGCCTTCACCCGCGCGGGGATCATCACGCTCGAGAGCAGTGGCGCGAAGATGAGCAGCCCCGCCAGCCGGAACATCACCAGCAGGAACGGCACCGCGTGAACAGCGAACAGCTCGGCCAGGCCCACGGATCACCTCAGCGTCAGCGTGAAGAGTTCCTGCGTGTACTCGAGCAGCATCGAGATGATCCACGGCAGCATCAGGCCCGCCGCGACGACCATCACCACGATCTTGGGGACGAACGCGATCGTCTGGTCCTGGATCGTCGTTGCCGCCTGAAGGATCGAGATCACCAGGCCCACGGCGATGCCCGCGAGCAGGATGGGACCGGCGATCTTGAGCGTGATCACCAGCGCGTCGCGCACCAGGTCCAGCGTGGAATGGTCGATCGTCATGCAACGACTCCAAGGCCGCTCAGGCGAACGCCTGCGCGATGAACTGATACAGGGGCCCCACCACCGAGGGCTGGGCGAACGCGACCGCCTCGGGCGTGGGCGCGGCAAACGACGAGATCAGCGAGCCCACCACCAGCGACCACCCATCCACCAGCACGAACAGCAGGAGCTTGAAGGGCAGCGAGATCAGCACGGGCGGGAGCATCATCATGCTCATCGCGATCAGGAGCGCGCTGATCACCATGTCGATGACCAGGAAGGGCAGGTAGACGCGGAAGCCCATCAGAAACGCGGTCTTGAGCTCCGAGAGCATGAACGCGGGGATGAGCGTGACCATGTCGACGTCGGCGCGGGTGAGCTTCTCGGGCTCAGAGACATCCACGCCGCGCTTGTCCAGCAGCATGTAGAGCGTCGACCAGTTACCGGTCGCTTCGATCTGCGCGAACATGAAGTCGCGCATCGGCTGGCGGGCCTTGGCCCAGAGCTCGTCGACGCTCTGGATCTGCCCCGCGCGGTACGGCGCGATCGCCTCGGCGTTGATGCGGTCGACCGTTGGGGCCATCACCAGCATCGACATGAACAGGCTGAGCGCCAGAATCACCTGCGGCGGCGGGATCGTCTGCGTGCCCAGCGCCTGCTTGAGCAGCCCCAGCACGATGATGATCCGCACGAAGCAGGTCGTCATCAGCATGACCGTGGGCACGAGGCCGATCACGGTCAGCACGATCATGATGCTCACGGCCGAGCTGATGCCCGGGCCGGGCACGCTCGGGTCGGTCGGCGCGCCGGTCCGGGCGCCGCCGCCCGGGAGCACGCGCGAGGCGGTCTCGAGAATGCTCAGGGGGTTGAGGTCTTCGATGGGCGCGACGAACGGCTGGGGCAGTTCGGGCAGCGTCGGCGAGGCCACGGGCGCGGGCGAAGGCACCGCGCCGATCACGTCCGCGGGCTGCACGGGCGGGCCCACAAACTGCGCCCGCGCAGCGGAGGCCAGCAGCGCGAGCGCGGCAAGCAGCGCAAAGAAGCTGACGCGTGCCGCGGCGCTCACGCGGACCTCCCGGCGCGGGCCAAGCGCTGGCGCAGCGTCGAGAACTCGTCGCGGGCGGGCGCGGGGTCCATCTCGCGCACCGTCTCCTGCGCCCTCTCCTGCACGGGCTCGCGCTCAGCCAGCGGCTGGCGCGCGGCGAACAGGTCGGCGGGGTGAATATCGCTCTCGGACTGCTGCGCCCGCAGCGCGGCGCGGAAGGCCTCGCCCGCCGCCTCGCCCGCGGAACACTTGGCGATCAGCGACGCGACCTCGTCGGGGTCGGTGATCTCGGCGAGCGTGGACATCGACGCGCCACCGAAGCGCCCGGCCTTGGTCTGCGTCACCAGCAGCACCCGACGGTCGAGCTTCAGCAGCACGAGCGAGAGGCCCGAGCCCATCGGGAACCGGCCCAGCACGCTGAGAACGCCCGAGGGCGCGCGGCCTGAGGCGAGCGAGCGCGTCCAGAGGCCGAGCCCTCCGCCCGCGAACCCGCTCCGGGCCTTGGTCCATGCGCGCATCAGCACCGCGAGGACGCCGATGAGCGCGAGCACGAGCGCAAGCGGGCCGATCGTGCCCGTAAGCATCGAGAGCGTGTCGTTTCCGGGGGGGGGCGCGGAACGTCCCGTGCCGGGCTGAACGACCTTGGGCTGGCCAAGCGGCATCGATTCGACGCGCGGGAGCGCGTCGGGTCGCGAGGGCACGGTCGGGTTGGCGGGCGAGTTCTGGGCCATGCGCGTCAGGCGCCCGGGGCTTCATCGCCCGAGGACTTGATGATCTCGTTGATGCGGACACAGAAGTTGTCGTTGAGCACGAGCACCTCGCCCCGCGCGACGTGACGGTCGTTCACGTACACGTCCACGGGGTCGCCCGCGAGCTTGTCGAGCTCGACGACCGCGCCCTCGTTCAGACGAAGCACGTCCTCGACGTACATGCGCGTGCGGCCCAGCTCGATCTTCACGTTGAGATTCACGTCCGACAGCAGGTCGATCGCCTTGGCCTGCGCGGGCGTGAGATTGGGCGCAAAGTCGGGGAGCTCGAAGGCGCGGGCGCCCGCGGGCGGCGGCGCGACGGGCTCGGGCTCAGTCGAGGCCGCCGAGTTCACGACCGAATCCACGTCGTCCTGCAGACCGGCGATCGCGTCGCGTGCGGCCTGAAGGGCGGCGATCTCTTCGGGCGTCGGCTGACCGGGCGCGCCGTCGGTTGAGCCGGCGGGCGTCGCGCTGGGATCGGCTTCGGGCGGAAGGGCATCGCCCCCCGCGGCGGGTTCGTCGGCCATCCTGGCCTCCTTGATCGCGGGCACGCTGCCCGGCCGGATCCTCCGGCATCGCCCCAGATCGGCTGTTGAGGCCCGAACGGTCGAACTTTGCCGATCACGCTCCATCCCCGCGCAGGTTCTGCGCAGAACCTGCGCATCCCTGAGGCCCCAGCGAGAACGAAAACGCCCCGCCGGTGAGGGCGGGGCGCGGAGTTGAACGTGTTGGTCGCACTGTCGGCTCGCGGAGCCGACCTACTCATTGGCCTCAGTCGGTCTGGAAGCCCCGGCACTTGGGGACGAGCACGCGTTCGATGCGGCTCTCGCCCTCGGCCTCGGTGCCGATGATCTTGTCGAGCGCGGCCGAGAGCTGGCGGTTGAGCGTCTCGAGCCCGGGCTCGCGGAGCTGCGTGGGCGTCGCCCGGCGGAAGAGCAGACTCACCGTCTCCTTGATCTCGGACTGGCGCGCCTCGACCGCCTTCTTCACGACTTCCTCGTGCTTCTTCTTGACCTTCAGCGCGATCGAGACGTCCCAGATCCACGTCCGGCCCTGCGACATGTTCTGGAACTTCTCGTCGAGCAGCTTGATCTCGACGGACGCCTCGGCCTCCGCGGCCTTGCCCGCGTCGATCGTGTGCGCTTGCGCTTCGGGCGCCTTACCCGTCATGCCCGCGAGCATGAACACGGCCGCGGCCTCCACGATCATGATCACCGCGACGATCGCGATCGTCTTGATCGGGGGTTTGGACTTGGCCGGCGCGTCGCTCGCACTCGGCGCGGATTCCTTGGGCTTGTCGTCGGGCTTGCTGGACATGTCCGTCGGCTCCTCCTGCGGTCAGCCCGAGGCACGCTGGGCGCGCGCGGGCCGGACGCTCTCGACGGTCAAGATCGGTTCTGCGCGAGGGAGGGGTGCGTGGCGCGGACGCTCCGGGCGGGTAATCCCGCCCGCTCGACACGCGCACGCGGCGCGGGCCGCATGGTCGGAGGGTGTTCTCGGACGCGGCTTAGGCAGCGCGGCGGGTCTGTGCGGCGGTCGTGCCCGTCTCGGGCAGGTACGTCCGCAGGATGCTGAACACCGCGTCGGGCTTGCGGCCCGCGGTGATCGCGACGAGGCCCTCGGTGATCAGCGAGCTGTTCAGGGCTTCGGCGGCGGCGTTGATCGGTTCGCGCATCGACAGGCGCGCGCCCAGCGCCGCGAGAATGCCCGACGAGCCCAGCACCAGACCCAGCGCGCCCGCGACGAGGGACGACATTTCCCACGGCGTGAGGGCCCAGCGGGTCATGAGCGTGGCCGTCCAGAGCGTGCCGACGATCGCGCACAGCCGGCAGGCCGTGGCGAGCGAGGTGCGGCGACGGATCGCGGCGTTGACGATGGTCCAGCGCTCGTCGCGCAGGGATTCGAGGCTTTCGCGGAGCTGCTGCTCGCCGCCGGCCTGGGCCGCGAGGCGCACGGCGCGGTTGAGATCGTCGTCGGCGAGGGTTCGGCCGTACTCGGCCAGGGCGCTGCGGCCCGAGGCCTGGGCGATCTGGGCGCAGCGGGTGAGGATGTCGACGGTGCGCTCGAAGTCGGGCGTGGGCGCGGGGGCCGGGCGGGCAAAGAGCCGCTCGGCCCGGGCGAGGCGCGCGGTGACCAGCGCGAGGATGATCGAGGCGACCACGACGGTGCCGACGGGGATGAAGGGGATCAGCGTCTCGATGAGCGTGGGCAGCTCGGGCGCTGGGGTGAAGGGATTGACGGGGGCAGTGGTGAAGCTCATGGGCCGACTCCGCGGGGCCCGGGCGGGCGAGAGCGCCCCCGGGCGGGTCCAGATCCGTGCTGGATCCGAGAACTATCGGCCCGGCGCGGGGGCGGTTTGAGCGTGAGTCGGCGGGAAGCGCCGAGAAAGCGCGCGGTTCAGGATCACCGGCCCAGCGCGAGGAGCTGCTGCATGAGCTGGTCGGTGGTCTGGATGACGCGGGTGGAGGCGGAGTAGCCGGTGGAGGCGAGGATGAGGGAGATGAACTCCGAGCCCAGGTCGACGTTGGAGAGTTCCAGGGCGCCGCCGACGATGCGGCCCGCGCCCAGGACGGTGGGCGTGGTGGAGACGGCGATGCCGGAGTTGGGGCCGACGGTGAAGAGGTTGTTGCCGATGTCGACGAGGCCCTCGGGGTTGGAGAAGGTGCCGATGGCGACCTGACCGACGGTGCGGGTGAGGCCGTTGGAGAATGAGCCGGTGATGGTGCCGTCGTTGGCGACCGCGTAGGACTGGAGGGTGCCGATCGGTGAGCCGTCGTTGAACGTGGCGGCGATCTGGCTCTTGCTGCTGGCCAGGGCGGTGACGCGGTCCTGAGTGCCTTCGAAGGCGATGCTGAACGAGAGGGGCGTCACGGCGCCGGTGTTGGCGCGGTCGATGTTGACCGGGACGGGCAGGGGGTCGATGAGTCGGCCCGAGGTGTCGAAGTTGAGCAGGCCTGTGGCGACCTGAAGCTGCAGGTCGGTGTCGTCGCCGCTCTCGACGTAGTAGCGCCACTGGGTGCCGGTCGAGGTGGTGGAATCCAGGACCATCGTGAGGTCGACTTCGATGGGCGCGCCCAGCGAGTCGTAGGCGATGAAGGTGGTGCGGACGCTCTCGCCGTCGGCGCTGGCGGTCTTGGCGGGCGTGAACGGTGTGCCGACGGGGTTGCCCGAGGCGTTGAGCAGACGGATGTCCGCGGCGTCGATGGTGAGGTCGTTGGAGGCGCCCGTGTTGCCGACGACCTGGATGATGCCGGTGAGCGGGTTGAGCGTGAGGCCGGGCGTGTTGGCGTCGGGGTTGGCACCGACGGTGGTGTTGATGCCCATCGCCTGGGAGAGGAAGGTCATCAGGTCGGCGACGGTGGTGGTCGCGGTGATTTCCAGGCGCGCGTCGGGGATGGTCTTGGTGCCCTTCTGCGCGCCCTTGATCTCGATGAACTGACCCGCGGTGAACAGGACATCGTCTGCGCCTGCGAGCGCGGCGTTGTCGATGTCGACCAGGCGCGTGGTGTTCTCGAGAACGTTGGGCGCGGTCGGCGCGGGGCTGGCGCTCGTGCGCGCCGCGAAGCCCGCGGTGGTCGTGGCCATCAGGTTGATGATCGCGCCGCGGGTGGGCAGGGGGCCGTCGGCGTCGAGGTTGCCCGAGAAGCGGACGTTGCGCGTGGCTTCGGCGATCGTGAGCGTGCCGACGGGGATGTTCAGAGCCTCGAGCTGCCCGGTGCGGATGTTGAACTGCTCGTCGACGTTGTAGCCCATGAGGCGCTCACCGGTGATGGTGGTGAGGTCGCCGAGGGCGTTCTGCCGGAAGGCGCCGACGCGGGTGTAATAGGGCGTGCCGCCGCGTTCGACGATGAAGAAGCCGTTGCCTTCGATGGCCAGGTCGCGCGAATCGCCGGTGGTGGAGAGGGCGCCGCCCGAGAAGTTGCGCTGTGTGCCGCCGATGCCGACGCCCAGGCCGATCTGCCCGGGGTTGGTGCCGCCGGTGGTGTCGCCGGGGGGCGTGCCGATGGAGAAGGTCCGGCTGAACATCGAGCTGAACATCAGACGGTTGGACTTGAAGCCGTAGGTGTTGGAGTTGGAGATGTTGTTACCGATGACGTCGATGTTGCGGGCGTTGGCGTTGAGGCCCGAGAGGCCCGTGAACAGCGCGGTGGTCGAGGCCATGGGGTTCGCTCCGTGTACGGCGAGGGAGGAAGAAGCGGACGGCGAGAATCAGGCGGCGGAGGACGATTCGAGGATCGAAGCCAGCGAGGGATTCAGCGCGGCGACGCGCGGCGGCGTGAGCACGCCGGTCGCGGGCGAGTCGCCCGAGGGGACCTGCATCACCGCGTCGATGCCGACGGTCGGTGTGCCGGGCTTGAGGGGCGCGATGCTCGTGACGGTGCGGGTGGCCAGGTCCATCGTGACGGCCTGACCGTCGAGCAGGAACATGGCGCGCTGCGCGCCCGAGGCCTCTGCGCGGTCCGCGGCCGCGGCGAGACGATTCAGCTGCGCGTCCGTCAGTTCGCCCCCCGCCGAGTTGAGCACGCGGATCGGACGGTCGGAAGAGAGCTGGCCTGCGCGGGCTTTATCCAGCGCCTGCGCGAAGGCGTCGGCGGGCGCGGATTCATCGCCGGGCCTGCGGACGGTAGAGCGCAGCGAGCGCAGCGGGTCGGCGGCGAAGGCCGCGGCGGTGTCGGGCGTGGGCTGGAAACGGTTGATCATGCGTCGGGGTCCTGAGTGATCGCCGGTGCGGGGCGCGCGTCAGCCGTTGTCGTTGTCGTCGTTGCCGCTGTCGGGCGGCGGGGCCTTGACCTCGTCGACCCAGATGAAGGGGACGCGGGCGCCGGTGTCGAGGGTGAGCACGGCGCCGCCCTGCGTGCGGGTGACGCCCGTGACGGTGCCCTCGACGCGCTCGATCTTGTCGGAGATGCCCGAGATCTTCTTGCCCATCATCGCCGAGGCGGAGCTGAACTCGTTCTGCCCCACGAGCGAGCCCAGGCGGTCGGTGAGCTGCGTGTCGCTCTCGATGGAGCGGATGGTCGCGAGCTGCTGAAGCAGCGCGTTGGTGTCGCTGGGCTTCATGGGGTCCTGGCGGGTCATTTCCGTCAGGACGATCTTCATGAACTGCTCGCTCGAGAGGGCGCTGAAGCCCGTGCCCGAGCTGAGCGTGCCCGACGAACTGATGCCCGCGACGGACATGGCGCAACTCCCGCGGCCTGCGGCAGGCCGACTGGCTTGGGCCCGGCTGGTCGGTCGTCAGGCCACGGCTTCGAGCCGCAGCGCCTGCACGGTCCGCCCGTCGGGCAGTGTCGTCGCCGATCCGTCGCGCTCCAGCGACAGCGTCGGACCCTGACTCACGAGGCCCGCGACTCCGCGCGTGGCCGACGTGTTCGCGGCTTCGTCTCCGACGAGGCCGAGCGGGCTCACCCCCGCCAAGTTCCGGCGATCCCCGCCGGCGTGTTCGCCCCCACCATTCCCGCCCCCACCATTTCCGCCCTGTCCGCCGTCGCCGCGAGAGAAGTCACGGGACGCAGACTGCTCGTGGTCCGTTTCGGACTCGGAGCGCGCGGGCGGTGAGGCCGTCGGCACATCCTGCGCCGCACGAACCTCGAGCCGATCGACCTCCAGCCCCCGGCGTTCCAGCCCGGCGCGGAGCGACTCGACGCCCTTGCTCAGCAAGTCGCGTGCCGCGAGGGTCGAGGTTTCGATGGTCGCGCGGACCTGCTGGTCCTCGATGCGGAGGGTGATGCGCACGGTGCCGAGGGTGTCGGGGGTGAGCCGGAGGGTGACCTCGCCGTCCTTGGCTTTGAGCGCGGAGGCCAGACCGCGGGCGACCTGGCCCTGGGTCTCGGCTTCCTGCGCGGTGAGGCGCGGGCCGCCGCCGAGTTGCGAACCGAGCGGTCCGGCGACGAGCTTGCCGAGCGGGCTCGGTCCTGAGGCGGGGGCGATGCCGACCATCGGCGTGCCGGGGTTGGCGTTCGAGCGCGTGCCCGCGCCCGGAGCACCGGCGGCCGACGACGCAACCGCGGCCTGGCCCGCGGCGTTCGACGCGTTCGCAGCGCCCGCGCCGGTTTGGGCGGTCCCGGTTTGGCCCGCGCCGATCTGGCCTGCGCCGATCGGGCCCGCGGAGGCTGCGCCCGAAGAGGCCGTTGAACCACCGGCCGCGGACTCGTCGCCGACGGACGCGCTCGCGGCGCTGTTGGAGAGATGTTCGCTGAAGCGCGGGCCGCTCGGCGCTGAAGCTTCGGCCGGTGCGCTCGGCGCCGCGGGCTGCGCGGCGGCAGCATCGCCCGGCGCGCGAGACTCGGCGGGCGGCGTCGGGCCCGATCGGCCCGGGATCAGGCCGAGCGGATCGGTCGGCGCGGCGGGCTCGCCGGTGGTGGTGTTGCTGACGGCCTTGGACGAGAGGGTCTGAGGCCCGGGCTTGCGTGCCGAGGAACTCAGCGCCGGATGGCCCGATGCGGGGTTCAGCGTGGGCTCGGGGGGCGCCGAGGCTTCGGGCGCGTCGATCGCGGGCGCGCCGAGCTTGGAACCCGCGGCGTCTTCTGCACCGGGCAGCAAGGGCGACGCGGGGGCGCGATCCGTGCGCGGGGCCTGCGCGGGTTCGCGCGAATCCTGCGGCCCGGCGTCGTCCGACTCCGAGGTCGCGCCGTCTTTGGTGTCGGCTTCGGCCGAGGGGTTCTCGGTCGGCGCATCGCTCTCGCGGGGCGTGGCGGGCTCGATCGGCGTGGCACGGTCGAACATCGTGCCCGCGCCCGAGACCTGCGCCGCGAGGAACGCGACGAACGTGGCGCTCGAGCCCGACGCGGCGGCGGCGTTGGATCGCGCAACCTCCCGCGTCAGCGGGTTGGTGGGAGAGGCCGGGTTGGAGGTACGCGTGCTGGCGGTGGTGTTCATGGCGCGGCGGCCTGCGGTCCCGCGGCGAATGTGCCGAGGGTCCGCAGCCGTTCGAGCAAATCCGCTGCCAACGCCGGGTCGGACTTGGCCAGTTCGGTCATGATCTTGGACCGGGGCCGATCGTCGAGCGCGTTCAGATAGATCACCGCCTGCTCGAGGCCGGGGCTCGCGGCCGGCGCAGGATTGGCCGGGGCCTGCGCAAGCTCGGCCGAGGGCGTGTTCGCCGCGATGGTGTCAGACGTCGGCGCGGGCGCAGAGGCCTGCGCGGCGGGCGCGTCGCCGGTGCGGATGATCTCGCGCAGGAGCGTCGTCGCTTCGCCGCTCTTGAGTGAACCCAGCAGCGCGACGGCCCGGCGGAACTGCTCGGTCTTCGTCTTGGCCTCGAGCTGCTCACGCTGGGCGTGCCACGCGGCGACCTCGGCGCGGAAGGCCGACTGCTCCTGCGAGAGCTTCTCGCGCTCACGCACCAGCGAGGACTGAAGATCGGCGACCTCGCGGCGGAGGCGCTCCATCCGCTGACGGTCGACCTCGCTCGCGTCAAGCCGCGCGGCGAGCTGCTCGGCCGCGGTCATCGGGGGCTTCTCGAGCTTCGCGGCCTCTTCCGCGGCTTTCTTGGCGGCCTCGGCCTTGGCTTCCTCTTCCTTCTTCTTCGCGTCCTCCTCGGCGATGGTCGCGGTGAAGATCTCGCGCACCGCGCGGGCGCGCTCGGTGTTCAGGCGGCCCGAGCTGTGCAGCCAGCCGATGAACGCGCCCAGCGCGAGCACGTTGGCCAGCGCGATGACGGAGACGATGGTCCAGGCGGACTTCATCAGGCGGCCTCCTCACGCAGCGCCCGCGCCGCGGCGATCACGCCCAGCTCGTCGAGCATCGAGCTCTCGCGGCGGTTCTGCTCCTCAAGCCACGCGGCGTAGCGCTGCTCGCGCAGGATCTCCATCGCGCGGCGGTCCTTGGCCGCGGCCAGCAGCTCGAGCCGCGCCGCGTCGATCCGCGAGTGCACGCCCGCGAGCGCGAGCACCGCGCGCTGGGCGCGCGCGACGAGCCCCAGCGCCGCCGAGGCCTGCCGGCGGACGTGCGCCACGTCGACGCCCGCGGTTTCGGGGCGCTTCTCGTGCGTCAGCGCGTCGCGCACGTCGGCGCGGATGTCGGTGATCTCGGCCTGGAAGCCGCGGATCTCGTTCTCCAGGCGCGTGCGCTCGGCCTCGAGCTGCGCGACCGCGAGCTGCTTCTGACGCTCGATCGCGCGGCGGTGCTTGAGGATCGGTTCGAGTTCGAAGATGAATCGCGCCATCGTGACGGGGTCCTCTCAGGTCATGCGCGCCCGCGGGCCTTGGCGTTGCGGGCCGAGGCCTCGGCGAGCGCCTGCGCGAGCTTCTGAAGCATGGCGCGGGCCTTGTCGAAGGGTTCCTGCTCGCCCCGGCCCTGGCGGAGCAGGGCGTTGATCTGGGCGTTGAAGTCGATCGCGGCGTCGCTCTCGGGGTTGTTGCCGCGGACGTAGGCGCCGATCTGGACCAGGTCCTCGACCTCGCGGTAGAGCGCGAGCGCGCGCATCAGCGTCCGCCGCGCGGCCGAGTGCGAAGGCTCGCAGATCTCGTCGGCGACGCGCGAGATCGAATCGAGCACGTCGATCGCGGGGTAGTGGGCCTTCTGCGCGAGCTTGCGCGAGAGGATCACGTGGCCGTCGAGGATCCCGCGCGCGGCGTCGGACACCGGCTCGGTCATGTCGTCGCCCTCGACGAGGATCGTGTACAGCCCCGTGACCGACCCGCCCTTGGCATGGCCCGGCGGGGGCACGACCGAGCCCGCGCGCTCGAGCAGCAGCGCCATCTGCGCGAACACGCTGGGCGTGTAGCCCTTGGTCGCGGGGGGCTCGCCCACCGAGAGGCCGATCTGGCGCTGAGCGTGCGCAAAGCGCGTGACCGAGTCCATCATCAGCAGCACGTCGCGCGAGCCGCCCACGGGGTCGCGGAAGAACTCGGCGATGGTCGCCGCGGCCTTGGCGGCGCGGATGCGCATCAACGGCGATTCATCGCCCGTCGCGACGATCACGACCGAGCGCTTGAGGCCTTCGGGCCCGAGCGCGTGATGGATGAAGTCCTTGACCTCGCGCCCGCGCTCGCCGATCAGCGCGATGACGTTCACGTCGGCGCTCGTGCGCTGGGCGATCGTGCCCATCAGCGTGCTCTTGCCGACGCCGGGCCCGGCGAAGATACCCAGGCGCTGCCCGCGCCCGAGCGTGGTCATGAGGTCCAGCGCGCGCACGCCCGTCGTGAGCACCTCGCGGATCGGCGCGCGGCGCAGGGGCGTGAGCGGTTCGGGGTTCAGGGCGCGCGGCGTGAGATCCGCGATCGGGCCCAGGTCGTCGATCGGCCGGCCCAGACCATCGAGCACGCGCCCGAGCATGCGGTGCGAGACGCCGACGGTCTGCGCGACCTGCTCACCCACGACCTCGTCGCCCGCGCGGATGCCGGTGGTCTGGCCCAGGAGCATGACGATGGCGTGTCGGCGCGAGAGGCCCACGATCTCGCCGAAGACATCGCCCTCGAGCCCGCGGATGCGCACGAGCGTGCCGACGGGCATGGGAAGATCTTCGGCGAGCAGCGTGAGGCCGCGCAGCTCGGCGACGCGCCCGACGATGCGCATGGGCTGCACGCGGCGGACGGTCTGGATCGCGGAGGCGAGGACGGTCACGGCGCGCCCTCCCGCGGCTGGGCCTGCGAGGCGGGCGTGCCGACGAGCGACTCGACAATCCGCGAGAGCTGCGTGGCGATCGAGGCGTCGATGGTGCCCGAGGCCGCGTGGGCGCCTTCGCCCTGTCCGCGCGTCCGCAGAACGCACGAGCCGCGGGCCAGGGCGGCATCGGTGCGCAGCTCGGCGTGCTGCGCGGCCGGGAAGCGCGAGGCCAGCGCGGGCAGCGCGTCGCGCACGAGTGACTCGTCCTCGGGGTTCACGAACACGATGAGCGCGCTTGCGGAGGTGACCTGCGCGAGCGCCGCGGCGAGCTGATCGGCCACGAGCTCGGGCCGGGCCTCGATCGCGCGCTTGACGACCTTCTCCGCGATCAGCAGCGCGAGGTCGAGCACCTCGCGGCGCGCCTCAAGCAGCATCGTCTCACGCGCGCCCTCAAAGCGCGTCAGCGCCTCGGCAAACGAAGTCGCCAGCGCGTCGAGCCGGGGCTTGAGCTCCGCCAATGCCTGCGCCTTGCCCTCAGCGCGGCCCTGCGTCAGGCCCTGCGCGCGCCCCTCGTTCAGACCCTGCGCAAAGCCCTGCTCGCGAGCGCCCGCGATCAGTTTGGCGCGCTCGGACTGGCCATCGGCGACCAGCCGCTCGGCCTCGTCGCGCGCACGCTGGCGCAGCTTCTCGCCCTGGCGCGCGAGATCGCCCAGGTCGAGCGTGATCGCGTCGGGCGCGATGCGCGCGAACTCCGCCTGGCGGATCAGCGCCATGCGTCACCCCCGGCCTGGGCTGGGCGGGCGCGGGTCGTCACACGATCAGCTCCGAATCGCCGCCGCGGCCTTGGATGACCACTTCGCCCGACTCCTCGAGCCTGCGGACGATGTCGACGATGCGCTGCTGCGCCGCTTCGACGTCGGAGACCTTGACCGGGCCCATGAACTGGATTTCTTCGCGCACGAGCTGCGCCGCGCGCTCGGACATGTTGCCGAAGATCTTTTCCTGAAGCTCGGGCGAGGCGGTCTTGAGCGCGAGCGCGAGCTCGTCGTTGTCGACTTCCTTGAGCACCGCCTGGATGCCCTTGCCCTCGACCATCTTGATGTCCTCGAAGACGAACATCAGTCGGCGGATCTGCTCGACGAGGTCGGGGTCGTCGGCCTCAAGGCCCTCGAGGATCGTCTTCTCCGTCGCGCGGTCGGCGAGGTTGAGGATCTCGGCGACGGTCGGGATGCCGCCGGCCTTTTCCATGCTCTGCATGAGCATGTTCGCGAGTCGGCTTTCCAGGCCCTTCTCGACCTCGCGGATGACCTCGGGGTTGGTCTGCTCCATGTTGGCGATGCGCTTGATGACCTCGACCTGCTTCTGCATGGGCAGGCCGCCGAGGATCTCCGCCGCCTTGTGGTGCGCGAGGTGGCACACGATCAGCGCGATCGTCTGCGGGTGTTCGTCCTGGATGAACGTCAGCAGGTTCTCGCTCTCGGCGCGCTGAAGGAACGCGAAGGGCGTCTTCTGCACCTGCGTCTGGATCTGCTGCAGCACGCGCTCGGCGGCCTTGCCCTCGAGCGAGTTCGCAAGGATCGCCTTGGCGTAATCGAGGTTGCCTTCGTTCGCGTACTGGCTCGCGATCGTGAGGTTGTAGAACTCCTCGACCACGTCGGCCTGCAGACGCGTGGGGACGCGCCCGAGGCTGGCCAGCTCGCGCGTGACTTCCTCGACCTGCTCGGCGGTAAGCTTCTTCAGGATGCCCGAGGCGAGTTCGGGCCCGACCGAGAGCAGCAGGATCGCCGCCTTGGTCACGCCTTCGAGTTCCTCGGCCCGCTCGGGCAGTTTTTCGTGAGGCTTGCGGGGCATCGCTCCCACTCTCCATTACTGGTCGGGCGTGACCCACCGATTGATCAGCTTCGCCGCCGAGTCCGGGTTGTCCTTGACGAGCGCCTGCACCTGTTCCAGCAGCTTCTGGGACCTGACCTCGCCCTCGTCGACCTCGATACCGGCCATGGGCGTTTCGCTCTCGTCGGCCTCGCCGATCAGGTCGCTCTTGGTCTCGAGCGTCGGGGGCAGGCCCACGAGCTCTTCGGCGGTGGGCATCTCGGCCTTGCGCGAGGCCTTCTTGACCATCAGGAACATCATGCCCAGCGCGACGACGGCGAGCGTGCCCAGCACGCCCTTCTCGATGATGCCGCCGCTCATCAGCAGCCCGCCGCCCGAACCGCCCCCACCGCCTCCGCCGCCCAGAAGCCCGCCGAAGAGCCCGGCCTGCGCGGGCGCGAGCGTGGCGGTGAGGTCCAGCGGGATCATCGCGACGGCGACCTGGCCCTCGAGCAGGCGCGCGAGCGCCGCGGGATCGGTCGTGCGGTTGGCCTCGGCGGTCATCGCGCGAACGTGCGGCATGATCGCGGCCTGAACCGCGGGGCGGACGCTCTGCGTGAAGAAATCGCTGATCTGCTGCTCGCTCGGGCCCTGATCCGCCGCCCCCCCCCCCCCCCCCCCCCCCCCCCCCCCCCCCCCCCCCCCCCCCCCCCCCCCCCCCCCCCCCCCCCCCCCCCCCGAGGACGCCCGCCGGGGGCCCGCGGCCCGCGCGCCCACCACACAA
>JANRKN010000160.1:0-15778 GCA_033763435.1 Planctomycetota bacterium
GCGGGTGAAGACGCGGTCGGTCTTGCGTGGCAGCCCTTTCAGCACGGGCAGCAACTCGGGATGGATCGGGATGCGGCGGATGCCACCGGTCTTGGTCGTGCCCTGCGAGCCGCCGCGGCGGATCAGCAGGTGGCCGCCGTCTGCGCCGAATACCACGTCTTCCCACCGCAACTCCGCGGCCTCGCCGATGCGGCAGCCCGTGTAAGCGAGGAACGTGAACAAGGGGCGATCCTCTTCATCAGCGGCCGCCAGGAGCGCCGCCATCTGCTCAGCGTTCGGGCAGAACTGCGGCGTCGGCGCCGGCTCCGGCAGCGAAATGTGGTCGAATGGGTTGGACGGGATGCGCTTGAGCCGGGCTGCCCACTTGAACGCCTGCTTGATGATCACGAGGTGGCTGTACACGGTCTTTGTGCTCAACTCTTGCTTGACGGCCCACTGGCGGTACCGCCAGAACTCTTGTTCGGTGACTTTGCGCGCTTCCATTGCAGACCTTTCTCACAGACGCCCGCGAAGTCCTCCAACACACGGGTGTACTTGGTGCTCGTCTTGTGCGAACGCCCGCGGGCGACGAGCATGTCGAGGTACTCCTGCACCAGCTCGGCGACCGTGATCACCACAGGCGCGGCGGTGGGATCGCCGCGGACCAGAGCGCGGTGCAGGTCTTGGGCGGCCTTGAACGCCTCTGGTTTGAACCGAGTGCCGAGCGCTTTGATGACCTGCCGCTTGCCGTCGTAGTACACAGCCGACCAACGGCGGCTGGCCGTTCCGTCTGGCTTGACGCGCCGGCCGATGTAGACCGACGGGTTCTCCGTGCCCTGCACATGCTCGCGGTCTTTGAGCTTCATGAGCCGCCCATCCACTCCTGCACCAACAGGTCGCGTACGAAGACCAGCGGGGACCCGCGCCGGACCGACTTACGGATGCGACCGTCCGAGACCATGTGCTTGAGCGTGCTTGGCGAGATCCGCATCAACTCGGCGGCCTCTTCGAGCTTCAGGAGCAGGGGCGGGGGCGTCTGCATGGCGGCAAACATGCCGCGGATGAACTCCTGCGTCAGCCGCGCCATCCCGATCGTGATTTGTCCGTCATCGGTGCAGGGAACGCGGGCCGAGAGCAACGCTCCGACGGGATCGGTGACCACCGTCGTGGACAACAGCGGCACCTGCAACCGCTGCGCCTCCTGAAAGCAGGCGTAGGTCACGAACGCGGGCAGGAGCGAGAGGCCCGGCGGCCCCATGGCCTCATCCGCGTCACCGATGCCAACGAGCTTCAGCGGCGGCGACGAGGGAATCACGGTCGTCTTGAACAGCACGCGAGCCAACGCCCCGGCGTCATCGAGACTCGAGCGCGGAGCATCCGTGGAGGTCGGCACGAGGGGAGTGGGAGGCATGGCCACAGCATAGTTACAGAAAGTCTGTATGTCAAGCCGTGGCGTTCCTCTGACCCTGCGCGCCCCCAAAAGTGCCCCCAGTGAAGCCCGACCGATCCGGAACTCGCTGACACGCGCCCGAACGCCCCGGTCACAGAAGTGCATGATTTACAGCACGTTGCGAGCAACCGCCCCCATCCGCCGCCCGCTACGCGGCCCCGCCCATCGACTCCCCCCCTCTCCGCTTTCGATTCCGAGGCGATCCCCCGACGGGGGATTCGAACACCCCTGTCGCGCAGCGGCAGAACGGGGGTTCGACGCCGAAGGCGCCGAGAATCGCATCCCCCCCTCTCCGCTTTCGATTCCGCGCGTGCGACCGCATGCAATCACGGGCGACCGTGCCCGGCCCGACGGGTGCCAAGCCGTTCAATCGTCCGCCGCGTCGCCGTCCTTGATCACGAAGCGCGCCCGCAGCCGCGCGACCTCGCTCGCCAGACCCGCGAGCTTCACGCTCTCGAGCACCGCGTTGAAGTCCTTGTACGCGCCGGGCGCCTCGTCGCGCGGATAGTTCCGGCAGTTCGTGAGGATGTCCGCGGCATCGAAGCTCGCGTCGACCGTCTTCTGATCCAGCGTCTTCGTCGCGGCCGTGCGGCTCATGCGCCGGCCCGCGCCGTGATTCACGCTGAAGCACGAACGCTCCGCCCCCGGATCCGCAACCATCACGCTCGAGCCGTCCTGCGGATTGCCCGGCAGCAGAATCGGATGCCCCGTCGCTTCGAACGGCGTGCCCTTGAGCGCATGGTGCCCGGCCGGGAACGCGCGCGTCGCGCCCTTGCGGTGCACCCACGCGGGCCGGCCTCGCACCACCTCACGCCGCGCGATGTTGTGGCTGATGAAGTACACCAGCTCGCCCTTCACGCCCGGCATCACCTCCTGAAACGCCTCGAGCACCAGCGCGTTGATCAGCAGGTGGTTGACGGTGGCAAAGTTCGCCCCCATCGCCATGTCGTCGAGGTACGCATCCGCCTCAGCCGAGCCCAGCGGCGCATACACCAGCTGCCGGTCCTCGCCCGGCAGCGGAATGTTCCATCGCTCGAACTTCTCCGCAAGCGTCTTGAAATGATGCCGCGCGAGCAGCGCACCCCACCCGCGGCTGCCGCAGTGCGACAGAAACGCGATGTGCCGATCGCGCAGCCCAAAGATCTCCGCCGTCGCGCGGGCGCGCTCGCCGGGCTCAACGCGCACCGCCTCGCACTCGCCGAAGTGGTTGCCCCCGCCGTAGGTCCCGAGCTGCGTCATCTTCGACGCGAACGCCTTCTCGCCCCGCGCGTCCGACAGGTGGCAGCGCTCAAGCCGCTCGCGCAGCGCGTCGGCGGAGTCGTCGTGCCCGACGTGGAACGCGTCCTCGCAGCGCTGAGCCCAGCGCACCGGCACGCCCAGCTCCGCCAGCACGCCCGCCGAGGCGCCCTCAGTCACGACGCGCGCGCCAAGCTTCGCGTCCACGCGTCGGCCCTTGGGCGCGTCGCGATGCCCCGCGCCCGTCGGCGTCCGTTCAAGAATCGCATCGATCAGCGCGCGCCGCGCCCGCTTGTCGTCGAGCGCCGCTTCGGGCAGGTCCAGCTGCAGCAGGCTCATGCTGCACTTGATGTCCACGCCCACCGGGCCGGGATAGATGTGATCGGGCGAGACCAGCACACACCCCACCGGCGCGCCGTAGCCCGCGTGCGCGTCGGGGTTCAGCACAATGTCCGTCACGCCCGGCGCGCAACGCGAGTTGATCGCTTGGCGGATGCACAGGTCGTCGAACGTCTCGCGGATCGGCGCGGTGCCGATGACGGTCACCGGCGTCAGCTTCCCCTCACGCACGGGCAAGATGCCCGTCGCCTCGCCCGTCGGCAGGATCGCGCGGTTGAGCGCCGGGCCCGAAGCCGCGTCAACACGCCCAGTCTTCACTTCCGAACGTGAATCCTTCATCACTCTCCCTCTCGTGATGGTTGGAGCGCCCACGCCGAGCGAAGGTTGCGGGCGGCGAGCAACTTCTTCGCGCGCGTCCCCCACCGCAGCCCAACCTCCGCCCCTCGCGATCGGGCGCGGCTCGTTGATGGTGAGTTTCTGAGCCCCCGCGCGATCAGACCGGCGCGCGCTCGAGCCGCTCCAGCACCGCTCGCAGCGGCGCATCGCCCAGCCGGACCAGCCCGCGCTGCGGGAAATCCAGATCCAGCGTCAGCCACAGCACCGCCGCGACGAGCGCCACCAGCGCGAGCGCCGGCACCTGCGACCCCAGGCCCCGATCGCCCTCGCGCCGGGCCTGTCCATAACTGATCATGCCCGAGGCAAGCGTGGCGCAGGCGATCATGACGACGACGATCGCGGGCGGGATGTGCCGCGAGGCCGTGGCATTCCTCGCGGCGAGCAGATCGAACATCTCGTTGGTCGCGTCCAGCACAGGCTGGGCAAACTCGCTCCGCGCCTTCACGCCCTGCACCGTGATCGCCCACGCGCGGTCCTGAAGCGCCGCGAGCTTGGACAGCGCGGCCTCCTCCTTCCCCTGCACGAGCTCGATCCGCGCCCGCGCGTACTGCCGAAGCGTCTCGCGGAGCGCGTCGCGCTGAGGCTCGGGCAGAAAGTCGGCCCTGAGCGAGACGGTCTCGATCGCGTTGGCCTCGCGGACGATCAGGTCCTGGCGCGCACCAAAGCGCGAGACCGCGCCGGAGAACGAAAAGCCGATGAGCAGCGCGAGCAGGCCGAGCACCGCGCTCTGGACCACGCCGACGTGCGAGTGCGCGTGATCGCTGACGCGCCCAAGCCGCCGACCGACCGCATGTGCGGCCAGCAACAGCCCGAGCAGCCCCAAGCCCAGCGCCAGTTCGATCAGCACCGCCATCGCGCGCGATCACTCCCGGTCTGTGCGAGCCCGCCCACTCACGGGCCCACCCGCTCGCCCAATGCCTGGCCGAATCATCGGCCGTAGCGCCGGACCACGCCCTTGACGATGCCCTGCACCTGGCAGAACTTGACGCGGATGGGCTCGAACGCGGGGTTCGCGGGCTGAAGGCGAATGTGGTCGTCTTCCTTGAAGAAGGTCTTGAGCGTGGTCGAGCCGTCGGGCAGAAGCGCGACGACCTTGTCGCCGTTCTGCGCAACCGCGGTGCGCTCGATGAGGACGAAGTCCCCGTCGAGGATGCCCTCGTCGCGCATCGAGTCGCCCTCGACCTTGAGCGCGAAGGTCGTCTCGCCGCGCGAGGACCCCGCGAAAATGGCCGTAAGGTCGATCTCGTCCGCGTCGGGCACGCGCTCGATCGGGTTGCCCGCGGCAATCTTGCCCACCAGCGGGAACCGCAGCGGCCTGGACTCGTCGGGCACCGCGATCCCGTCAGCGATCGACAAAGAGCGTGCCTTGTTGGGCTCGCGGACGAGCGCGCCCTTCTTGATCAACGCCTCGACGTGCTCGAACACCGTCACCTTGCTGACGCCGATCTCGTCCGCGAGCTCCTGCATCGTCGGCGAATAGCCCCGGCGCACGCGCCAATCGCGGATCAACTGAAGAATGCGAAGCTGCTTCGGCGTGAGATTCATCGTGCAATCCTCCCAACCCAACCCCATCAACACCCACCACTCCAACACCCGCCCCACCAACACCCGCCCCAACAGATCCGGCCCCCAACGTTCCAACTCCCAACGTTCCGACCCCGGCCATCCCGGCGCCCGTGCGGGGCAGTCCGCCGCGCGCGAGCGAAACAAGCTCCGTCACCGCCCGCCGCGAGGCCTGCGCCTGCCCGTGCAGGAGGCTTTCGCCCGCGACGAGCGCGCCGAGCAGCTCGCGGAGCCGCTCGACCTGCTGGGCCCGCTGCGAACCGGCGAGCCGCTCGCGAGCCAGGCTCTGACCCGCGACGAGCCGGAGCCCGCCGCTGGGTGCCTCGGCCTTGGCGCGAACTTCGAGACGCGCGCCGCCGGCCGGGACCCAGTGACGCGCAAAGTCGCCGCCGGGGCCCAACTGCAACACCGCCCGCACGCCCGCATCCGAACCGCCGCCCATGCCGTCCGACATCCTGCCCGGGACTCCGCCCGTCGCCCCGGCCTCGCTCCGCGAAGCCGATCCGGTCCAGAACTGTCGAATCGCTGCGAACATCGACCACACCTCGTCACACGCCCCCGCCGCCGTCCTGACCACCCCACAACATCCTGACGCATGCAGCATCGACCGCGTTCGGACTATCCGATCAAAATTCGTGTACCGTGTTCGGAGAACAATAGCCGATCCGCACCCGAACAGCAAGCCTAACTGCCGATCTGCACAGGCTTTTTGCATTCTCGGGCCGAACTGTCCCCCGAACAGGCCCGAACCGCGCCTGCAAATGCCAGATTCAAGGGTTTGTGTGGGCCTTACGCTCGGGCGAGCGTGATCGTCGCCCCGCTCCGGCGGACTCGGCCGGCCAGCTCGAGCATCGTGAGCCTCGTCAGAACCGTCGGCGTCGCGAGCCCCGTGCGCTCGACAAGCTGCTCGATCCCCAGCCCTTCGCCACGCAGCGCCGAGACGATCCGCTCGTCCTCGGCCGAAAGCGCGATCGCCGGTTTCGCGGGCGGCTGTTTCGTGGGCTGGAACCGTTCGGACGGGGGCTTCGCACGCGGGGTCTTTGGCGGTTGCGCCTCCGGCGCGAACAGCCCCGGCTCGGGTTCCGCGGCCTCATCGCCCCTCGCCGGCGTGTAGCGCGCGCCGAAGGTCCCGCCGTGCTGATGCCGCGCCGCCGACTCGAGCATCGCGATCACGTCCGCGGGCTCGGTCACAAGCTGGCCGACACCTTCCTTCAGCAACTGCAAGCTGCCCCGGCTCGCGGGCGAATCGACGCGCCCGGGCACGACGCACACCTCGCGCCCGTGATCATCCGCGGCCAGCCTCGCCGTGATCAGCGCGCCCGATTTCTCACCCGCCTCGATCACCACCACGCCCAGCGACAGGCCCGAGATGATCCTGTTGCGCGCGGGAAAGTTCTTCGCGTGCGGAGCGGTCTCGACGGGCAGCTCCGACACGATCGCCGCGCGGCCTGATTCGAGCAGCCTTCGATACAAGTCTTCGTTCTCGGGCGGATAGCTGTGCGCGAGGCCGCAGCCTTGCACGACGATCGTTCGTCCTCCGGCGGCCATCGCCCCGCGGTGCGCCGCGGTGTCGATGCCGCGTGCGCCCCCCGATACGACGGTGATGCCCGCGCGGGCGAGCGCGCCGCCGAAACGCTCGGCCTGTTCGATGCCGTACGCCGTGCAGTGCCGGGAACCTACGAGCGCGACCGCGAAACGGTCCGCGCCCGTCGGCTCCCAGGAACCTCGGACGAACAGCAACGGCGGCGCATCGGGCGCGGCGGCCAGCAGCGCGGGAAACTCAGGCGTGCCCCGCGCGATCGCCCGCGCGTGCAGCGCAGCCAAGCGCGCGAGTTCCTGCTGCGCGAGCGCTTCCGACGCGCGGGCGCTGGCGGCAAACCCATCGACCAGCGCCGGTCCAAAGCCCTTGATCGATCGCAGCGACTCGGGCAACGCCGAGAGCGCCGCCTGCGCGGAGCCGAACTTTTCGAGCAGCCGACCGATCCGCGCCGGGCCCAGGTCGGGCATCAGCGTGAGCCGGAGAATCGCGATGAGCTCGGGGCTCGCGGGGTAGGCGGGCATGCGCCCAGCGTATCGAGCCCGCGCCCGAATGCAACAGGTGCCCCCGGGCTTACTTCGACTCAGCCGCCTTGACGTACTCGCCGCGGGTTTCGCCGAACTTCAGGATCCGCACGTAGACGCTCACCGGGGTGCTCGACGCGACGCCCGAATCTACCCGCTGCTCGACGATGACCTGAGGCTGCATCGTCGCGGGGTTGGGCTCGGTGAGCGTCACGAAGACGTCCCGGCGCTGGAAGTTCTCGCGCACCTGGTCAAGCCGCGCCTCCCACCCGGGCGAGGGCGCCTGGATCACCACCACGTGCGGGCCGGGAATGTCCGGCGAGCCCGGGAACCGCTGCGGCGGCGCGCCCACCGCCAGGCCGATCGCCGGGCCCGCGTAGCCGCGCTCAGCAATCCGCGGCGGCTCGGGCGCGCTCGAACACCCCTTCGTCGCGCCGACGAACACCCCTGCCCCCACGCCCAGCGCCATCGCCAGCGTCAGCGCCCACGTGGGCGTGCCCGAGAAATCGACCCCGGGCCAGATCCTCCGGCGGTGGTCCACTTTGTCGGGCGAAGAACGGTTGGGTGTCGTCATGGAGGAATCCTTAGGCATGCTGACGCGCACGTTCCGCGCGGGTTCCGGCGATCACACCTTTGGACCGGGCCCACTGGTCATTCGGCGGATGTGGGCGCCGCGGTTGACACACTCGGAGGTGGCGCCAGGACCAATCGCACTCCGCGAAGACGCATCAGCGTGTACGGCGTCACGCACTTCACGCCCACTCCGGCGCACGCATCGGGCACTTTGATCTTTCGCTTGCTGGGCGTCGATGCCGGCTTTTCGAGTCTGACGACGGTGTGCCCGCCAGCGAGGGCCTGGGCGACAAGATACGAGTCTGCCACATCGAAGAACTCGCCTTGGGCAGCGGACGAAAGCCCGCGGTGGAAGCCCACGTGTTGACCTTCGAATAGGCGGCGCTGAACGTCGCATCAGGGCGCAGAAAGAACCCACGGGGCAGCGTGGCGGCCCAGACGCTCAGATCGTCCCTCTGCGCGTCGATCTCATCGGCGACTCTCTCGATCGAAAGTACTACACCCGAGCGGGCTTCTCGCTCGAGCCAGTCCCAGTAGCCAGGAACAAAGTCGAGGCCATAGAACCGGCGCTTGGCCTCGATGAACACGCCCGTGTCGAGGAGATATGCCATCAGGCCGCCCCCCCACGGAGGAACTCCGTCATATCCAGCCGACTGCCGAGCGACTCAAGAGTCCGGACGTTTCGGCACCCGAGCAAGCGGAAGGCCTCGGTGAACGTGGACCGCCCTTCCCAGGTGCTTGCGATCACGGCGCGCGCAAAGCGCTCACTGACGCGCACGCTCGTGGTCGCGTAGTAGTCGCCTCCGCCTCCCGCGGCCTTACGCCGGGCAATCTCGCGCTGAAGCCGAGCAAGCTCGTCATCGAATGCGGCCTGAAACTCCTCGCGTGAGATCCCCCCCGCGTCGAGCATCCGCCGGAGAATCACCAGCGTGCTGACCTTGTACTGCCGGCTCAGACGCTGCGATTCCGTGCCGATCGGTTCACGGCGGCGATACGACTGCACGAAGCCATCCAGCGGCACGAGCATCTCCGCCGCCACCGCGTTGCACCAACGCTCGACGCTGGCCCGCGCCGGCAACACCGATGCGGGCGTGACGTCCGACAGGCCCGAATCACCGAGCCAGAGATGCGCGAGCTCGTGCGCGAGCGTGAACATCTGTCCCGATTTGGTGTCCGTTCCGTTGATAAATACGAGCGGCGCTCGGTCGTCGCTGAGTACAAAGCCGCGGAACTCGGCGGTGTCCAGCGGACGATGCGGATTCTGGCCGACGACACCGCTCACCATGACGAGGATGCCCGCATCGTCCGCCGCGTCGATCATCGCGCGGAGCGCGGCCTCCCACGTGCGCGCCTCGGCGCGGGCATCAAGGTCAAAGCCCACCGCCGCACGGATCCGACCGGCCGTGGCGACGACATCGCTCGCGACGCTCGCCGAGCCCACAAACTCGATCGGCGGCTCACCCAACACAAGCGCGTTCTGACGGTACCAATCCTGCCGTTGCTGGCAGAGATGGATCGTGTCCAGAAGATCGGGCGACGGCCGCCGAACACGCTCGCTCCCGACCGTGCGATAGTCCGGGATCGGAACCCGCTCCTGCGGGGGCTCGGGCAGGAACAGAAAACCAACCGGCGTGTGCGTCGCCCGCGCGAACTCTTCCAACTGCCTGAGGGTCGGCGCCTTGGTGCCCGCAAGCCAATCCGGCAGAGCGACAAAGCGCTCGGCCAACGCGGCTTCGAGCCGACCCGAGCGCTCGCACGCCCAGCGAAGAAGCGCAGGATTCACGGACACCCTCGTCGACATCGGCCCCTCACGCACCGAGCATCGTCTTTGCCGCTGCGCAAACTCTGCCCGTGACCTCAGTGTATCGATCGCCGCACGCAACTCGCTCGAACTTCTACCGAACGGCTCGTTTTCGTGCCCTGCACGCGACGCACATCCCTCGCTTGACCCTCGCGATCGGCTCCGAGGACCTTTCCTCGCGCGGCTGTCGCGGGTACTCTGATCGCAAGTTTCCGAGGGTCGGACCGATCGCGGGCGTGAGGACAGGCGCATGACGTGGGCGAGCGCAGGACGGCGCGGGCACATCGCACAACTGATCCTTCTCTGCAGCGTGCTTGCGGGCATGCTTGTGACGCTGTCGGGCTGTGAACTCTTCCGCGCCGAGCCGCGGACTGAGGCGCCCGTCGCCCTGGGCAAGGAACCCGAAGTCCGCGTGCGCGTGGTGCCGGGCGCATCGACGCTGACCTTTGGCGGCGCGAGCCGCGTGGTCCTTCGGCCCATCTCGGGGGGCGTCGCATCGACGGTGCCCGCGCCGGTGACGATCGAGATGACGCCCCAGGGCCTGCGCGCCAAGCCCGCGGGCGCCGCGCCCATCACCTGGCCCTTCGGCACCGACATCGAAGTCATTCCGCAAGCAAGCTGGACTTCGGGCTCCTCCAGCGCGTCTTCGTCGCGCGCGGGAGGCACGCCCGCGTCGACGACGGTGACGATCAACGGCGTGATGTACCCCGGGCTCGCGCAGGTTCGCGGCCGTTGGAACGCCAGCGCGGCAGACGAAGCCACGCTCGACGCCGTCTGCGTCATGCCCATCGAGTCGTACCTGCCGGGCGTGCTGAGCAAGGAACTGATCAAGGGCTGGCCCCGCCAGAGCTACGAAGCGCAGGCGATTGCCGCGCGGTCGTACGCGCTGCACGAGCGTCGGCGCGCGCGGTCGCTCGGCAAGGCGTGGGACCTCGAGAACGACACGAGCGATCAGGTCTTCGGCGGGATCACCTCCGACCGGACGAGCATGGAGGCCGCGCGGGCCACCCGCGGACGCGTGCTCGTCGATTCCGCGGGCGAGCTTGTCCGGGCGTACTTCTCGAGCACCTGCGGCGGGCGTCCCGCGTCCGCGCCGGACGCCTTCGGCACGCCCGCGGGGCAGGAGTTCAACCGTGCCGCGCCACTGCAGGCGCGCGCCCGGCCCCACGCGTGCCAGACCGCCTCGCTCTATCGCTGGACGATCGACCGCTCGGACACCGACCTCTCGCGCCGGCTGCGCACGTGGGGCCAGTTCAACGGGCACGAGGTCCGGAGCCTCTCGCTCGTGCGCGCGGTCGAGCCCGCACGCTCCAACACCGCGGGCCGGCCGATCGACTATCGCGTCACCGACGACCGCGGCCGGACGTTCACGCTCCGGGGCGAACAGCTCCGCCAGGCGATCAATCAGAGCGTCGAAGGCCTGCCCAACGTCACGCGCGCGACCCGCGCCAACAGCGGCGATGTCGACGTCAGCTTCTCAGGCGGGCGCGCGACGATCCAGGGGCGCGGCTTCGGCCACGGCGTGGGCCTATGCCAGTGGTGCGCGCGCGGCTTCGCGCTCGAAGGCCGCGACGCCTCGCAGATCCTCGCCCTCATGTACCCCGGAAGCACCGTGAGGCAGAGGTATTGAGGCAGAGCCAGTGGCCAGTGGGCAATGGCCAAGCTGCAGGGGCTGCTGACGATCAAAGACCGACGATGGACTGAGCCAAAGATTCCGCCCGGGGACGCGGAAACTCTCTTTGCTCATTTCGCATGCTGCAGACGTAAGTCATCTTTGACTCACTGATCTTGTCCAGCAAGAGCACAAAGATCTCATCGGCGACAGCCTCAAGTCGCACGACGGGAAAGAGATTGACAGCAGCCCCGCGATACTCGAATTCAGCGCACAGCGCCTCTACCGGCATTCGAGCCCGAGAGTCGGATTCCGGAACGCGAATCCAGCGAGGCACAGTGTGAAAGTCGTGCTCTGACATCCCGCAGCGCTCAACCTCCAGCCCATCCAGAGTCCGCCTCGAACCGCGAACTGAGAACCACCTCGCCGCGGACGACAATGGCAGCGCCTCAACGAGATCGGCCAACGAACTCTCAATGCCGCCGGACGCAGCCCTCGGGCTTCCGCGACTCGGTCCACGTCGATGGTGCAGATCATTCCGAAGCTCAACGGCCCTTTGCAGTGCAGCTGCAACCTTATCCAGACGCTCACGCGTCACCAGCGCCTGAGCTCCCAGAGACTTCGCAGGCTCAACCCCTCCGCCCGCCAAGTCAAGCAGTTCGTCCATCAGACCACGGTAAAGCTGTACCCACGTACCCAGCGACGGCTTCCAGGTTCGTCGACTGTCGGCAGCAATCACTCTTTCAACCAGTTCGACCGCACGCGTGCGAGACGACTCTCGCACAATCGCAAGGGACGTCGCAATATCGACCTTGAGCTCTCGCTCAAGGATCGCAAGCCACCTCAACAGCCGATCATCCTCTTCAGCCGCGCGATTGGCCCAGCGCAAACCATGAGATCTGGTCCAAAGCGGCGACCACTGGCGTCCAGATTGCACGAGACCAAGCCGATCAAGAACCTCGACGCACTTTGTCGCAAGGACGGAGATGGGAGTTCTAACCGCTGCACTCCCAGGCTGGTTCATCCTTAGCGTCGTAGCGAGAGAGAATCTCCGAGGATCCAACAATTGTCGATTCAAAACGAAAAACATGGGTACGCTCTGAGGAATTGCGTCTGCCAGCTCGTGAAAAATTGTTTCATCAGATTCAACATCTTCGTCTTGAAAAGGCGCCAGAACCTGATCGACGCGGTCGTATCGAGCCACGAGTCGAGACGCGCAGTTACGGTCAAATGCTATAATTCGGATCGCCTGAGAGATCTGACGCCAATCGTCATCAAAAGCATCTCTGTAGTAATTCAGCTGCGAATAAAATGGCGCATGGATAGCAATATGTTCAGGCGACCCGAGACTAAACCGTGGAGATGGCACTTGCAGAAGGAACCAGTGTCGAGAAGCATCATCCGCCCAATCAAACTTCAGGGAATCGATTTTCCAGCCCGGCGAACCCTCGACCTCACTGCCTGCAAGTGTCGCCATGGACGTCAATGGTGCAACATCAAATCCATAGCTCCGCACCCATTGATCAAAAAAATCATGAATCTCACTGTCGGATACCGCACCCAATGGTCGATCGATACGCAGCATGTCCGATGGAATGCGACCACTATGGCAAGAATGATGCACACTCTCCGGCACGTTCTCCATATCACCGTTGTAAAGCCGATCAAGCTTGTCGGCGTTGGCCAACTCGACGATTGCCTCAAAGTCGATTCGACCTTGCAAGAAGGCGAACTCATGCCTGTTCTGACACCAGTAAAGCAGACACGTTCCGCCGGCCGATCCCTGGGGAGGCTGTACGATCCATGCGGCGCCCGAAGCATGGACACCCTGTGCCTCGGCGAGCTGGCGGTGATAAAACAATGGGGGCACGCTGCCATCATCCTCGATCTGCTCGAGACATTGCCGGAGAGTCATCACCTCGATCTCGGGCAACGGTATGCGGAAAAGATCTTGCTCCTGCACGATCGGAATGATTTCGTGCATCCTGAGATCCACGCCCTCAGGCAGCTGCACGATGAGAACTGAGTGAGCGAGATCTTCTTCAAATTGACGGCGTGCATCTGAAACAAGCTCAAACTTAGATGCATATCGTGGTCCCACGCCCACAACAGTAATTGTGTTTATTGACAGATTGTACCTACTGTAGGTAGAACCCGAGCCTACCTCCGGATCCATCTCAAAGCCGAGCTTTGCCATCACTCGATCATAATCTCGAGAATCACAATGTCGGACGTCGTGGTTTGAAAAGAACGCCAGCCGCGAATCGACCAGCTCGCCCAAGTCCGGGTCGACGACGATAAGAGATTGGGCATCCAATCCCCTGATTACACACTTGCCGGTTTCAAAGTCATCGTCATCGATTTCGGCTGTCAATCGCCTTGCGAAGATCGCCGCAAGCTGAACGGCCAGTGGCTGGTCCTGCGTCATCCCCTCGCCCCCTCCACCATGTAGTTCGGCGCTTCCTTGGTAATGCGAATGTCGTGCGGGTGGTTCTCGACGACCGTCGCGGGCGAGACCTTGATGAACCGCGCGTTGCGCCGGAGCGCATCGACCGTCGGACAACCGACGTAGCCCATGCTCGCGCGCAGGCCGCCCACGAGCTGATAGACAAACTCGGCGAGGTTGCCGCGGTAGGGCACGAGGCCCTCGACGCCCTCGGGGACGAACTTCATCACGGGCTTGCCGTCGGCGCCGAGCTTGTCGGCCTGGCGATAGCGGTCGGCGCTGCCGGCGTTCATCGCGCCTTCCGAGCCCATGCCGCGATAGCTCTTGTACCGCCGGCCCGCGCTGATCACCGTCTCGCCCGGCGATTCGTCGAGCCCCGCGAACAGCGAGCCCATCATCACCGCGCTCGCGCCCGCGGCGATCGCCTTGGGAATGTCGCCCGAGTGCCGGATGCCGCCGTCGGCGATCACGGGGATCTCGATGCCGGTCGTCGCGGCGACTTCCGCGGCGCCCGCGGCGGCCTCCATCACGGCCGTCACCTGAGGCACGCCCACGCCCGTCACCACCCGCGTCGTGCAGATCGACCCCGGGCCGATGCCCACCTTGATCGCGTCCGCACCCGCCTCGATCAGATCAATCGCCGCCCGGCGCGTCGCAATGTTGCCCGCGATGATCTGCACGCGCGACGCGTGCCGCGAGCGAACCTCGCGAACCATGTTCAGCACGTTCTCCGAATGCCCGTGCGCCGTATCGATCACGATCACATCCGCGCCCGCGGCGAGCAGCGCCTCGACGCGGTCGTGCTGGCCCGGGCCCACCGCCGCGCCGCAACGCAGGCGCCCGTCGCTGTCGACGCACGCCCGCGGATAGCGGCTCAGGCGCTCGATATCGCGCATCGTGATCAGCCCCGCGAGGCACCCGCGCTCGTCGACGACGATCAGCTTCTCGACCTTCGCGCGGCTCAGGATCTCGTCGGCCTGCTGGAGCGTCGTGCCCGGGGGCGCCGTCACCAGCCCCTTGCTGGTCATCACCGCCGAGACGAACGTGCCCGGGTCGTCGGCGAACTTGAGGTCGCGCCGCGTGAGAATGCCCAGCAGCTTGCCCTTGCCGCGCGGGTTCGAGGAACCGTCCTCGGTGACGGGGAAGCCCGAGACGTTGTGCTGGCGCATCAGCTCCTTGGCGCGCTGAACGGTGTCGCGCGGGCCGAGGGTGAGCGGGTCGCGGATGATGCCGTTAGCCGAGCGCTTGACCTTCTCGACCTCGCGCGCCTGCGCTTCGACCGAGAGATTCTTATGAATGATCCCCAGGCCCCCCTGCTGCGCGAGGGCGATCGCGAGCGCGGACTCGGTGACCGTGTCCATGGGCGCCGAGATGAGCGGGATGTGCAGCGAGATCGCCGCCGTGAGGCGCGTGGTCGTGTCGGCATCCGCGGGCATGACCCCCGAGCGCGCGGGCAGCAGCAACACGTCGTCGAACGTGATGCCGTCGAGCACGATCTTGCTGGTGACCTCGCCCGGCGTCATCGGGCGAGCGGAGGGGACGGGTGCGGAGAGCGCCGGGGGAATCGTCGAGGTACCCATAGCACAGTGTGAGAGCCCCGCCCCCGACTGTCAAGCCCCCCCGCACGCAGGCCGGCGCCTCTCAGGGCCGCAGACCGCAGCGCCGGGCGCCGGATCGGAGGGTCGGGCCGGACGGCCGGGCCGGGGGTTGCAGACCGGGATATCCTGTTTTGCGGCAGGGCGGTGGGATCGACACGCGAGCCCCGCGGCCGTAGGGTGATCGGGTTGGGCGGGGTTTCCGCGGAACCGAGGGACGAACGATGGCGACGACTTCTGGCCGGGCGGGCTCGGCTGCGCAGGCCGCGCAACCGACCGGGCAATCATCTTCTCAGCCTTCTTCGCAAGCGTCTTCACAGGCTGTCGGGCCCACGGGCGCCGCGCTCTTCGGCGCGGGCTCGCTCCCCGCGCTCGACGTCCGCCCCGCGTCGGCAACGCTCGAGGATCGCCTTGCGAGCGAGTGGGTGCTGACCAACGGTCTGGGCGGGTTTGCGATGGGCTCGGCCTCGGGCGTGCCGCGCCGGCGCTATCACGCGTGGCTCATCGGCGCCCTGACGCCCCCGGTCGGTCGGCACGTGCTGCTTCACTCGGCGGTCGAGACCTTTGTCGACGCGACCGACCGCCGCGTCGACGCCTGCTCGTATCAGTTCATCGGGCACGACCTGCACCCCCGCGCCGCCGAGCAGCAGACGCTCTTCCGCAAGCACTTCACGTGCCTCTGGGAATACGAGATCAAGGACGCCGCGAGCAACCTGCACGCCCGCTT
>JANRKN010000161.1:0-21377 GCA_033763435.1 Planctomycetota bacterium
CCGGACTCCTACGGGAGGCTGCAGTAACGAATCTTCCGCAATGGGCGAAAGCCTGACGGAGCAATGCCGCGTGTGGGATGAAGCGTCTCTGACGTGTAAACCACTGTCAGGGGTCAGAACCAATGATCGACCCCAGAGGAAGTGGCGACTAACTCTGTGCCAGCAGTCGCGGTAATACAGAGGCCACGAGCGTTAATCGGAATCACTGGGCTTAAAGGGTGCGTAGGCGGTCCGGCAAGCGTCTTGTGAAATCCCACGGCTCAACCGTGGAACAGCAAGGCGAACTGCCGGACTAGAGGCAGGTATGAGCGGTCGGAACAGTAGGTGGAGCGGTGAAATGCGTAGATATCTACTGGAACGCCGATGGTGAAGACGGGCCGCTGGGCCTGTCCTGACGCTGAGGCACGAAAGCGTGGGGAGCAAACAGGATTAGATACCCTGGTAGTCCACGCCGTAAACGATGCGCGCTAGATCGGTGCGGGTTTGACCCCGTATCAGTCGTAGGAAAACCGATAAGTGTGCCGCCTGGGAAGTACGGTCGCAAGATTAAAACTCAAAGGAATTGACGGGGGCTCACACAAGCGGTGGAGCATGTTGCTTAATTCGAGGCAACGCGAAGAACCTTACCTGGGTTTGACATGCACGGATCAACTTCCTGAAAGGGAGGCCACACCCGCAAGGGCGGAACGTGCACAGGTGCTGCATGGCTGTCGTCAGCTCGTGCTGTGAAGTGTCGGGTTAAGTCCTCTAACGAGCGCAACCCCTGTCGCTAGTTGCTCACGCGTAATGGCGAGTACTCTAGCGAGACTGCCGGCGTCAAGCCGGAGGAAGGCGGGGATGACGTCAAGTCCTCATGGCCCTTACATCCAGGGTTGCAAACGTGCTACAATGGTGCATACAAAGCGACGCGAGGCCGCGAGGCGGAGCAAATCGCAAAAAATGCACCCCAGTTCGGATTGCAGGCTGCAATTCGCCTGCATGAAGCCGGAATCGCTAGTAATCGGAGATCAGCTACGCTCCGGTGAATGTGTTCCTGAGCCTTGTACACACCGCCCGTCACGTCATGGGAGCCGAAAGTGCCCGAAGTCGTCACGCTTCAGTGATGCCCACGGCAAGGTCGGTGACTGGGACGAAGTCGTAACAAGGTAGCCGTAGGAGAACCTGCGGCTGGATCACCTCCTTTCTAAGGGATTTCCTTAGACCTGCCAGCGCCAGCGACACAACCGTCGCCGGACGAACAGCGATGTTCAGCAGGCCTGTCAGTGCACTGTCGTCCGTCCGAAAGGACGGCCGGTTCATCGGTAACGTTGAGCCGGGCTTCTCCCAACTGCTTGCTTTTTCATTCTGAGTTCAACCAGCACCCTCGCTCACGCGGGGGTGTTGTGTTTTTGGCGTGAGCGGGCGCACGGCCTGCGAAACCGAGCGCCCTGTCGTGCGTCGCGGTCAGCGGCACGGAGCCACGGACCAGCCGCCAGCCGCTGGGCACGCGTGGGCTGCCAGGCCGGGCGCCTCGGGCACGGAGCTGACGCGGGTGGTCGATGGGGGCCGGCGCGGGCCCTTGCTCCAGCTCCCGGTCGGGAGAGGGTGGAGCGCCGCCGCCGCCAGCGAGCCGAGCTCTCGAGATGGCACCGTTGGGCGCGTGTCGCCGCGGATTCCTCGGACATTTCCGAGCTCGTCCCCGTTCTCAACTGGACTCGCGTCGGATCGGCCCCAACCCTCTGAGTCCGGGCCTGCGCGGACGCGGCCCTGCGTTTCTCGGCCGAGGGAGCGTTCCAGGTGCCCAGCAAGAAGCCTCAGACCGGCAAGGACGCCCAGCCCAAGGCCGCTGCCCCCAAACCTGCCACCACCAAGGCGAGCGATACTTCCCCCTCTGCTCCGGCCCCCACCGCTCCCGCTGGCATTCCTTCTGTCCCGGCCGCTCCGAAAAGCTCCTCGCCCGTCAGGCGCCCGACGTTTCAGCCCCCCGCGCTGAGGCCGGCCGCTCTGAAGCCCCCCGCGCCCTCGGGCCCGCCGATGCCTGTTCCGGCCGAGCCCAGGCCTCTTGGCGGTTCGGCGGTGCCCAAGCCCCCGGCGTATACGAAACCTGTCATCGGCACGGCCGCCCGGCCCCAGTTCAGGCCCGGGCAGGCGTCGCTGCCGATGCATCCCCGGCGTGTGCGGGGCGGGCTGAAGCTCACGGCGTCGGACGCGACGTATCCGCTCTCGTGGGCCGCCCAGCGGTGGATCAGGCTCATCGAGCAGGCCGCGACGGGCCCCGCGATGGGCGAAGGTCTGAGCTACGCGCGCGGCGGCCAGACCAAGTCGCTGAGCGTTGATCGGGGCGAGGCGCGGGCGGTGATCCAAGGCCGGCAGTACCGCGCATACGACACGGTGCTCAAGGTCCAGCCCTTTGCCGAGAGCAAGTGGGAGGACGTGCTGGCGGCGATGACCGACCAGGCGATCTACGCGGCCAAGCTGCTGGCGGGCGAGCTGCCGGCGAACATCGAGGATCTCTTCGCGCCGCTCAGCCTCCGGCTGTTCCCGCTGGAACCGAGTGACGTGCAGGTCTCGTGCAACTGCCGACAGATCAACTCAGCCGGGGCGGGCGGCGCCGGCCTGTCGCTGGGTGGGATGCGGGCGATCGTGGGCGAGCCGGTGGCGGACGGCGCCGAGGGCGCGGGCGAAGCGCCGCCAGCGATGGGCGCGCCGGTCGAGCCGCCAGGCGAGAGCGCCTCGGGCGACGAGGGCGGCGACGAGGGCGGGTGGTGCAAGCACGCGGTGTGCGCGGCATATCTGCTGGCCGACCGATTCGCGAGTGATCCGTTTCTGATGTTCACGCTGCGGGGCCTGCCGCCCACAGAGCTGCGGGAGAGCCTGCGTGAGCGGCGGTCGGCGCCCGCGGGGACGACGGCGTCGCTGCCCATCTACTCGCCGCGGGTCCCGGGCGTGGGCGAGCTGCCCGCGCCCGCGCTCGACGAGGCGGTGGACCGGTTCTGGGAAACGCCGCGGGGCCTTGAGGATCTTGATCTGCCGATCGAGCGCCCGGCGGTGGCGCATCCGCTGCTGAGGCGGCTGGGGCCCAGCCCGTTCGCGCAGGCACAGTTCCCACTGCTCGGTTTGCTCGCGAGCTGCTACGAAGCGTTCACGGAGGACGCGCTGGCGGACCACGGCGGCGAGATGCTGCTCGGCACGGGCGCCGCGGACGATCTGGCGGGCCTGGGCGATGACGAGAGCGAGAACGAAGGCGACGACGACCTCACGATGTGAGGCGGGATTCGCGCGGCGACTACTGGCCCGCGGGTGACGGCGCTGCGGGCGGGGCTTCGGCGGGCTTCTTGGCCTTGGCCTCCCACTGCGCCTGCTGCGCGGCATGGCCCTTGGCGGGCTCCGCGGCGTCCCAGCCCTTGTAGAGCGACGCGAGGTCGATCGCCATCTGGCGCGCGATCCGGTGCGTCGGGCCCATCTGCGAAGAGATGATGCCGAAGGCCTCGATCAGCAGCGGCTCGCCCTCGGCGAACTTGCCCGTGCGCGACTTGCACGATCCGAGCCAGCCGAGGACGTAGGCCGTGCCCGGGCTGTCGGGGGGCAGCACCTTGCGCGAGAGGTCGAGCGCGCGCTGGAGATACGCCTCGGACTCGTCGCAGCGTCCTCGGTCGCGGAGCGCGGCGCCGTAGTTGCTCAGGCTGATGATCGTGTCGGGGTGCTCCGCGCCCAGCGTGCGGGTCGAGATCTCGATGCCGCGCAGCGCCAGACGGTCGAAGTCGTCGTTGAGGCCGAGCGAGCGGTAGGTAATCGCGAGGTTGCTGGCGGTCGCCTGTGTCTCGTGGTGTTCTTCGCCCAGGACGCGGGTGCGCGCCGCGAGGGTCTGCTCGCCCACCTCGCGGGAGCGCTCGAGCATCGCGCGGGCCTCGTCGCGCGAGAGCCCCTCGGCGTTGCGCGCGGTCCAGTAGAGCGCCCAGGCGAAGTTGCTGCGGATGTCCAGCGTGTTCGGGTGGTCGGCGCCGAAGAGCCGCGTGCTGACGGCGATCGCGTCGGTGAAGAGCGACTGGGCCTCCTGGCCTTGGCCCACGGCGCCCAGGATCGTCGCCAGCAGCGTCATCGAGCGGACGGTGCGGGCGTCGTCCTTGCCGAACGAGGTCAGGCGCGACGCGTACGCCTCGCGCGCGGGCGCGATCGCGTCCTGGTCCATCTGCTGATCGCTGAGCAGCAGGGCGAGCAGCTCGATCGAATCCGCGGTGATCTCGCTCGCGCGGCCGAAGAGCTTCTCGTTGCGGGCGATCGCTTCGCGGAGCTGCGGCTCGGCGTCGTTGAACTCACCCGCGCGGACGAGCTGCGCGAGCTGATCGTTCACCGCGCGCCGGGTGTCGGGGTGGTCCGCGCCCAGCTCGCGCGTGCGGAGCTCCAGCGCGCTGCGGACGTGCTCGCCCGCGGTCGTGTTCTCGCCCAGGCCCGCGTAGGTCCGGCCGATCGTCGCGTGCAACCGCGCGGCGACCAACGGGCGATCGGCAAAGCGCGTCGAGAGCGTGCCCGCGGCGCAGTCGAGCACGGCGCGGACGGGCACGTCTCGCCCCTGCACCGCCGGGTCGGCCGCGGCGAGCATGTCATCGAGGAACTGCACCGTCGCTTCGCTCTCAGCGAGGCGCTCGCGCGCGCGGGTCTCCGCGGCCTGCGCGATCGCGCGCTGCCGATTGGCGCTCACCAGGCCCACGCTGGTGCCGACGATCCCGAGGATAAGCGTGAGCGTCACGACCGCCGCGCCCGCGACGAGCGCGCGGTGCCGGCGGACGAACGTGCGCGTGGTGTACCAGACGCTCGGCGGCGCAGCCTGCACGGGCTCGCCCCGGAGATAACGCCCGACGTCCTCGGCGAGGCTGCCCGCGGAGGGGTATCGGCGTGCGCGGTCCTTCTCGATCGCGCGCATGACGATCCAGTCGAGCTCCCCGCGCACCAGGCGAACGTCGATCGCGGCCGAGGGCGGGGTCGGCGCGTTGGGCGCGGTGCGCAGCGCCGAGAGCTTCAGGCTCGGCCGCACGGGCACCTGCTCGCGCAGGAGGCGCTGCATCTCGGCGTAGGGCGCGGTCGCGAGGCTCTGGGCGTTGATCGGCGTTGAGCCGGTGAGCAGTTCGTACAGCAGCACGCCCAGGGCGTACACGTCGGCGCGGGTGTCGATGTCGAGCGAGCCCTCGGCCTGTTCGGGCGACATGTACTGAGGCGTGCCGATGAGCTGGCGATGCTCGGTGAAGAACGTCTTGTCGGTGAGCGGGCCGGCGAGGGCCTTGGCGATGCCGAAGTCGATGACTTTGGCGTGGGGCGCGCCGTCGACCTCGCTGACGAGGATGTTCGAGGGCTTGAGGTCTCGGTGGATGATGCCCTTCTGGTGGGCGTGCTGGACGGCGGCGCAGACCTGGTTGAACAGCGCGAGCCGCGCCGGAACGTCGAGCGAGGCGCGGTCGGCGAACTCGGTCACGGGCTTGCCCGTGCAGAGCTCCATGACAAAGTACGGGCGGCCGCGGTCGCTCACGCCCGCGTCAAGCACGCGCGCGATGTGCGGGTGGTCCATCAGCGCGAGGGCCTGGCGCTCCTGCTCAAAGCGCGCGACGACCTGGCGCGAGTCCATGCCCAGCTTGAGCACCTTGAGCGCGACCTTGCGCTGCACGGGCGCGACCTGCTCGGCGAGGTAGACCGCGCCGAACCCGCCCTCGCCCAACTGCTGGAGCACGCGATAGGGCCCGATCGAGACGCCGGCGAGATTCTCAGGCTCAGCGAAGCTGCGCGCGGGCGTCGCGCCCGAGCTACCGGGGACAGCGGATGAGCCAGCGGCGGGTGGCGGTGCGAGGTTGGCGGTCGGGTCTTCGATCACCGATCGCAGTCTACACGAACAAGGTCGGGCGCATTTCGTGCGGGGACTCAGCGCCGGAAGACGATCCCGGGCTCGACCCGCAGCACCTGGCGCAGCGCGACGAGGCTCGCCGCGAGCGTCACGACGAGCACGAGCGCGGCGCTGCCCGCGGCGACCTCGGGGTGGAGCATGAACGCGCGGAGCTTGGGGATATCGCCTGTCGACGTGAAGAACACGGCCGTCGCGCCCAGGCCCAGCCCCAGGCCCAGCAGCGCGACGAGCAGCGCCTGCAGCAGGACCATGCGGCCCAGGAGCCGGGAGGTCGCGCCGATCGCCTTGAGCGAGGCAAAGTGAATGATGTTGTCAGAGACGAACAGGTACAGCGTCTGGCCTGTGATGACCGCGCCGACGACGCTCGCCGTGATGATCGTGATGCCGAAGTTGACGGGGATGCCCGTGTTGCCGACGTAGAACCAGATCGTGCGCCAGGCGAACGTGCGGCTCGTGAGCGCCTTGTAACCGGTAATCTCGGAGATGCGCGCGGCGACTGTTCGCGCGTCCAGCCCCGGGCGCTGCGAGGCGAGGATGAACGACATGCCGTTGCGCTCGCGGCCCGCGAAGGTCAGCGCGAGTGAGTAGCGCGTGTAGATGACGGGGAACGTGGCGAACGGCGGGCTGGGCTTGCAGATGCCGACGATCGTGACCCGCCGGTCGTTGATCTCCAGCACGCGCCCCACGGCCGAGTCGATCGGCTCGCCCGGGAAGAGCGAGCCGAAGCCCTGATCGTCGAGCACCACGGTGTCCGGCTCGCGCAGCGCCTCGGCCGAACCGACAAACAGCGTCCGCGGCAGGCCGATCAGCGTCGCGTCGTCAAGGCCGAGCAGGATCGCCTGACGGAACTCGCCCCTCGGCGCGGTGACCTTCGCAAAGCCCTTGGAGAACCGCACCGCCCAGAGCACCTCGGGCAGGCTCCGCACGCGCTGGAGGGCCGAGTCGGGCAGCGCCTTGATCTCGTCGACATAGCGCACGCCGGGGTCCATCACCCAGATCGAGGCCTCGGGCACGTCCTTGATCTGCGACGTCGTCCGGTCCATCAGGCCCGTGAAGATCGAGACCTGCTGAGCGATGAGAAAGGTCGAGGAGGCGATCGCGAAGATCAGACCGAGGTACTTGGCGCGGTCGCCCAGGAGCATCTTGAGCGCGAACAGGTTCATGGGGCCTCCGATGTGTGCATATGCAACTATTTGAACGTGACGTGGGCGGGGTGGTGCGTGGCCAGTGAATCGGGTAGGGTGGCGTGGGGCGGGGTGGGGTGAGGTGGGGCGCGTCAGGCAGGCTGGTCTGCCGCAGCGGCGGCCTTGTCGAGCAACCGACGCAGCGTCGACCATTCCTCCGCCGTGAAGGCCGAGCGCAGGCGCGACTGCGCCCGCTCCCACGGCTCGATCGATCGCGCGACCGCGCGCCGGCCCTTGGGCGTGATCGACCAGCGCCGCTCGCGCTTGTCCTCGTCCCCCACTTCGCTCGTGAGCCACCCCTCGCGCTCGAGGGGCCTCAGCGTGCGCGAGAGCGTCGCGGCGTCGGCGTTCATGAGATCGGCGACGTCCTGCTGGCGCAGCGGGCCCGCGGCCTCCAGCACGCGCAGCAGCGTGTGCTGCGTGCCACGCACGCCCGAGGCCGAGATGTGCTCGTCGTACAGCCGCGACACCGCGCGCGTCGCCCGGCGCATCGCGGCGCACATGCACGGGATGCGCTCGGCAATCTGCGAAGGTTCACGGGGTGAAGAAGGGCCGGGCATGGATTCAGTGTATATGCAAACATCGACCGCGGCCACTCCAGGCAAATGGCCAAGGTCCTGAAACTCAGCCTTGGTCGCCCTCAGGGCGCGGAGCCCGTGGCGGCTGGTCGGGGCGGGGCTGGTCGGGGCGTGGGCGGTTGCCCTGGGGCCGAGGCGGGCGCGAGCGGTCCGGCCCCCCACCGCCACTACCACCGCTTCCACCACCGCCACTACCGCTCGCGTTCGGGCCAGCACTCGGCCCGGCATTCGGCGCTTCGCTCCGGCCGCGCCTGGGGGGCGGGGGCGGCGGCGGAACCCACGACGTCGGGCCTGAGGGGTCCTTCGCGGGCGTGAGTTCTTCGACGGGCACGGCGATCTGCTTGTCGATGCCGTCGAGCTGCACGAGCACGAGCTGCGTGAGGATCTGCGAGTCGATGACGAACCCGTCGCCCTCGGGTGTGCCCACGCGGCTCTTGCGGTTGGGCAGGCGCTTGCGGAGGGTGTCGTAGGTTTCGTCCTCGTAGCGCAGGCAGCACATGAGCCTGCCGCAGCGCCCGGAGATCTTCAGCGGGTCGAGCGTCGCCTTCTGCACCTTGGCGGACTTCATCGACACGGGCTTGAGAACCTTCAGGAAGTTCTTGCAGCAGCAATACTGGCCGCAGCGCTCGTAGTCGGCCGTGAGTCGCGCCTCGTCGCGCGCGCCGACCTGGCGGAAGTCGATGCGCGTGCGGAACTCGTCGTGCAGCACGCGGGCGAGCTCGTGAGTGTCGGGGCGGGTGTGCTGGTCGGGGTTCTCGGGGTTGGTGTAGTAGACGGTCAGGCGCTCGCCGCCGAGGATCGGCTCGACCTCGACGACGCGGATGGGGACGTTGAGCCGCTCGGCCTCGGCGCGGGCGTGCATGGTGAGGCCGTGCTTGGATTGCTCGAGCGCGGCCTGGCGGTCGAGGTCGTCCTTGGTCGCGATGCGCAAGACCTTGCCCTCGTTGGTGAACGGATAATCGCGCCCGCCCGAGTTCTCGATGTACTTGAGCATGTCCTGCCGCGAGACACTCTTGGAGCAGCCCGAGTTGGGGCAGGTGCTGGTGAGCATTTCGCCGAGCTCGACGCCCCGGGGCGTGCGGACGACGAGCTTGGAGCCGCAGCCGGGCTTGGCGGAGCCATCGAAGGGAAACTCGCCGACGAGTTTCATCGAGCCGTAGCGGACGACGATGGTCTTGGGGGCTTTGAGGGCCTCGTACGCGGCGCGGTCCTGCTCATCGAGCATCGCCTTGACGTCGGCCTCGAACTGCGGGAGCGGAAGGATGGGCATAGAGCCTCCGAAGGTCGGGGGCGCGCGGGTTCGCTCGGCGGCGGGCAGGGTTCGGCGCGCTACGGCGTGCCGACGGACCTGATCCGGGCGTCGAGGAACATGCGGGCCACGTCGATCTTCTGGAGATACTGCAGGCTGTTGCCGTTGAAGATGCGGTAGACAAAGAGCTCTTCGGTGCGTCCGTCGAGGACGAGCAGCAGGTCGTCGCCGTTGCCCCCGGCGACGGTGAGCATCGAGTGCTCGCCCACGCGCGCCGCGACGTCGAAGTTGCCCGAAGCGAAGGCCCCGGACGCGAACGCGGGCGTGCCCGAGAGCAGCGCAAGCGGAGAAGTTTCGGGCGAAGTCGGTACCGTGCCCCAGACCCGGCGCGCCTGCGTCGCCAGGCCCAGCGAGAGCACGATCGCCAGCGCGATCAGGCCCACGGTGGCGAGGTTGAACCGCGGGGCGTTCATCGGCGCGTCTGCCCTTCGCGGTCGGCGTTCAGCGAGCGGAAGCCCAGCCCTTCGAACTGCGTCCGGCTGTTGTCCCACTTGAGCGCGACGAGTTCCTGGTTCGTCGAGTCGACGATGAACACGGCGTTGTAGTTGCCGATGCCCGAGGACTTGCCCGAGACCATCGCGTAATCGCCGCGGGGGCGGGCTGCGGGCTGGGCGCCCGGCTGCGCCGAGGCCTGCGGCGAGGGGGCCAGCGTCAGCGCGGTGAGGCCCGCGGCCAGCGCGAGATTCAGCGCGACCAGCGCCCGCGAAAAAGATGATCGCGTGGCCGGGCGAGGCTGAGGGTTGGCGGGGAGGGTGGACACGATCAGTCCTGGTGGCCGCGCTTGGTGGGGATGAGCGCCGCACCGACGACCGCGGCCGCGAGGGCGATGAGCACGAGGTACATCATGATGACCGGCGGCTTGTCCTCGGTGCCCGCGGTCGGGGGCTTCATCTCGATCTTGGGCTTGGAGCCCGCGAGCTGCGCGCTCGCCGGCGAAGCGGGAACCGCCAGCGCCAAGCACACGCCCGCGCAGGCCACCGTCAACATGCGTCCAAAGCCCGATCGATGCATCCTCATGCGGGTAGTGTAACCGCGTCGGGCCGGGCGGGTCCCGGCGGGGCCAAAGCGCCCCACCCGTGCCCCACCCACGCCCGCCCCGCGCCCCACCCCCACCCCACCCGCACCCCACCCGGTCCGGAAGCCCCTTCAGAGCGGCCGGCTGAGGCGGTCAAACGCCGCGGGGGGCACGTGGACGGTGCGCCAGCGTGGGGAGCGGACCTTCATGGCGCGCTGGTAGGCATCGAGGTTGATGACCCTGACGGCGTACCAGCGCCCGCGGTGCTCGAAGACGGTCTGGAAGAGGCCGTCGGGGGGCTGCTCTTCGCACCAGTAGACGAACGCGAACGCCGCGCGGAACGCGGGGCCGAAGAGCTTCTCCCAGACGCGGAGACTCTCGATGTCCTCGAGCGTGACCCACGAATCCAGCCGGCTGGCGCGCGAAAGGTCGGGCGCGTCGGGCAGCAGGCCGGGGGTTGAACCCGTCGCGCCCGGCTTGGCGGCGGACGCCCTCACGGCGCGGGGCTTGCGGCGCGCGATCTTCCGGCCCTTGACCTCGACGAGCAGGTTGACGCGGCTCTGGCCCTCGGGCTGGTCGTAGAGCACGACATCGAAGCTCTTGAGCGAGCTCTCGCGGTCGGGCTCGCCCGGGGTGCTGTGCGTGATGCGGAACGACTCGCCTTCGGGCAGCGCGGCCTTCTTAGCTTCGTCGACCGCGACGTACGGCAGCCGCTGCGCGCGGAGATAGTCCTCGAAGGCGTGCTCGTAATGGTGCCGGCGGAGCATGCGAACGTCCCCTGGCCGCGGCGGGCTTACTCGGCCTGCTTGAGCTGCTTGAGAAGCTCGGCCTCGGCCTCGCGCGAGCGCGAGGTTGCCTCGTCGATCCGCGCCCGCAGATCGCGCAGCGCCTTCTCGAGGTCCTGCGAGGAGGCCATCGGGTCGGTCAGGCGCAGCGTGCCCTCGCCCGACTCGGGCCGCACGTAGGAGCTCAGCGCGTCGCTGGCGGCGCGCAGGTCCGACATCGACTGCGCGAACTGGCGCGTCGCGTCGTACAGAAGCTGCGTCTGCTCTTCCTTGCGCGTGGGCTGATACAGCAGGCGCCAGGGCTGGGCCCGCACTTCCATCATCGTGAGCTTGAGCTGATCGCTGGTCAGGCGGAAGTTGGCAAGCGTGCGCGCCAGGCCCGGCGACTGGGCGTCCACGAGCCTGCGCAGCTCGGCGACCGCGCCCCGGCCCGATTCCATCATCGATTCGGCCAGCGCGAGCGACCGGCGCACCGAGTCCATGGACTCATAGCGGAACTGGTCCATGATCGCGTCGGCGTTGATGACGATGCGCTCCATCGTGGGCAGGCTGCGGGCGAGCGACCCGCCCAGGTTGCGCACGACGCGGTCGGACTCATCGACGACGCCGCGCGCCGCGTCGGCGAGCGAGCGGATCTCGCGCGCGCCGTCGGTCAGGTCGCGGGTCATGTCCTCGACGCGCTGGACCCAGATGGGGAGCTTGGCTTCGACGGAGCTGACGGCCTCGGCGACCGTGCGGGCCGAGTCGCGCAGATCGTCGATCGTGCCGTCGACCTTGGGCTTGTTGGCCTCGATCAGGTCGGTGACGTTCTTGAGCACTTTGGGGATGTTCGAGATGTCTTCGCTCGAGAGTCCGGCCTGGGCGAGGATGCCCGGGAGCGGCTTGCCCTCGATGATCGAGTTCTCCGCGAGCATCGACGACTCCGCGGCGCCGCCGTCGCTGGCAAGGCCCTTGCGCCCGGGGTCGCGGATGTTGATCGTCGAGAGCGAGCCGATGAGCGGACGCTCGAGGTTGATGACGGCGTTGGAGTAGAGCTTGTAGTCCGAGCCGATCTTGATGCGCACGAGCCAGTGCGAGACCGCGCCGTCACCCGAGAGCAGCGGGCGCACGGCCGTCACGCGCCCGACCTGATTCCCGCCCAGCAGCACGGCCGAGCCGGGCTTGACGCCCGCGACGCCGTCGCCCACGGTGAACTTGACCTCGTAGGTGCGCAGGCTCGTGAGGATGTCCAGGTCCGACAGGACAAACGCGACGATGACGCCCCCGAGCACCGAAGCGGTGAGGAACGTGCCGGCCCAGAAGTTGTTCGCTGCGCGGGAGGCCATGCGGAGAGTGTCCCAGAGTACCCGAACGCGGGCGCGGTTTCAGGCGCAGGCCCCGGGGCCTGAACCGTGTGGATCGGCTAGGGCTTGAGGCTGAACGTTCGGGTGCGGTTGCGGGTGGATTCGACGCTGGGTGTGGCAAGGATCGCGGGCCTTTCGGCCTCGAGCCCGAAGAACTTTTCGAGCGCGGCGCTCTTGCCGTCGCCCTCGGTGAGCGGGCCCTTGTGCGACCCGCGGATGAACTGGCGGATCAGCCGCTCGGTCTCGGGCAGGCCCGAGGCCTCATCCTCGCTGAGGTTGCGCAGGCGCTCGTACCACGCGCGGGTCTCGATCTTCAGCACGCGCCCCTGGTGCAGCATCATCATGCGGTCGGCGATCGTGAAGGCCGAGTCCATCTCGTGCGTCACGACCACGCTGGTGGTGTTGAGCTGCTTGCAGAGCTGGGCGATGAGCTGGTCGATCTGGGCGCTGACGACGGGGTCCAGGCCCGCGCTGGGCTCGTCGTAGAAGAGCAGCTCGGGGTCGAGGGCCAGGGCGCGCGCGAGGCCCGCGCGCTTCTTCATGCCGCCCGAGAGCTGGCTGGGCGTGCGGTCGATGGCCTCTTCGAGGCGGACCATCGCGAGCTTGGCGCGGACGGAGAGGTCGATGATGGCGGGGTCAAGGTCGGTGTGCTCGAGCATCGGGAGGGCGACGTTCTCGCCGACGGTGAGGGAGTTGAAGAGCGCGCCGGACTGGAAGAGGATGCCAAAGCGCTTGCGGACCTCGTTGAGGCCCTCTTCGTCGAGCTTGGCGATGTCCTGCCCGAAGAGGAGGATCTCGCCCTCGTCGGGCTTGATGGAGCCGATGAGGGTGCGCAGGAGCGTGCTCTTGCCGCAGCCTGAGTTGCCCATGACGACCATGACCTCGCCGGGGTAGACGTCGAAGGTGACGCCGGAGAGGACGGTCTTGCCGGGATAGCGCTTGACGACGTTTCGGCAGGAGATGATGGGCGTCGAACGGGCGCCGCGACGACCGTGCGCATGGCTGGCCGCGTCGGCGGGCGGGAGTGCGGCTCGTTCGGCGTCACTCATGCGGCGTCACTCATGCGAACTCAAGGAGCCTTGGGTGCGTCGGCCTGGGGCGCGTCGGCCGCCGGGGCAGGTGCCGGTGCGGCAGCTGGTGCGGGGGCCGGGGCCGGAGTGGGGGCCGGAGTGGCTGCCGGGGTCGTCGGCGCCGCCGCGACCGGGTCGACCAGCCAGATGATCGAGCGCTTGGCGTCGACGACGCCGATGTTCGCGAGCTTCGGGAAGGGCTGCCCCGCGGCGGTCTGCATCGTTTCCTTCTGGTCCATGATCGTGATCACGCAGACCAGGCCCTTGTCAAAGCGCATCGGCAGCGGGTTGGGCGCAAAGCGTCCGCCCGGCGAGCCCGGCGGGTACGGGAACCCGACCTGCGAAACCTGGCCGAAGGTCGTGAAGACGTTCATGTAGTCGCCCGCCCACTCGCCCAGGCCCAGCGGCATGCGCTGGAAGGTGCCCCACTCGGCGGCGACCTTGTCGTTGAACTCCTTGAGCCGCTCGGGCGTCAGCGCCGCGTCGGCCTCGGTGGTCAGGATCTTAGAAATCTCGGCGCGGTCGCCCGCGGCGAGGTTCACCATCGCGCGCCCATAGGTGTCGCGCACCGTGTTCGTGAACGCCAGCGCCCCGCTGCCGATCGCCACCCACCCGATCGTGCCGAACAGCCCGAGCACCAGCCCCGTCACCGCCAGCCCCCGGCCCGTGAGGCGCCCGGACGACTTGGTGATGAACAGAATCGCCAGAATGCCGAACAGCGTCGCGACCAGCCCCGAGCCGGGGATGCAGCACAGGATGCCCAAGACCAGCGACGTGACCGCCATCAGGCTCACGCGCGACGTGACCGGATCCAGATTGCCCAGCAGGTCGTCGCGCTGGGAGGGGAACGAGCCAAGGTTCATCATGCACGCAGGATACGCAAATCCACCGGCCCGCGTGAGGGCCCGCCGCCCCGCTCAGGCCCCTGGCAGCGCCGCGCCCGATGAGCCCCGGAGGGTGCGCACGGCCTGCGCGAGGATCTCGGCCGCCTCGCGCACCTGCGCCTCGGTCGTCTCGCGCCCCAGGCTCAGGCGGATCGATCCGTGCGCGACGGGCTCGGGCAGGCCCATCGCGAGCAGGACGGGCGAGGGTTCGAGCGAGCCCGACGAGCAGGCCGCACCGGCGGACGCGGTGACGCCGCGCTCAGAGAGCAGCATGAGCAGCGCCTCGGCCTCGAGGCCCGGGAAGGCGAGGTTGGAGGTGTTCCAGAGGCGGCTGGGCGTGCCGTCGGGAAGCGTGGGCGCGTCGGGCGCATTGACGACGACCTCGGGGCAGCGCTCGCGGACGAGGGATTCGAGCAGGTCGCGGAGCGCGCGCTGACGGACGCGGCGAGAAGGATCGCTGAGCCACGCGAGGGCCTCAGAGGCCGCGACGCCCGCGCCGACGATACCCGGGACGTTCTCGGTGCCGCCGCGCCTGCCGAGTTCCTGCGTGCCGGGGGCCTGCGGGCGTGTGCGGACGCCCCGGCGCATCCAGAGCACGCCGACGCCCTTGGGCCCGTGAAACTTGTGAGGCGAGCAGGTGAGCAGGTCAAAGCCCTCGCTCTCGACGTGGGTGGGCTCTTTGCCGACCCATTGCGTGCCGTCGCAGTGGAAGATCGCGCCGTGCTTGCCGCAGATCGAGGCGATGTCGCGCACGGGCTGCACCGCGCCGGTCTCGTTGTTGGACCACTGAATACTCACCAGCCCGCCCGACTCGCGGACCAGCTCGGCAAGGTGGTTCAGATCCACGCGCCCCGCGCGATCGACGCGGAGCCAGTGCACGCGCGCGCCCTCGGCGGCGAGCGTCTCGGCAAGGTCCCGCACCGCCGAGTGTTCGACCGGTGACGTGATCAGCGTGCGCCGGCCCGGGGGCAGCGCGCCGAGCGTTCCGCGCAGCGCGAGATGGATCGACTCGGTCCCGCCCGAGGTGAACACGACCTCGCGGGGCTTGGCGCCCAGCAGATCGGCCAGCGACTGGCGCGCGAGCTCGACCGCGCGCCTCGCGGCCTGGCCCGCGCGGTGCACGCTCGAAGGATTGTGCCAGTCCTCGGTCAGCGCGTGGACCATCGCGCTCACGACGCCCGGCGAGGGCTTCGTGGTGGCGTTGTGGTCCAGTTCGATCATCCGTTCAGCCCGATCACGAGCAGGACTTCTTGAGCGCCTCGGCCTTGTCGGTCTTCTCCCACGTGAAGATCTCGAACTTGGGCCCGCGGTGCTGGCGCTGGAGCCGGTCGTAGTACTGCACCGTCTGCGGCGGGCGGCCGAAGTGCCCGTGGCGCGCGGTCGCCGAGTAGATCGGCGCCCGGAGCTTGAGCGACTCGATGATGCCGCGGGGCGTCAGCGAGAAGTGCTCGCGCACGGCCTTGGAAATCTTCGCCTCGTCCGCGCGGGCGGTGCCGAAGCAATCGACCGAGACACTGGTGGGCTCGGCGACGCCGATCGCGTACGAGAGCTGGATCTCGCAGCGGTCAGCGAGGCCCGCGGCGACGACGTTCTTGGCGATGTAACGCGCCATGTACGCCGCGGAGCGGTCGACCTTCGTGGGGTCCTTGCCGCTGAACGCGCCGCCGCCGTGCCGGCCCATGCCGCCGTAGGTGTCGACGATGATCTTGCGACCGGTGAGGCCCGTGTCGCCGTGGGGTCCGCCGATCTCGAAGCAGCCGGTGGGGTTCACGTGGATCGTGATCCCCGGGTTCCACCACGTGCCCAGCACGGGCTTGAGGATGTGCTCGGTGACGGCCTTCTTGAGGTCAGGCTGGCGCTCGTTCCACGAGGGATCGTGCTGCGTGGAAAGCACCAGCGTGTCGACGCGCACGGGCTTGCCGTTCTCGTACTCGCAGGTCACCTGGCTCTTGGCGTCGGGCCTCAGGCCCGGGATGAGGCCCGACCGGCGGACCTCGGCCTGGCGCTCGACGAGGCGGTGCGCGAGCTGGATCGGCAGGGGCATCAGCTCGGGCGTTTCGTTGCAGGCGTAGCCGAACATCATGCCCTGGTCGCCCGCGCCCTCGCGGTCGACGCCCATGGCGATGTTGGGCGACTGCTTGTTGATCGCGACGAGCACGCCGCAGGAGTCCGCGTCAAAGCGCATGTCGCCCGAGGTGTACCCGATCTCGCGGATCGTCTCGCGGACGAGGTCGGGGACGTTCACGTACGTCTTGGTCGTGATCTCACCCGCGACGACGACCAGGCCCGTGCAGCAGAGGGTTTCGCACGCGACGCGGGAATAGGGGTCATCGACGAGCATGGCGTCGAGGACGGCATCGGAGATCTGGTCGGCCACTTTGTCGGGGTGGCCCATCGAAACGGACTCGGACGTGAAGAGCGTCGTGCGGGACATCGATTCGCCTCCGGTCGCGCGGCGACTTCTGGCCGCGCGTTCAGATCCAGTTTAGCCGCGACGGGTGGGGGCGAGCCGGGGTGTTTCGGTCGCGGCCCGCGCCTCGCGTATGCTGGGCGCATGGCGCGTTCTTCTTCCTCGTCCAAGCCCTCCCCCGCCGCTCGCCGCACGCCCAAGTCCCGCGCAGGCTCGCGCGCGGGGCGGGGGGCGCAGCAGCCCTCGCACCAGCCCTCGCTCCTGGACGCGATGCAGCGCTCGGTCGACGCGATCGAGCGCGTCGAGGCCCCCGCCGAGCCCGCCGCGCCGGGCCTCTCCTATGCCAAGGCCGGCATCGAGCTTGAAGCCAAGGACCGCTTCACCGACTCGCTCTCTTCGATCATGCGCCGGACGTTCGGCCCGCGCGTGATCGACAACCCGGGGGGCTTTGCGGGCCTGTTCCGGCTCGATTACAACCAGAAGCTCTTTGCCCGCAACTACCGCGAGCCGGTGCTCGTCGCCTGCGCCGACGGCGTGGGCACCAAGGTCAAGCTCGCGCGCGAACTCGGCGTCTTTGACACCGTCGGCATCGACCTGGTCGCGATGAACGTCAACGACCTCATCGTCCAGGGCGCCGAACCGCTGATTTTCCTGGACTACATCGCGGTCCCCTCGATCGATCATCAGATGCTGCAGGATCTGGTCCGCGGCATCGCGGACGGCTGCGTGCAGGCGGGCGCCGCGCTCATCGGCGGTGAGACCGCCCACATGCCCGACCTCTACGCCCCGGGCGACTTTGACCTCGCGGGCTTCTGCGTGGGCGTGGTCGAGCTCAAGCGCGCGATCAAGCCCGAGCGCGTCCGCCCGGGCGACGTGGTGCTGGGCCTGGCGAGCAGCGGCATCCACAGCAACGGGTACACGCTGGTGCGCAAGGTGGTGCAGGCCGCGGGGCTGGACCTGCGCCGGGCGTACAGCGAGCTCTCGCCCTCGGCGGGCAAGCGCGCCAAGCCCGGGCCCGCGCCGACGCTCGGGCAGGTGCTGCTGACGCCGACGCGGATCTACGCGGGCAGCATCGTGAAGCTGCTGCGGAGCTATCGGGTGAAGAACGTGGTGACGGGCATGGCGCACATCACGGGCTCGGGGCTGGCGGAGAATCTGGTGCGCGCGCTGCCGGGCGATTGCGACGCGGTGATCGACCGCGCGTCGTGGCCTGTCCCGCCCGTGTTCACGTTCCTGCAGAAGCACGGGCAGATCGACAGCGAGGAAATGAAGCGCGTGTTCAACCTGGGCATCGGCTACTGCGTGATCGTGAAGAAGACCTTCGCGGACGCGGTCGCCGACACGCTGCGCAAGAGCGGCGAGACCGTCTTCCGCATCGGCCAGATCGTCAAGGGCTCGGGGAAGGTTCGGGACTGACGAAGCGTGCGATGCTGGGCCGAAGCAGAAGTCGTCCGGAGGCGCAGTCTTCCGTGTCCTCCGTGCACTCCTCCCCGGCCCCGACGGGGCCGAGGGCTGTAGCCACGGGTGAAGCGACGCACAGCGTCGCGCAACCCGTGGAACCGGACGCCTCCAAGCTCTCTTTCTTTCTTCATCCGCCCCGGCAGGGGCGGCGGAATTACGCGATCCGTCCTCTGCCCCGCCGGGGCAGGGGACCGGAGGAACAAGCGCGAACAAGGGCTCGCGACCTTCCACGGGTTTCGCTCGCTCGATGACTCGCTCACTCCACCCGTGGCTACAGCCCGTTCGCCCCTTCGGGGCTCGGAAGACAGGGCACACCCTCCCGCTGCAAGTCAACGCAGGTCGGGGCATACCGCCCCCACGCCGAAAAGCGTCGGCTTCCTGATTTGCCACTCACGACTCGCGCCGGCTTCCCGCGTCTTACGCCGGTCCGGCCATGCCGATGCGCGCCGGGCCCAGCGACGCGCGGACTTCCATGCGCTCGAGCATCTCGTACTTGCGCAGATACTCCATGCACACCATGACGAAGGTCGCGTGGCTCCACGTCAGCGGGCTGACCGAGATCGGCGCGCCCGTGTAGGGGTGGAACTGTTCGGCGAGCACGCCCGAGCGCGCCGCGCGGGCGACGGTCCACTCCAGCAGCGGCATTGCCTGCGCGAGCTCTTCCATCGTGTGGGCGCGCTTGATCTGATACTGCGCCTGCCAGAGCGTGCAGATGACCCAAGGGTTGCCGGGCACCTCGTCGACGCGGTCGCGCTCGACCTGGTGGTAGTAGTCGCGCTCGTAGCGCGCGCACCCGCCCACGCTGGTCTTGCACCACAGCCGCTCGCGCAGCGCCTTCATTTCCTGCTCGACCTTCGGGTCGGTCGCCTCGAACGCGCCGAAGGCGAACAGCGCGTAGTTCGCGCTGTCGGCGGTCATGTCCAGGCGGTAGGTCCCGTCGGGAAGCGGGACGGCCATGCGCGCAAAGCGCTGGCGCTCGGGGTGCCAGAAGTAGCGCTTGAGGGCGCGCTTCATGCGCTCGGCGCCCTCGCGGTACGCCGCGGCGCGGTCGGTCTCGCCGAAGTCCTGCGCGAACGCCGCCGCGCTCATCAGCGCGCCGATCGTGCTGGCCACCGTGAACGTGTGCACGCCCCGGCGCTCTTCCCACAGGTCCCACGACGCGTGCGGCAGGCCGTTCTGGTCGCGATAGCGCAGGATCCAGTCCGCCGGCTTGACCACCAGCTTCTGGTACACGCTCTTGACGAACTCCACATCGCGGAACGTGACGAAGTGACGCCGCAGCGCCCAGACCACCAGCGACGTTTCGTCCTGCTGGATGGGCAGAATCCGCTGGCCCTCGATCATCCACGGATGCCACGAGCTGGCCAGCTCGCCCGAGGGCGTGTACTTGTGCAGGAAGTATCCGTCGCGCTCGATCGCCTCGGCGCAGTAGCGGAAAAACGAGCGCGAAAGCTCGCTCTGACCCGCGAGGACCAGCGCGTACGCGACCAGCGCGCCGTCGCGCGGCCAGCAGTACGAGTAGTGATCGCCGCCGAACTGCGTGATGTCCGAGTCGTTGGCCGCGATGATCGCGCCGCCGTTGTCGATCTGCGTGCGCATCACCAGCTGCGAGCGATAGAACAGGTCGCGGACCGAGTCGGGCAGAGGCGTGGTGTCGATGGGCTCCTTGCGGGCCCAGAGCTTCCAGTACGCCTCGGTCGCGAACATGAGCCGCTCGGGGCCCTTCTCGACGATCGCGCGGTTGACGCCCTTGACCTGGTCGTACGAGCGCCCGCAGACCAGCCAGGTGTTGACCCACGCCTCGCCCGAGGCGGGCACGCGCAGGTTGAAGCCCACGCAGGCGTCGACCGAGCCCTGGCTGATGGCGTTGCGCCCCAGGACGCCGTCCTCGGCATCGCGCCAGGTGCCCTCGGCGCCGCCGACGCGCTTGGTGCCGATCGCCCAGTTGTCGATGCCCGTCTTGTGCTGGTCGCTCGCGTTGAAGAGGAAGTAGTGGTCGTCCTTGTACATCACGATCGAGCTGGTCGCGGGGTCGTAGTTGGCCGTGTCGCCCACGGGCGAGCCCGCGATAGACATGTCCCAGTGGAAGAAGACGCGCACATCGCGCGGGCGGCCCGCCAGGTCCTTCACCACGACCTTGCGGAAGTAGACCGGGTCGTTCGAATCGACGCAGTCAAAGCACGTGAGCTCGACACCCAGGCCCTCGTGCACGAGCTTGACGTGGGTGACGAGGGTGTCGGGCTTGTACGCGAGCTCGCGCCGCCAGCCGCCGTCGTCGATCCAGGCAAAGCGCCCGTCGGCCCAGACGCCAAAGCGCTGGACGTGCCCGTCGGTGTGGTTGAAGCGCCCGACGTGCGGGTAATAGAGATCACGCACGCGGTAGAGATGATCGAAGGTGATCAGCAACTCGCCGTTGCCGACCGGAATGTCCCTGGGCATGCCGTCCGCCTCTCGTGATCCCCGCCCGATCGCCTGGGCCTGACCCCTGCCCGCCTCGCGCGGAATCCGCGCACGCGGCCAGAGGATCGGGCCGAAGTCACTCTATCGGACGCTTTGGGCCCGCGGTTGGGCCGATCGGCGGAAGTTCGTGGGCCGGAGACCGCTCAGGTCTGGCCCGAGAGCAGCGCCTCGGCCAGCGCGTCGGCCGACATCTCTCCACCACCCCCACCACCCCCACCACCCTCACCACCCCCACCACTACCTCCGCCCGTGCCACCAGCCTCGCCCGCCTTGGCGCCCTCGCCCCCGGCCTGGGCCCCCAGCGCCGCCACGCGGGCCTTGAGGTCGCCGATGTACGTGATCTGCACCCCGAAATTCTCGCCGACCTTCATCGCCAACCCCTGACCGATCGGGCGGTTGTTGACCATCAGGTCCAGCTCCGCGTCCGCGTGCTTGGGCAGCTCGATGATCGACCCCGGCACCAGCCCGAGCACCTCGGACAGCTTCATCCGACGCTCGGCCAGCCTCACCACGAACGGAACTTCCAGGCGCAGGATCTGCGCAAGATTGGCGCTCATACCCGACTGAACGCAAAGGGCGTGCCCGGGCGTGGGCGAGTCGGAGGGGGTCGGCGCGCCGAGCCGACCAGAAGTGGTCCAGTGGTCGAGTGGTCGCGTGGTCGAGTTCGGGTGCCACGGCTTGGGGCTTGGCCCAAGCCGTGCGTTGTGCGCCCGCTGTGCGATCCGCGACCCGCTCACGGCCTGCGCCTCCGGATCCGTTGCCTTGGGGCCTTGGGGCCTTTCCCCACACGCAAAAAAAGCGTGTGGGCATGTTCCCTCTTCTTTTCTTCTTCTGTTCCTTATCTGTTAGATCGCATATGGTGCGTGGCACCCTGCACCCCATGCACCCCGGACTGCACGTGGTGCACCCCCCAGTGTCCATATGGCACATCACTGAGCCATGGTGTCTCAGGCTGAGACATCACGTGGGGGGGGGAGGAACGCTCCCCATGCACCGTGTGCACCCCGAC
>JANRKN010000162.1:0-28761 GCA_033763435.1 Planctomycetota bacterium
GTCCACACGCCGATCATCACCGCCAGCGACTGCGAGGGCGCAGGGCAGATGTTCCGCGTCAGCACGCTCGACATGGTCAACCCGCCGCGCGTGAACGCCGTCCCCGGTGCCGCGCCTGCATCGGGCACACCCAAGCCCGCGCCCGCGGTCGGCGCGCCGGTGGACTTCGGCCAGGATTTCTTCGGCAAGGAAGCGCACCTGACCGTCTCGGGCCAGCTCAACGTCGAAACCTACTGCTGCGCGCTCTCCCGCGTGTACACCTTCGGCCCGACCTTCCGCGCCGAGAACTCCAACACCTCGCGCCACCTGGCCGAGTTCTGGATGATCGAGCCCGAGATCGCCTTCGCGACGCTCGCCGAGGATGCGCGCTTGGCCGAGGACTTCATCAAGTATCTGATCCAGACCTGCCTGACCGAGCGCGCCGACGACATGAAGTTCTTCGATGAGCGCATCGAGAAGGGCCTGCTCGCGCGCCTGAAGGACGTGCTCGACAAGCCCTTCCGGCACCTGCCGTACACCGAGGGCGTGCGGATCCTCCGCGAGGCCGCGGCCTCGGGCAAGGCCAAGTTCGAGTACCCCGTCGAGTGGGGCAAGGACCTTCAGAGCGAGCACGAGCGCTATCTCACCGAGCAGCACTTCAAGCAGCCCGTCGTGCTCATGAACTATCCCAAGCAGATCAAGGCGTTCTACATGCGCGAGAACGACCCGGGCACCGACGGCGCGCCCGGGCCCACCGTCGCCGCGATGGACGTGCTTGTCCCGGGCGTCGGCGAGATCATCGGCGGCAGCCAGCGCGAAGAACGCCCCGAAGTCCTCGACCGGCGCATCGAAGAAATGGGCCTGCCGATCAAGGAATACTGGTGGTACCGCGACCTGCGGCGCTACGGCACCGTGCCGCACGCGGGCTTCGGGCTCGGCTTCGAACGCGCGATGATGTTCATCACCGGCATGCAGAACGTCCGCGATGTCATCCCCTTCCCCCGCGCGCCCAAGCAGGCGGAGTTTTAATCGCGTCGATCGGCCAGCCTGACTCTGCTGAAGCGGTGGGGAGGGGATTCGAACCCCTGAGACCCTGACGGGTCTACCGGTTTTCAAGACCGGCGCATTCGACCACTCTGCCACCCCACCGAAAGGGTGTTGCCGCAGGGTATGGGCGTGCTCAGCGTCGCGTGTTGCCCGTCAGCGTGCGGTTGTCGCGCGGGTGAGGCGATCGCGGATCGCGTCCCAGATCGGGCCCGCGCTTTCGGGGCGTTCGATGAGGATCTGGGCGTGCTTGCCCGTCTCGCCGCGCTGGCCGACCGCGTCCGCGCGGTGCAGCGCGCCGTACAGCGCCGCGGCATACGCCTGCGCCTCGGCCGGCATCGCGATCGTCACCGCGCCCGGCGTCGTCCGTTCGCCCAGCAGAATCAGGATCGGCGTGCGGCCCTGCCTCACCAGCGCGCGCGCCCGCACAAGCAGCTTGGCGCGAGGCAGCAGCGTCGCGGGCGTCGTCGGCGCATAGTGCCGCGCGAGCAGGCCCGGGCTCGCCAGCGGCCCATCACCCTCCGCCGCGGGCCCGCCCTTTTCGACCTCGACGCCCAGCACGCGCGAGATCTCTTCGGCGCTGATGAGCCCGAGCCTCAGCACCCGCACGCCGCGGGAATCCAGCGCGACGACCGTGGACTCGATGCCGCCCTCGCACGGCCCGCCGTCGAGCGTCAGCACCTGTTCCTCGCTGAACGCCGTACGAACGTGCTCGGCGCGCGTGGGCGAGATCGAGCCTGAGCGGTTCGCGCTCGGGCCCACGATCGGCGCGCCGAACATCGCGATCAGCCCGCGCGCGAGCGGATGCCTCGGGCACCGAAGCGCGACCGTCGGGCCGCCCGCGCACGCCAGCCCCGACACCCGCGCCGAGCGCGGCACCACGATCGACAGCGGCCCGGGCCAGAACGCCCGAGCGAGCTTCGACGCCTCCGCGGGCCATGCGCCCGCGACACGCCGGGCCATCTCCTCGTCGCTCACGTGCACGATCAGCGGGTTGTTCCCGGGCCGGCCTTTGACGTCGAACACGCGCCGGACTGCGTCGTCGCGCGAGGCGTCCGCGCCCAGCCCGTACACCGTTTCCGTCGGAAACGCGACCAGCCCGCCCGCGCGGAGCCGATCGACCGCACGCTGAAGCTGATCCTCAGCAACACTCACGGCGTGCCGCCCTGCCCGGGCTCGGCCCGCTGCTCCCACGAGATCCCGTGCCGCTCGAGCGACTGGCCCGTCGCGCGCGCAAGCCGCGCCAGCGACAGCCGATACTCCACGATCGCGCCGAACTCTTCCCGCTCGGCCTGCGCGAGCTGCTCCTGGCGGTTCAGCTCAAGGTCCAGCCTCTCGACGGTGTAGCCGCGGGTCTGGTCCTTCTCGACGCGCAGGGTCCGCAACACCTCGGCGGCGGCGATGCGCCCCGTGCGCGTCTGCTCGATCAGCGCGAAGCTCGTCCGCACCCCGTCGGCCGCGTCGCGCACTTCGCGCGCAACGTCCCGCAGTACCCGGCGCAGCTCGATCACGCTGCGCATGCGCTCGAGCCTCGACGCCTCGGCGCGCGCCTCGCCCGCGCGGTTGCCCAGCGGGTATTCCAGCGTCAGGCCCACGAGCGCGTCGACGAATCGCGTGTCGAACTGATCGCCGTAGGCGCTGCCCGTGTCGCCCCGCAGCGAGTTCACCGCGCCCGCGATGCGCAGGTTGAGCGTGGGCAGCTTCAGGTTCTCGGCCGCGCGCCGGCGGATCTCCGCGTCGTCGATCGACAGCGCCGCGCGCTCGACCTCGGGCCGATCACGCATCGCTGCCGCGACAAGATCCTCGAGCGCGAGCGCCACGGCCTCGTCGCTGGGGCTCTGCGAGATCTCCGCCGTTTCGCCCGGCCGACCCGTGAGCACCGCGAGCCGGTCGCGCAGGCGCCGGACGGTGTTCTCCGCGCGCATCAGCTCCGCGCGCCGGCGTTCGACGCGCGCGACGGCATCGGCGATCTGCGCCGCCGTCGCATCGACCTCCGCCCGCGCCCGGAGCTGGTCGCGCACCTTCTCGCCGCGCTCGATCAGACGCGCGAGCACCCGCACATCGTGCTCGGCGCGGGCGAGCGTCCAGTAGGTTTCTTCGATCTCAAGCGCGAGGTCGAGCACGCGCGCCCGCAGCGCGATCGTTGCGGACTTCTCGGCGTTGACCGCCAGACGCACGTCCTGCAGGTTGACGTCCTCGCCCGCGCCCCGGAGCAGGGGCTGCTCGAGGCGGATCTCGGTGCGCACGCCGGTCGAAGGATCGGGCCGGAACGTCGCGCCGGGTGTCTGGTCGTTGAGCCAGGTGGGCGCGGTGGTGAGGCTGAGCAGTCCGCCTCGCTCGGTGGGCTTGCGGAGACCCAGCGAGCCTTGGAGCTGCTGCGTGCGCGAGCGATCGAGGCCCAGCGGCACGCCGCCGAGCTCGAACACACTCTGCGGCCGATTCGTCCGGGCATAGTCCAGCCCCGCGCCGAGCGTCCAGTCGAACGCGGCGCGCGCACGCGCAAGATCCTGCTCGGCGATCGCGGGCTCGAGCCGCGCACCTTCGAGGGCCAGGTTCTCCGCCACGCCCCGCGCCACGGCCTGGGCGAGCGTGAGGCCCTGAGACTCCCGCGGATACGACGCCGGACCCGAGTTCGCCTCGTTCTCCGCAAGAAACTCCGGCTTCAGGCCCAGCGCCGAGACGCGGTCCTCACGCACCAGCACCGCGCCGGGCTGGGAGGCCGGGGTCGAAGCGATGGCGGGCGTCGTGGTGGGGGAGAGCGATTCGCGTGCGACCGACTCGCGGACGAGCTGGGCCAAGGCCTCTTCGCGTGAGGCCTGCGTGCCGGCACACCCGGACAGGAGCACCATTTGGGCGGTCATCGGGACGGCCAGCAGCCCCCCTGCGCGCCCCGCGCCCTTGGGCAATTTCCGCCAACCACCGCGGCCGGGACCGGAACAGAGGATGGGAAGCGTCCTGCGCATCCGGCCCGACGGTAGTCCCGCCGAGGGCCCCCGGGCAGGGCCCGGGGCCTTGCGAAGGGGTGCGACGCGCGTAAAGTCAGGCTCCGCGGGGGATCCGGCCGATCGTGCGGGCGTCGAACCCGTTTGAGATGGGCCCAGCGATCCCTCGCGCGGGACAATTCAGGAGCGGCACGCGATGAACGGCATGCACTGGACACGGATGGTCATTCCCGCGGCGATCGTCGCCCTCGCCGGCGCCGCCAGCGCGCAGGTCAAGGACGTCACCCCCTACAGCGTCGTGGTCACCGCCGACCGCGCGCCCCTGCGGGCCGACGCCGCCGAGGTCTTCTATCGAGTTGCCGAGGCTGAGAAGGGCGCGGTCCTCCGCGTCGACGGCGAGCAGGGCAACTGGCTCCGCGTGAGCTATCCGCGGAACGGCTCCGTGTTCGTCCTCGCGCAGGACGGCACGCTCGATGCTGCCGCGGGCACCGTGCGACTCAACGGCGCCACGCGTCTGCGCGCCCCCAATGCGGTCGCGGGCATCGCGTCCTCGTGGAAGACGGCGCACGTCGCGCCCCTGGCCGCGGGCACGACGCTCAAGCATCTTGAGACGATGAAGGGCGAAGACGGCGCGGTGCTTGGGTACCGCGTTCAGGCGCCCGACGTTGCGCGCGCGTTCGTCGCGGGCAACCTCGTCCGTAAGGCGACCGAGGCCGAGGCCGCCGGGACCGGGGCGGGCACTCCGGCGCCCACTCCGACGACCACCCCCGCGGCGACTCCTGCCGCGACTCCGACCCCGGGCACGACGCCCGCCACGACCCCCAGCACGACCCCCAGCACGACCCCCAGCACGACCCCCGCGGCGACGAATCTGGCCGAGCCGATCAAGGCCGGCGGCAGCGCGCCCGTGGTGATCGAGCAGCAGGCGCCGACGAATTCGCAGACGACCGGCTCGGGCGTAAGCGCGGGCACGAACACCTCCGCCGTCACGCCCGTGACGCCCGGCGCCCAGCCGACGGGCCAAACGACGGGCCAAACGACGGGCCAGGCTTCAGGCCAGGCCGCGGCCAACGCCGATCCGCTCTCGCCCGAGGCGCTTGACGCGCGCTTCCGCGAGATCAACGCCGCCGACCCGCTCACGGCCGACTACACCACGCTGATCGAGCAGTTCGAGCAGGCGATCGCGAAGATGGGCAACACGCCCATCGAGCAGCGCCGCCAGAAGCAGATGGAGACGCGCCTGGACATCCTGCGCCTCCGCAAGAACTACCAGGACACCGTCAAGCGCATCAACGAGGCCAAGGCGCCCCTCACCGCCGCGAACGCCACCGTCATGGGTCAGGTCAGCGAGAACGCCCGCACCCGCATCTACAACGTCGTCGGCGTCCTCCAGCCCTCGTCGGTCTACAACGGCAAGAACCTGCCCCTCATGTACCGCATCCAGTCCGTCGGCGGCACCTCGCCCCGCACGCTCGGCTATCTCAAGCCCGACCCCGCGCTGGGCCTCGACGGCAAGCTCGGGCGCCTCATCGGCGTGATCGGTGAAACCAACCTCGACCCGGGACTGCGCCTCCAGATCGTCACGCCCGTCCGCATCGACCTGCTCAAGGCCGACGGCACGCCCGAAGTCCCCACCCCCGCCGCCACCCCGGCCCCGGCCGCGACGACTCCGGCTTCTACTCCGGCCCCCGCGGTCGAGCCCGCGCCCGTCCGCCCGCCCCCGGCGGTGGTCGAGCCCAAGTAATCGCTCAGCGCGACTGACGTCTCTCGTTCGCTCCTACACCGCTCGATCGAGCGGTGTTTTTCTGCGCGGTCGCTGTTTTCTCGCGCACCCGTTCAGGCGCGCGGGCCCGACCGCTATGCTCTGGGCAGGATGAGCTCTTCCGTGCCCGCACGCCCGCCCGGACACCCGCTCGCGGGCCCCCGCATGAGCGTGGGCGTGTCCAACCATGTCGACTCCTCCCTGGCCGCGGCTCAGGCGTGCGAGGACGTCGCGCGCGGGCTGCTCTCAGGCGTCGATCGCTCGTGCGATCTCGCGATGCTCTTCTACACGCGCCATCACATCGAGCACCTGCGCGACGCGCTGGCCGAGGTACGCTCGGCGCTTGATCCGCGCGTGGTCGTGGGCGTCTCGGCCGAGACGGTGATCGCCCGCGCCCAGGAGATGGAGAATCTCTCGGGCTTTGCCGTGATGGGCGCGCGTCTGCCGGGCGTGCGGCTGCGCCCGTTCACGAGCGAAACCCTCGTGCCCGTCGATGAGAGTGAGTCGGGCGTGGCGCAGATCGCCGACACCATCGGCTCCGACGACCGCCTGCGGTTCACGTTCCTCGCCGCCGATCCGTTCAGCGTGCCGCTGGTCAAGCTGGTGCCCGCGATGAACACCGCGCGCAAGCTCTCGGGCGCGCGCTCGAGCGTGCTGATGGGGGGCCTTGCGTCCGCCGGGCACGCCCCGGGGCAGAACGCGCTGGTGATCGACGATCAGATCCTGACGTCCGGCGCTGTGGGCGTCTCGATGTCGGGCGCACTCCGCGTCGACACGATCGTCAGTCAGGGCTGCCGGCCTTTCGGGCCCAACATGGTCATCACCAAGGCCCGCGGCAACGTCATCCTCCAGCTCGGTGGTCGGCCCGCGATGCGCGTCATTCAAGAGTGCGTCGACGAGCTCCCCGAAAGTGTCCGCGACCAGCTCAAGCGCGGCCTGTTCATCGGGCGCGTCATCGACGAGTACAAAGACCGCTGGGGCCGGTCCGACTACCTCATCCGGGGCGTCATCGGCGTCGACGAAACCTCGGGCGCCGTCGCGGTCAGCGACCTGGTCCGCACCGGGCAGACGATCCGGCTGCACGTGCGCGACGCGACGACCGCCGCAGAGGACCTCGATCTGCTGCTGGACGCGCAGAAGCTCCACGACCGTCCGGCTGGGGCTTTGCTCGTCACGTGCAACGGCCGCGGCTCGCGGCTGTTCTCCGAACCTCACCACGACGCGCGCGCGATCACCAAAGCCTTCGCACTCCCCAGGCCCGGCGAGGACCTTGCCAAGGGCGGCACGCCGATCGATCCGACCATGGCCTCGCCCGGCGCCGCGTCGATGCCCTTGGCCGGATTCTTCGGCGCGGGTGAGATCGGACCCGTGGGCGAAGAGAGCTTCCTCCACGGCCATTCCGCGTGCGTCGCGCTCTTCCGTGCCGCCGAGGCGTGAACAGCAGTGGTCACGTACGCGGGTTGGGGGCGTTCAAAGCAGCAAAGCAGCAAAGCGTTCCCGAACGCCGAAGGCCGCGGGTCGATTCCGCTCAGTCGCCGACGATCGCGCCCGCGGGGAGTTCATCTTCATCGTGGCGGGGCGGCACAACGGCGCCCGGAGTCTGATCGCGCCGGATCGGGCGCGAAGACTCGCGGATGCGGGTGCACTCGCTGACGTAGCCGAGCGCACGGGCGATGAGTTCGCCGCGGCTGGAGGCGTTGAGCTTGCGGTGCAGGCTCTTGACGTGGTCGTGCACAGTGTGGGGCGAGCGGTCGAGGTCGTCGGCGATCTGCCGAACGCTCTTGCCCAGGATGAGCTGGTCGAGCACGCGCTGCTCGCGCGGGCTGATCCACAGGCTCCGGCGCGAGCGTTGCGCGCCCAAGGCCATCACCGCGCGACGGCTCAGCAGCGAGAGCGCCGCACGCATCGAAGACCCCAGCGACTCGGGCGAATACGGCGAGCCCGACGTCGGCGCCAGCGCCAGGATCAGCGCCCGGCCCGGGATGGCCGAACCCAGCGGCGCAACCGCGACGTGAACATCGGAAGCGTCGATCGTCGAGAACACCCGGCCCAGCGGCGTCGCGCGCCACGCCCCCGCGGGGCTCAGACGGCTCAGCATCGCATAGCCCGCATTCAGCGTGCCCGTCGCGTCGCTCCACTCGGGCGCAAAGCCAGCGGTGTGCAGCGTCTCGGCATGGCAGCGGATCTCGCTGAGGCGCGCCTGGGGCGTCTGGAAGGACACCGGGCGGATCTCGATCGTCGGCGCCGAGCTGGCCGAGGCACGCAGATTCGTCAGAGGCGTCGCGCGGACCCGGCTGGCCTGGGCCGCCGAGGCACTGTTGTGATGGCCGTTGAGGTGCGCGTGGTTCACGGTGCTCGCGGTCGGCACCGCGACGGGCAGACGAAGGCTGCCCTCGTCCGACGCCAGTCCCACCGCCTCGAGGTCCAGCAGCTCGCCCTGCCGCCCGAGGGTCGCCACGTGCAGCGAGACGACGCAGGGCCTCAGCGCCTGCACAAAGCAGGCCGCCGCACGGTCGCACCAGTCCAGCGTCGCCACGGCCGGCAACCCGCACAGCCCCTCGGCCAGCGACGAAAAGATCTCAAGATCCGTCCGCGGGCCCGGGGAAGCAGCGTGAACATGTGCGGAGGTGTGGTTCGAGACGGCAACGGCGGACATGCGTGGTTCCTTCCCTGGAAATCTGCCCCGGAGACCCGAGACGTTCAGGAACGCAGCGCGGGTGGGTCAACGGCCTCTCCCGTCGATCCCTCGACCCAACCCAACGCGTATGAACTTGTCCATTCCCCTCGGACGGCGATTCGTTATAGCCCAAACCCGGGCATTGCGTTGCTCTTGTTGCGTAGGGTTTCAGCCCTAATCGTGAGCATTGTCAATCCCCGCTCATGCTGGCATCGGCTCCCCCCTGTTCTGTGCTTCCCTATTTCCGTGCAAGGATTCTCCGAATAGGCAAACCCCTCCCCCTGTCAAGGGTGCGAAGGCCCGAGAAAAGGGGCCCTCGGGTGCGGGGAATTGATGTCAGAGCCGCGAAGTTTGGACGCGATCATGGGGCTCTGGCCCCAGAGACCCCGGCCGGTCGCCTGGAAGTACCGGCATTGCCGGCAACGATGCGGAGTCCTGGGGGCAATTACTTGGGGATAATCTCAGACAATAATCCTAATTCGGGCTCACCGTTCGGTCCTTCGGCAAAAGTACCGAGCGATAGGGTAAGTGCCCCGGGGCCCAATTCCCGGTGCTAATTGCTTAAATGTGTTGGTTGTGGGGTTGTCGCCTCATCCTTGTGGGGCGGGGTGCGCAAAAATCCGACGCGGATGGGTGGCATGGCGGGTGAAGTGGTGGCATGTTGGGGGTGAGACTCGGGAGAGGCGGCGAGCGGGCCGGCAGTGGTCATGCCGCGCCTGGATGGCCTTCGTTCTCCCCGTTCGGGCTGAAGGGTCATCAGCCTGTTCGGACCGCCCCCGAGGTCGTTGTGAGCATTCTGATTCGTCCCCCTGAGCCGCCGTTGGTCGCGGGCGATTGGGCGCCCGAGGTCACCGCGCTGCTCGACGAGCATCACCTGGCGGCATGGTCGGAATCGGCCGCGCACCGGGTGCAGTTCGCCGCAGGGCTGGCGCAGTTTCTGGGCTCGCTCCGAGAGGCCGAGGTGTGTGTGCTGTACGGTCGGTTCATCACCGATCTGGACAGCTTCTGCCACCAGCTCGAGCGTGCGATCCCGGGCCGGCCTCTTGAGCGCAAGGTCGAGGGCATGTCGGGCGTCGCGGGGCTGCTGCGTCGCCGGGCCGAGCACCTCGGGCGCGCCGCGAGCAAGTACCGCTTCTATATCTGGAACGACGCGGACGAACTGCTCAAGCGCGACCACGCGTTGTTCGCGCGGCTGTTCGACGCGATGGCCGGTGTCGCGGCGGAAGCCGAGTACGCCAGCGACGACCTGCTGATGATCCACCGCGCGGTGCTGGTCGGCTCGTCGGTGCTCGACGTGTACGCCGAGGACCCTCAGGGCGCCATGAAGCGCTGGGTGGGCGATGTCGATCCGTCCGAACCGACCGAAGACGCGGCCGGCGGCGCAAACTGGCGCATCGTCTCGGGCCTCGCACGTCCGCCGGTGATGCGCTACTCGATCGATGCTCTTGCCGCGCAGGGCGAGGCGGCCTCGGGAGTCGTCGCATGAGTCGGGAGCCGTAAGGACACACTTCACCCCGCCGCGGGATTACAGCGGCCCGTACACGCGAGGTCTCACGCGGGTACGGAACGATCAATGAGAGACCGCCGCAACCCCGCTTCGTGGCCCCTGACCAAGGCTCGCGGGGTTGTGGTGTTTTTGGGGCGGCGTTCGGTCGCGCAGGCTTAGGCCTTCATGCTGCCGGTGGTCGCCAGCCGCGTGTGCATCTCGAAGGCCTTCGCCAGGTTGTGGCGCAGGTGCCCGGGCTTGCAGTCGCGCACGTAGGCCAGGAGCATGTCGCGGTAGTCGGGGTGGGCGCAGGTGTTGATGATCCGCTGGGCGCGTTCGTTGGGCCCGAGGCCCCGCAGGTCGGCCAGGCCCTGCTCGGTGACGATGACGTTGACCGAGTGCTCGGCATGGTCGCAGTGCGAGACCATCGGCACAACAGTCGAGATCTTGCCGCCCTTGGCCGTGGAGGGCGCCATGAGGATCGAGAGATACGCGTTGCGGGTGAAGTCGCCCGAGCCGCCGATGCCGTTCATCATCTGTGTGCCCGAGACGTGCGTGCTGTTGGCGTGCCCGTAGATGTCGCACTCAAGGATGGTGTTGATCGCGATGACGCCCAGCCGGCGGATGACGCCCGGGTTGTTCGAGAGTTCCTGCGGGCGCAGGATGACCCGCGGCGCGAAGTCATCGATGCGCGACATCACCCGGGCGGCGCACTCGTCCGAGACGGCCAGCGCGCAGGTGCTGACCACGCCGATGCGGTCCTGCTCAACGAGCGCGACCTGCGCGTCCTGCATCACCTCGGTGTACATGTCAAAGCGCGGGATCTCGTTCGCCTTGCCGAAGGCCGCCATCACCGCATTGGAGACGTTGCCCACGCCCGCCTGGACGGGGAGAAACTCGCGCGGGATACGCCCGGCCTGCAGTTCCTCGGCGAGGAAGCGCACGATGTGCGAGGCGATGGCCTGGCTCTCGGCCGTGGGCGGATCGAACGCCGGCACGCCGTCGACCTCGTTTGAGCGCACCACGCCGACGATCTTCCGCGGGTCGACGGTGGCATAGGGCAGCCCGATGCGATCGCCCGGCGCGTGGATCGAGATCGGCGTGCGGTTGGGCGGTGGGGGGAGCAGCGCGATGTCGTGCATCTCGCGCACGCGCGGCGCCGCGGCCTCGTTGATCTCGATCAGCACCCGCTTGGCGTGCTTGAGGATCGTCGGCGTGATGCCCACGCCCGTCGTCAGATACACCCGTCCGTCGGGAGTGACTTCCGTCGCTTCCACGATCGCCCAGTCGATCACGCCCGCGAAGCCGAACTCGATGTACTGGGGCACGTGCGAGAGGTGCAGGTCGGCGAACGCGGTCGTCCCCGCGTTGATCTGATCGCGCAGGGGCTTGGAGGACTGGAAGGGCGCGCGCCAGCTCAGGGCCTGGGCCTCGGCGAGCTGGTCATCGACCGGACCAGTGGACGCGCCGGTCAACAGTCGGATGCGCCACGACTTGCCGCGGGCGTGGACCGAGCGGGCGTGTGCCGCCATCGCCCGGGGGATAGCCTTGGGCGTGCCTGAGACGGTGAACCCCGAAAGAGCGACCTGAGAGCCGTCCTCGATCAACGCCGCGGCCTCGTCGGCGGTCATGCTGCGGAAAGTCCGGTTCATGCCCTTTCTATAGGCACGCATCCGCATCAAAGCGGATAAAAAGAGAATGAATACCCACAAATCGGGTGCCGTTCGGACCTTGGCAGGGGTCCTACGATCGTCCGCGGGTGCCCTCAGGGCGGAAGCGAGGCGTGTGTGAGCGGTTCGAACGACGGGGGGCACGGGGAGAGTGGGGCGAATCGGCCCCGGTTCCCGCTCGGCGTGATGCTGTCGCACTTGATCGCGGTCACGCTGCTCCAGAGCACGCAGACGGCGGTGCTGTTCATTTTGCCGGTGATCGCGAAGAAGCAGTTCGGCGCGGGCAACTGGCAGGTCTTTCTGATCACCGCCCCGCCGACGATCCTGTTCATCACGAGCATCTTCTGGAATGACCTGTTCGGCCGGCTGCGGTTCAGCCGGTTCATGGCGCTGTATTGGATCGTCGCGTGCCTGCCGCTGGCGCTGGTCGCGTTCGCGCAGTCGTACTGGATGCTGCTGGTGCCGCACCTAGTTTCGTGCGCGGCGCTCTCGGCGTATCACCCCGCCGCGGGGGGCCTGCTCAAGCGGCTCTACCCCGACTCGGCGCGCGGGCGCGTGTACGGCCTGTTGTGGGGCGGGTCGATGGTCGCGGGCGCGTTCACGAGCTGGGGCGTCGGGCATCTGCTCGAGACTGACCCGGAGAGTTTCCGGTGGTACATGCCCCTGGCCGCGGGGCTCCAGATGCTGGGTGTGATCGCGCTCGCCTGGCTCAGCCACGCGACGCGTGATGATGTTCGTTCCGCACCCGCGCTGGCCACCCCCGAGTCCCGCGGCGCGCTCGCACGCGTCGTCGATCCCGTCGTTCACATGCGCACGGTGCTCCGCGAGGATCCCACCTTCGCCCGCTACGAAGGCGCGTACATGACCTACGGCGTGGGCTGGATGATCGCCTACGCGCTGTTGCCCATCCTCGCGACCACCAAACTCGGGCTGAACTACGAGCAGTTCATGAACGCGACGCAGGTGCCGTACCTGCTCGCGATTGTCGCGATGATCTATCCGGCGGGGCTGCTGCTGGACAAGCTGGGGGCGGTGCGGACGACCGCGCTTTCGTTTGCCGCGCTCTCGCTGTACCCGCTGATGCTTATCGGGGCGGGCTCGGCGTTCGGTCCGGTGACGGACCTGACGACGGCGAGCCTGGTCTACGGCATCGCGCACTCGGGGGCGAGCATCGGGTGGATGCTCGGGCCGGTGGCGCTCGCGCCCAGGCCTGAGAAGGTGCCGCAGTATGTCGCGATCCACGCGACGCTGGTGGGCCTTCGCGGGGCGGTCTTCCAGTTTGCGGGCGTCGGGCTCTACGAACTGACGGGGAGCTTTACCTGGCCTCTGCTGGCCGCGGCGATCGCGTATCTCTGGAGCGCGCAGCAGATGTGGAGCCTGCACCGGCGAATCCGCGCGGCGGCGCCCGCTCCTGTGGTGCATGAGCCCCAGGACCGCGCCGAACCCGCGGGCAAGTGACGCGGCAGGGCCTGCGTTTTCGAGCTGGGATTACTGGCCCTGGGCGAGGCTGTAGCCCTTGGCGCCGTCGAAGACCCGCAGCAGCTCGTACGAGCACACGACGAACTTCTCGGCGACCTTGTCCATCAGCGAGACGCACCGGCTCTGACCGAAGTCGCCCGGGCGGTGGTCCTCGCGAAGCTCAAACCGCACGCGATAGTAATCGACGCACTCGGTGTACACCGAGCCCGTCGGCCAGACCTGCGTGCCGCGGTTGGAGATCAGCGTCAGCTTGAAAGGCGTGTCGGCGCAGATGCGCTGCATCTCTTCTGCGACGCTCACGGGGCTCAGCGGCGTGTCCAGATAGATGTCGCAGCCCACGACGTGGCGCACCACGTTCGCAAAGGTGCGGATCACCTGCGGGCCCGTCGGCGCGGGCGGGCGCAGGAAGCAGTGGTCGCCCGGCGCGGCCTCGGGCACCGCGGGCACGGTCTTGGGCGTGTTGCCCAGGTTCGAGACCACCGCCTTGGTGAACTCGGCGGTGCCGACGGCGGGCGTCGACTTGCTGCCGAAGTCGCCCGTGTGGACGCCCGACTCGAGCGTCGCGAGCAGGGCGTTCTCGATCGCCGCGGCTTCCTTGAACAGGCAGATGTGCCTGAGCATCATCAGCCCCGAGAGGATCAGGCTCGTGGGGTTGGCGATGCCCTTGCCCGCGATGTCGGGCGCGGTGCCGTGGACGGCCTCGAAGATCGAGATGTGGTGCCCGATGTTGGCGCTGGGCGCAAAGCCCAGGCCCCCGACCAGGCCCGCGACCAGGTCAGACACGATGTCGCCCTGAAGGTTGGGCAGGACGACCATCTTGTACTGCTGGGGCTTGAGGACGAGGTTCATGCACAGGGCGTCGACGATGACGTCGGCCTGTTCGATCTCGGGGAAGTCCTTGCCGTTGGCCTTGAAGCGGTCGAGGAAGAGCCCGTCGGTCATCTTCATGATGTTGGCTTTGTGCCCGCAGTGGACCTTGGCGATCTTGAGCTTGCGGGCGGTCTGGTAGGCGAAGCGGTGGACCTCATCGCAGCCGGGGGCGGAGATGAGTCGCTTGCACTGGATCATGTCGTTGGAGAGGCGGTGCTCGACGCCGCCGTAGGTGTCCTCGATGTTCTCGCGGACGATGGCCATGTCGATGGTGATGCCGGCCTTGGAGTAGACGGTCTCGACGCCCGGGAGGGTCTTGAAGACGCGGTAGTTGGCAAAGGCGTTCCAGAGCTTGCGGGCGGTGACGTTGATGGACTTGCCGCCGGAGCCCTTGGGCGTTTCCATGGGGCCCTTGAAGAGCAGGCCGCAGTCTTCGACGGCGCGGATGGCCTCGGGGGTCATGCCGCGGGAGTTGCCCTTGAGGAAGACGGAGGCGCCCATCTCGACGGGGACAAAGTCGGCGTGGTTCATGACGCCCGCGGCTTTGAAGAGGTCAAGCGTGGCGGCCATGATCTCGGGGCCGATGCCGTCGCCGGGCGCGACCGCGATGCGAAGAGAGGACATGCGGGCAACTCCTGAGCCCGGACCGTGGAGAGCGGGTCCGGAGGGCGGGTTTGACGGACGGGGTTTGACGGAACCGAACGCGCCCTCGGGCGGTGGGCCCGGCGAGCGGTGGCACAGGGTAGAACCGTCGCGTGGGCGTGATCGAACATCCGGCCCGCGAGCTTCACGAAAGTCGGCAGGTTTGGCCGATACCCTCCGGATGAGCCCGACCACCGCCGTGCCTTCTGTGGACACCACGATGACGCCCGCGCACTCCAGCCTTTCGACGCCCCGCGTTCAGGCCGACCGGTTCGATCTGGTCGGCAAGCACGTGTTCATGATCGGCATCGGCGGGTGCGGCATGTCGGGCCTGGCGCGGCTGATGAAGGCCCGTGGCGCGGTCGTCACCGGTTCGGACCAGTCCAAGAGCGAGACGACCGATGCGCTGAAGGCTGAGTCCATCGGCGTGAGCTTTGACCAGGACTCGGGCGCCTTGCCCGAGGCCTGCGACATGGTCGTCGCGAGCGCGGCGATCAAGCCCGACCACCCCCAGGTGCTCGAGGCTCAGCGCCGGGGCGTCGCGACGCTGCTGTACGCCGAGGCGCTCGGCCAGTGCATGATCGGGCGCACGGGCATCGCGATCGCCGGGACGCACGGCAAGAGCACGACGACGGCGATGATCGGCGCGGCGCTCACCGACGCGGGTCTGGACCCCTCGGTGATCGTCGGCGCGACCTGCTCGCAGCTCGTCCGCGGGTCGCTCGGCTCGGGCGCGATGGACCCGGGCGCCGGGTTCCGCCTGGGCTCGCCCACGATCCCGATCGGCCCGCTGAAGGCCAAGCCCGGGATCCTGATCGCTGAGGCGTGCGAGTTCAACCGCTCGTTCCACAACTATCGCCCGCTGATCGCGAGCATTTCGAGCGTCGAGGCCGACCACCTGGACGTGTATGGCTCGCTCGATGCCGTCGTCGAGAGCTTCCACGAGTTCGCGCGGCTGGTGCCGCCCGAGAGCGAGGGCGGGCGCCTGCTGATCGCCCACGACGGCGCGCACCGGCGCGAAGTGACCCGCGGCCTGACGTGCAAGGTCGAAACCATCGGCTTCAGCCCCGAGGCCGACTGGGTTGTTGAGTACGACGTCGCGACCCGCACCGCTTCACTCTCGCACGAGCGCAAGCCGATCGCCAAGTGGACGATGCTGCTGCCGGGCGCGCACAACGCCGTGAACGCCGCGACGGCGCTCGCGCTGGGCGTCATGGTCGGGGGCGACCCGGCGGTGCTCGCGCGCTCGCTCTCGGCCTTCGCGGGCGTCGATCGTCGCATGCACTATCTGGGCGACCGCATCCTGCCCGCGTCCTCGACGCACCCGGGTGGCGCGGTCAAGGTCTACGACGACTACGGGCACCACCCGACCGAGGTCGACGTCACGCTCCGCGCGCTCCGCGACTTTGACCGGCCTCAGGACCGCGGCGGGCGACTGATCTGCGTCTTCCAGCCCCACCAGCACTCGCGGACGCGCCACCTGCTCGAGGAGTTCGCGCAGAGCTTCACGTCCGCCGATGTCGTGATCGTGCCGCACATTTACTTTGTCCGCGATTCGCAGGAAGAGAAGACCAAGGTGAACGCGCAGGACCTGGTCGATCGTCTGCGCTCGCGCGGCGTGCGGGCGATGCACCTGTATCCGTTCGAGGCGATCGTCGAACAGCTCGAGAATCTCGCGCAGCCGGGCGACCTGCTGGTGGTCATGGGCGCGGGCCCGGTCTGGCAGGTCGCGCGCGATTACCTCGCGGGCGGCCCGAGCCGTCGGCCTGCGGTGGCGCCCCGCTGAGCGCGGGCAGACTCAACGAAAGCGAAGGCACGCGTGCTGATGGCCGAGACGTTCGAAGTTCTGAGGGATCATCCGGTGCCGACGTGGTTCGGGATCGGTGGCCGCGCCGCGCGCTTTGCCGCGGTCCATACCACCGATGACCTCCGCCGAGCGCTGGAGCTCGACGCGCACCTCCGCGTGCTGGGCGACGGCGCGAACCTGCTCGTCGATGACGAGGGCGTGGACTTCCTGGTCGTCACCATGACGCGGTCGTCGCTCGGCAGCGCAGACGGCGAGCTGCCGCCCGGCGACCTGCGCGAGATTTCGATCGACGACGCCTCGGGGCTGGTCCGTGTCGGCGCGGGCGTGAATCTTCCCAAGCTCATCACCGAGTGCGTCCGGCGGGGCCTTGAGGGCATCGAGACCCTCGCGGGCATCCCCGCGACGATCGGCGGCGCGCTGGTCATGAACGCGGGCGGCTCCTTCGGGCAGATCGCCGACACCGTCGAGCGGGTCTTCGCCCTGGATCGTGCGGGCAAGGCCGTGACGCTCGAGCGCGCACAGATCGCCTTTGACTACCGCAGTTCGGGGCTGAACCACCTGCTGGTCACGGGCGCGGAGCTGCGGCTGAGGCCCGTGAGCGATCAGGCCGCGCTGCGCGCGAGGCTGGTCGAGGTGATGAAGTACAAGAAGGACTCGCAGCCCATGAGCGCGCGGAGCGCGGGGTGCGCGTTCAAGAACCCGGTCGTGGCGGGCGAGGCGCGCACGCGGGTGCCCGGGCTTGCGCCGCGGGGCCAGCGCGTGAGCGCGGGGCTGCTGATCGACCGCGCGGGGCTCAAGGGCCTGCGTGTGGGCGGGGCGCACGTGTCAGACCGGCACGCGAACTTTTTGGTGACCGACGCGGGCGCGACGGCGCGCGACGTGATCACGCTCATGAACGAGGTCTCGCGCCGGGTGCGCGAGGCCTTCGGCATCGAGCTGGTGCGCGAGGTCGTCGTCTGGTCGCGCCACGAACTTGAGCCTCATGCGCCGGAGCGCTCCTCCCCGGAGCCTCAGGCATGAGCGCGCCCCGTGTGCTGCTTCTCAGCGGCGGGCCCGACGCCGAGCACGAAGTCTCGCTGATGGGACACCGCGGCGTGCTCGAGGCGCTGTCGGCCTTGCGCGAGGTTCACGCGCACGTGATCCCGCGTGATCGTCCCTTCGGGCTCGCGGACCTGCGGGCGCTGCCGGGCGAGGTGGTCTTCCCGCTGCTGCACGGGCCCTGGGGCGAGGGCGGACCGCTGCAGGACCTGCTCGAATCCGACGGCCGGCCTTATGTCGGCTGCGGCCCGCGCGCCGCGAGGCTCGCGATGGACAAGGCCGCGACCAAGGCCGCGGCGCTGGAGCTGGGCATCCCGACCGCGCCGATGGCGATCTTCTCGGCGGTCGATGCGCACGCGTCCGAACCCTCGCTGGGCCTGCCGGTCGTCGTCAAGCCCGTGCACGAGGGCTCGAGCGTCGGCGTGCACGTCTGCAAGACGCGTGAGGACTGGCAGCGCGCGTGCCAGGCGGTGATTGCCGACTTGCGCGAGCATCCGCACCGCGTCTACATGATCGAGCGCGCAGTGCTCGGCGCACAGGAACTCACCTGCGGCTGGCTCGACGGCGCGGCGCTGCCTCTGATCCGCATCGTGCCCAAAGAAGGTCTGTACGACTTCCAAGCCAAGTACTACCGCGACGACACGCGGTACGAGGTGGAGCCCGAGCTTCCGCCCGGCGTCACGCGGCGCGTGCAGGAGCGGGCCGAGGAGATTGCGCGGGCGCTGGGCGTTCGGCATCTGTGCCGGGTGGATTTCCTGCTGGACCCTGAGGGCGAGGCGTGGTTGCTCGAGGTGAACACGATGCCGGGGTTCACGTCGCATTCGCTGTTGCCGATGGCCGCGGGGCGCAAGGGCCTGTCGTACGCGGACCTGGCCTCGGCGCTGGTAGGATTTGCCTGGCGCGACGGAGGCGCCAAGCGCTGAACCATGTCCGACGAACGTGATCCAACCTCGCAGGCTGAAGCGACGCCCGACGCGAGCGACGCTGCGCCCTCTGAAGAGCGCGCCGGTTTCTCGTGGCGGACGTTCTTCGGACACCTGAGCGTGGTGACGGCGGTCGCGCTGCTCGCGGCGATCCCGGTCGGCGTCTCGATGCTCAAGGACCCCGTTCGCGAGAAGGCCGCGACGATCGCGACCGCGCGCCCCGTGCCTATCCGCATCGAATGGCCCGGCGTGCCCGCGGGCGGCAAGGCCGAGGACTCGTGGCTGCCTCAGTACTTCCGCGAGCACTTGCAGGCGCGGGCCGAATCGGCGGCGCGGGACCACGCGGACCCGTTCTCGCCCGAGGCGCTGCGCGCGATCGCCGAGGCGATGCAGGATTCGGGCTGGTTCGGCGGACTGCCGAGGGTCGCACGCGTGAGCCTCGCGCCCGATCCGCGCGTGCTGCTGCGTGAGGGCGAGGCCTCGCACGAGCTGGTCGTCTCGGGCACCTGGCGCGTGCCAGCCGCGGTCGTGCGGGCCGATGGGCGCGAGTTCCTCTGCGGGTGGGACGGCAAGCCCATGCCCGCGGTCTACCTCGAAGGACGTTCGGGCAAGCCGTTCATCATCGGTGTCAGCGTCACCGGCGCGAGCCCCGACCTCAAGCCCGAGGACCCCGAAGCCTGGCGCGTCACGTGGGATGAGTCGAGCGTTCGTTCGGCGTTGGAGCTGCTGGCGCTCGTCGCGCGTCAGCCGTGGGCCGAGCAGATCGCCGGCATCGACGTCACCGCGTTCGCACGCGAGAAGTCGCTCGCGCTGCTGACCAAGGCCGACACCAAGATCGTGTGGGGCGGCACGCCCGACCGGCCGAACATCGGCGAGAACTCGACGTTGGGCAAGCTCGACAAGCTCGCGGCGATTCAGCGCCAGTTCCAGCGCATCGACGCGGGCTTGCCGCTGATTGACATCACCACGCCCCATGTGCTGACGATCGATACGTCGCCGGTGCCGGGCAGCGACGTGGGTGGGACGGGTCAGGCGGCGATCGTACCCGCGTCGGGGTCGAACCCGTGAACGCCGAGCAGGGCCCGACCGCGCCCAAGGAACCGGCGCCGCATGAGCTGGCCCATCACGAACCGTTCAGTCCGGAACTGACGAAGCCAGAGCCGGTCGGGCCGGAGTCGGGGCCCGTCGCTGCGCCGACCGCAGAGCCCGTCGCCTTGCTTGTGAGTGCACCGGTCGCGGAGCCTGTGACCGCGCAGACGCCGGGGCCGGTGACCGAGCCCGCGACCGATCGCTGGGCGCATCGCCGCGTGGAGCCGCGGGGTTTGGCGCTGCTCTGGGTGCTGTATCTGTCGGCGACGTTGATCGTCGCGTTCTCACCGGCCTCGCTCGGGGGCGTGCTGACGTATGAGTCCAACCGCGTCGCGGCGCGCGACCTGCTGACGCTGGTCGCGATGGGTGTCTGCGTGCTCTGGCCCATGCTGAGGCTGTCGCAGTCGGCGCCCTCGCAGGCGCTGGACCGCGAGAGGCCCGCGTCGGGCGCGCGTGCCTCGATCCGCGATTTCTGGGTGATCGCCGTGCCCGCACAGCTCATCATCTGGCCTCAGGCGCTCTTCACGGGCTGGCCGATCGCGGTCACCGCGGCCGTCGCGGCGATGGTCGGCGCATGGGCCCTGCTCACCGCGGGCATGCTCGCGCTGATCTTCGCCAAGCCCGGTCCGGTCGCGGGCAGCGTCCGCGCGGTCGCGATGGCCGGCGCGATGACGTGGCTCGCGCTCGGGCCCGTGTTCGGCTTCGCGGCGAGCGAACTCAGCGGAGGCGGCGAAGCCACGACCCGCGACGCTTCGCTCTGGGCGATGCTCTCGCCCATGACCGCGGTCTTCGAACTCACCGCCGACCGTTTCTGGTCGGGCGCCGCGGCGACCGTGCTGGGCGTGCACTGGGCCGCGATCGCCACAACGGGGCTGCTGGCCGCGGGCGCGTGGGTGCTCGCGTTCATCCGCGCGCCGATCACGGGCGCGTCGGGCGGGGCGGGGCCCGAGCCCTCGGCGCCCCAATCCGACGGCGCCGGACCGCCGGGGGCCGGGGCGCTCGACGGGTAAGACACGGACGGGGTGAGATCAATAGAATGGGGCTGGCCTCCGCCGGGTCGCGGCGGGGCGTGTTCATCCCCGGCCTTGGTTCGGTACAGAGTGTGTTGGCCCGAGTCCGTTGGTCCGCGTGGTTCAGGAGTCGTCATGGAGTTCATCACCAAGGCCGAGAAGGAAGCTCTCGAGGCGCGTCTGGCCGGTCTGATCGCGAACCGTCCGAACGTGGCGACGAAGATCGCCGAGGCGCGCGCGCTGGGCGACCTGAAGGAGAACGGCGATTACCACGCCGCGCGCGAGCAGCAGGGCATGGAGGAGGCCGAGATCCGTCGGCTGGAGCAGCGCCTGGCGAGCGCGTCGGTGATCGATGAGAACATGGCCAAGGCCGCCGAGGGCGTCGTGTTCATCGGTTCCACGGTGAAGCTCAAGGACCTGGACAACGGCGACGAGGACCTGTACCGGCTCGTGGGTGAGGCTTCGGGGAATCTGATGGCCGATTATGTCGAGGTGACGGCGACGAGCCCGATGGGCGAATCGCTGATGAAGGCTCGGGTGGGGGACGTGATCCGCGTGAATGCGCCGCGGGGTGTGAAGCGGTTCGAGATCGTTTCGATCGTGATCTGACGTGTCCGCCGACCTTTTCCGGAGAGCGCTGCGATGACCGATCGGCCCGCCCGTGTCTGCGTCGTCGGCTCGCTGAACATGGACCTGTGCGTCCGCGCGCCGCGCCTGCCCCGCCCCGGCGAGACGGTGCTGGGCTCGACGTTCGCGACCTTCCCCGGGGGCAAGGGCGCGAACCAGGCGGTGGCGTCCGCGCGGCTGGGCGCGCACGTCGCGATGGTCGGCGCGGTCGGCGACGATCTCTACGGGCGCGAGCTGCTGGGCGTGCTCGATGCCGAGGGCGTCAATCGCGAACACGTCGGCGTGCGCGCGACCTCGCCCACGGGCGTGGCTCTGATCACGGTGACCGACGACCCGGTGATGGCCGCGGCGATGGCAACGCAGGCCTCGGCGGGCGCCGCGGGCTCAGGCGCTGGGCATGACAACACGATCGTCGTCGCGCCCGGCGCCAACGGCACGCTGAGCCGCGCCGACATCCAGGCCGCGGGCGACACCATCCGCACCGCGGACGTCGTGCTGCTGCAGCTCGAGGTTCCGAGCGAGGCGGTGCTGGAGGCCGCGAAGATCGCGCGCGAGGCCCGCGCGACGGTCGTGCTCAACGCCTCGCCCGCGCCGGCGAGCATCCGCGAGTTCCCGCGCGAGATCATCGCGCACACGGACGTGCTGATTGTCAACCGTGCCGAGGGCGCGCGGCTCGTCGGGCTCGAGCCCGGCTCGGTGGGTGTGGGCGTCGGGACCGACGCGGGGCGCCTGGTCCTGAGGCTCGCGGACCTGGGTACCGCGGGCGGCCCCAGCGGTCAGGCCGCGGGCCCGCACACGGTCGTCATGACGCTCGGCCCGCAGGGCTGCATGGTGGTTCACCGCGGCCGGCCCATGCGCGTGCCGACGATCAACGTCCGCACCATCGACTCCGTCGGCGCAGGCGATGCCTTCGCGGGCGCCCTCGCGGCGAGTTGGCTCCCCGTGCGCGAAGCCCGCGGCGGCGGCGCGGCGACCGGCGGCTCCGGCGGCTGGGACGACTGGAAGATCGTCCGCCGTGCGCTCGTCACCGCCTCGGTCGCCGGTGCGCTCGCGACCACCCGCGACGGCGCGATCCCCTCGCTGCCCCAGGCGCACGAGATCAACGACGTCATGACCTCGCACGCGCGCGAGCTCGAACTGCTCTGAAGCGCGGCGAACGCCGGTCCAAAAACAACACCGCCGACCCCTGCGGATCGGCGGCGTGGTTCTCAGCCTCGCAAAGGCGTTACTTCTTCTCGGCGGGCGCGGCCTGCGTCGGGATGTCCGACTTCTCCTCGTCCACCGGCGTCAGATCTTCGGGCTTGGGCTTGCGCGAAAGCGCCGACTCAAGCACCGACTTCTCCTGGTCCAGCGTGAGCTTGGTCGCGAGCGCCCGCATCGCCTTGGCGCGCGCCGGGCGGTCCGACGCGGCCTTGACGGCGGAAATCTCCGCGTCCAGCGCCTTCACCGCCGCGGCATCGAGCCCCGCCTTGGTCAGGTCGCCCTCGAGCTTGCCCGCGCTCTCGACGAGCAGGTCGTCGTACCAGAACAGCGCTTCCTCGACCTGACGCCCGAGCATCATGGCCGTGAATTCCTTCGCCTCGGCGTTCTTGTCCCACGGGGTGCCCGCGGCCTCGGCGGCCTTGCGCTTGGCGCTGAGCAGCACGCGGAAATAGTCCTGCGCCATCGCCTGGTTCTGGCGCGTCTGCATCGAAGTGAGCAGGTTCTCTTCACGCAGCGTGTTGGTCAGCGTCTTGCCACCCGAGAGCGGCTTGATCGACGTCAGCACCTCGCCCATCTGCGTGCGGTTGGACATGTCCATGTTCTCGATCATGCCGCCCGCGAGCTTGCGGACGAGGTCGAGGTTCTGAATCACCGCGTTGTACATCTGGTGCTGGCGCTTGACGAGGAACGGCATCACCCGCGGCATCGTCACGTTGCCGACCATCGGGTTGCGCTCGAGCGCCGCCCACTCCACCGGCTTGTCCAAAGGCAGCGGCATGCCGTCCGCGCCCGTCTCCCAGGTCCGGTACGCCTGCGTCTGAGGCTGCGGCTGGCGCGGCGGTGGCTGCGTCGCGGGCTGCGAAGGACGCGGGGGCGTCGCCGAGGGCGGCGGCGCGTCGGGCAGCTTGAACTCGGGCGTCTCCGCGGGCTTGCTCGGCGGCGGCGGCGCGACCTGCGCCCACGCCATGCCCGCCCCAGCCACCATCGCGCACACCACGCTCATACTCGCCACACGCTTCATCGCCCTGATCTCCTGTCGATCCGCCATCCCCTCAGAATCGCGTCCGAAAATCATCGTACGACCCCCAACCCCACGCCATCCCACACCACTCCGTCTTGCCTCGCTCAGTCGCCGTCTATCGGTCGATTCCGACCGACGCCCTCGCCGGGCCTCACAGCATCGACGCCGCGGGCCCCTCTCGGTTCGCACGACCGGCCCCCGCGGCCTTTCGATCACGCCTCGGTCCGAGAAAAAAGCCCGGATCCACCGAGGTCGGCGGAGGGTCCGGGCCTGCTGAGATGGGCTTTGTTTGGGTGCGGGCTCGTGGTCGGCATCGGACCGAACTACTCGGCCCCGGTCTCCCCCCGGCTCCGCCTGGCCAGCTCGGCCAGAAGCCGCTGGCGTTCCTCGGGCGTGAGTTCCTTGAGCACGTCGTTGAACAGCGTCCGGCGAGCCTTCGCGTCGCCGTAGCCCATCGTGTCGGGCTTGATCAGCGCCTGCTGGGCGTATTGCGAGATGACCGTCCGAACGCGCGCATCGCGCTCGGGCGGAAGGTCCAGCACCTTCATGAAGCTCTCAAGGTCCGCAAGGCGCGACTGAATCTGTCGCTCGTAGGAACGCTTCACTTCCGTGCCCAACGCCTTGAGCGCCTCGCGGCTGAAGACGCCCAGTCGCCCTTCGCGCTTGCCCGAGGCTTCGTTCTCCTTCACGCCTTCGTCAACGATGGCGCGCCAGTAGCTGTCGACCATCCGCGTGAACTCCCGGCGCTCTTTCTCCGGAAGCTGGGCCGCGAGCTGATCGCGCAGCCGCCCACCCTCGCGAAGCGGTTTGAGCGCCTCGCCCAGTTCGCGGACAACATCGGCCTGCTCGGCGCGGTCGCCGGTCGCCTGCGCGCTCTGGGCCTTGAGCAGCAGCGTGATGTTGGCCATGACGATCTTGTCGAGCTTGGCGGCGCGGGCGTTGAGCACGCCGTCGACTTTCGCGCGGGTCGCCGCGTCGAGTTTCAGGCGCGCGAGCGCCGCTTCCTCGGCGGGCTGCTCCAGCCGCTTGACCTTGCCCATGAAGTCGCGCTCGATCAGCGACGCGGGACCGGACTCGGCCTCGGTCACCGTGGGGCCGCCGAGCACGTTGCCTTCGGGCGCCGGCGCGGCCGAGCCGTCGGCGGACTTCTCCGGCAATTTCTCGGCGGGTTGCTGGGCGGGCTGCTCGGGCTGCGCCGCCCACGCCGAGGCCGACGCCCAGCCGACCGTCATGCCCGCAGGCAGGCCCGCAGTCAGGCCCACGCACGCCGCGATGATCCCCGCCCGTCCTGTGTGAACACGCCCCATAGAACACCTCCGCGGTAAGTCAGACTCACCCCGCCGAACGCCGCCGCGGGCGCGCGATTGCGAACGCCCCGGCTCGGCCATGACTAGGCTCGACCATGAGCACTCCTTCGGACCGCCGAACCTCGGTTGCACAGGCCATCGCCTCGGTCGCGCTACTGCGGGGCACGTTCACGCTCCGTTCGGGGCGGACCAGTTCGTACTACCTCGACAAGTATCTGTTCTCGACACGTCCTGAGGTGCTCGACCCGCTCGCGGACCTCTTCGCCGAGCGCGTCCGCGCGCTCCGCGCCGAGGGCATCGCGTGCGACCGCCTCGCGGGCGCGGAACTGGGCGGCATCCCGCTGGTCACCGCGGCCTCGCTGAAGACCGGGCTGCCGAGCATCTTCATCCGCAACAAGAAGAAGGACTACGGCACGGCCAAGCAGCTCGAGGGCGCGCTGAACGCGGGCGAGTCCGTCTTCCTGCTCGAAGACGTCGCGACCACCGGCGGGCAGGCGCTCGAGGCCGTCGAGGTGCTGCGCGCCGCGGGCGCCAAGGTACCCGTGCTGATCGCGACGATCGACCGGCTCGAGGGCGCGCGCGAGAACGTCGAGAAGGCCGGGCTGCGCTTTGAGGCGCTGTTCACCAAGCGCGACCTGGGCGTGAATGAGTGATCCGGAAAACCACAGGCCCGACGCGGTGCGCCGGGCCTGCGGGGAGGAATCCAAACTGAAGCGGTCGCGGGGGCCGACCAGGCTTACTTGCGCCGGCGCTTGCCCGCGATGAGGCCCGCGGCGGCGAGGAGCGCGATCGAGCCCGGGGTCGGGACGATGTTGTTCGCGCCCACGCCGACGGCCACGAGGTCCGGCCCGTTCATGCCGTTGGCCGCCTCGAAGCGGAAGCCCTTGAGGTTCGCCCACGTCGCGTCGAGGCTGATGCCCACACCGACGACGTTCTGCGCGCCGCCGATCTCGAGGGTGTCGAGCGTCCAGCCCGCGCGGCCGGTCTGCGCCCGCATCATCATGATCGCGTCGGTGACCGAGCCGTCCTGGCGGATGCCGCGGATGCGCAGATCGCTGTTGCCGCCGCGCTCGACGATCGCGAGATCGACGGTGCGGTGGTCGGCGTCGGCGCTGAAGAGGCGGTTGCCGCCGAAGAGCAGGTCGAGGGTCCAGGCGCCGTTGTCCTCACCATCGATGATGTAGGACATGTTCTTGTAGCCGTTGAACTCGCCGAAGACCTCGCGGAGCGTGCCGGTCTTGCCCGCCTCGCCCAGGAAGGCCGTGGCGGTGTCGGCGCGGTCGGGGTTGCCCGAGTGGTTGTTGTTGCCGTTGACATCGCGGCCGATCGCGTCGTTCCAGCCGTAGCTGCCGACGTTGTTCGTCAGGCGGCCGTCGGTGAACGACAGGAACTCGGCGCCGCCGAAGCTGTTCGAGGCGCCGGTGAAGGCCATGCGGGTCAGCTCGCGGTTTCCGCCGTGGAGCACGCTGGTGGTGCCCGAGGCGTTGGTCGCGTAGAAGGTCGGGCCGGCGAACGCCGCGCCCGAGGTGACGGTCAGGACGCTCAGAACGGTCATGTTCACAAGGCGGTTCATCTCTCTCACTCTCCTCTGGGCAGGGCCGCGGGACGGGAAACACACGCCCCAAACCGCCGCGGCCTGCTTGTGCTCTCTCAACTCCCCACCCCACCCACGTCCCCACCTGTCCGATCACCACCCACCCCAACCCCACCTGTCCGATCCCCGCCCGCCCAATCCCCGCCCGCTTGGACAAGGTGCCTCGACGGGTACAGATCACCACTCCGCGCGCCAGATCCCCCACAGGAGTTCCCGCGGTGGTAGCGCCTGCGAGGCCCCTGCCGGGCGGATGGTCGGGTAAACACCCCGGAACGTCCGGGAAGCAAGACCGATCGCCCGCCCGCACCTTCCGTGGCGCGCGCTTCATAACACATCAGCATGAGCTCATCATGCCCCGACGCTCATCGCGACGAGTCCCCCGCCGACCTCCCATCCGCACGGGGGCCGCATTGTGCCCGGTTCATGCGCAGAATGCACGCGATCTTCGGCGAATCGTCCTGAGATCTGCGGAGAACCCCGGGTTGTGATCCGTCCGAGAATGGACCGGAATTGTGTTATGAGTCCAAAGAACAGCCGCCCCCGAGCAACCGGGGGCGGCATCGTGTGTTGGAGTTCAAGCGAGTCGGACCGGACGTTACTTCTGGCCGCGGCGCCGGCGGGCGCACGACAGGCCCGCCAGGCCCAGCAGCGCGGCCGAGCCAGGCGAGGGGACGATCGTGCCCGGAACCTTGTCCGAGCCGCCGTTGGCAAACCCGCGGAATCGCACGACGAAGGCGTCGTCGCCGCCGATCAGGAAGCTCGAGGCCGTGAGCGTCGCGGCGTTGCTCGCGGTGATGTTGAAGACCAACGTTCCGGACGCCCCGACGGCCAGTCCCCGGTTGGGGTTGCCGCCGCCCTCGAAGGAGCTGCTGGTCGAGGCGCCATAGGCGTAGGTGCCGTAGGGCGAGGCGCTTACGTTGGAGATCAGCGAGAAGTTGGTCGGGCCGCTGGCGAGCGTGACGCCTGAGACCGAGCCCGGCGTGTTGAAGACCAGCGCCGTCAGAAAGCCGCCCAGCGCGGTGGGGGTGGTGTTCGTGATCGCGATCGTCAGTTTGCCGGTCGTGGCGGTCTGCGAGACGTAGCTCAGGTCCGCGAGATAGGCGCCCAGCGCGCTGGTGCTCTGCGCGGGGTTGGACTGCAGCACGATCCCCGCCTGCGCGCTCGCGGCCAGGCCCGACACCAGACCCGCGGCGATCATCAACGACGTCTTCATCTCTCAATTCCTCTCCGGCCCTGCGCCGAGGTGTGCCTCCACGCCAAGCCATGCGCCGAGCGTCGGGGGACGGTTCCGTCCTCATCCGGCGATCGAGCCTCTCCAACATGTCCGGGCAAACCCGAACCCGCCCGCAACCTGACCGCCCGGCCGGTGGATGCCGGGGCAGGTCGGTGGGGTTGTGCGGCCTGTGCGGCTTGGAGAGGTCGGTGCTGCGCAAAGAAAACCGCCCCCGGACGCGGGGGCGGCTTGGGAGAAGCACAGAGATGGTTGGATGGCCGAACCGGCCTCCAACTCAGGCGCGGCGGCGACGCGCGGCCGTCAGGCCCGCGATCAGACCCAGCGCCAGCGAGCCCGGCGTCGGCGTCGGGACCTTGTCCGACCCGCCGTTCTCAAAGCCGCGGAAGCGGACCACGAACGGATAGTCGTTCGCGCCCGTGAGGAACGACGCCTCGCTCAGCGCCAGCGCGTTGGTCGAAGTGACGGCAAAGACGAACGTGCCCGTCGCGCCAACCGCCAGGCCACGATTGGGGTTCCCGCCGCCTTCGAAGCTCGAGCTGGTCGACACGCCGTAGCGGTACGTTCCGAAGGGCGAAGCCGTCACGCCCGAGCTCAGCGAGAAGTTCGCCGGGGCGGTCGACAGCGTCAGGTTCGTGACCGAGTTCACAGCGTTGAAGACGAACGCCGTCAGGAAGCCGCCGTTGGCGACCGGGCTCGTGTTGGTCAGCGTGATGGTCAGCGTGCCCTGGGTCGCGTTGCTCGCGACGTAGTCGAACGAGCCGGTGAAGGCCCCGAGGCCTTCGGTGCTCGCCGGGGCAAACGACTGAATGGCAATGCCCGCCGAAGACACCGAGGTCAGACCGGCCACCGACGCGACCATCGCGCACTTGATCAAGTTCATGTCACTCTCTCCTCTTCAGTAAAGACCCGTAAGTTGGTCGGGCGGAAAGCTTTGGAAACCCGCCCGACAGCCCCAATGATGCGGAGTTGGCCACCGATTTCGACAGTTTGCCCTCCAGAATCATGTCGAACCGGTGATTGTGCCTGGGACTAAATGCCCACGATGTGCCGATAACCGCGATCTTCTTCGCAGGGGGTTTCGAGGGTGATGAGCCGCCCGATCGATTTCTGGAGGCGGCGGCTGGATCCGCGACCCCGTCGCCTCGCGCCCGCTCGAGGGGCGACGCTCGGCCAGTCGAATCGCGCCGATCTCGGTGGGCGCCTGACGGGCGGTCTGAGTCCCTCCGTCCGGCGATTGGGCGGGAACCGCACGGGCTCTGCGCGGGCGGCCTCCGCGCGTCTACCATCGCGACGCATGCCCAGCATCACGATCAACGGCGTCAAGACCGACTTCTCGCCAGGCCAGACGATCCTCCAG
>JANRKN010000163.1:0-8529 GCA_033763435.1 Planctomycetota bacterium
GGGCGGGGTCTCGTTGGGGCGGCTCTGGCCCGTCGCGGGGTCCTGGTATGTGAACTGGTTGTTGAGCGAGTCCTTGCCCGAAACGGGCGGCGTGCGCTAGGCGAGCGCACCGTCATAACACCCAAGCGCCGCGCGGACGAGCGAGCCGAGATTGTCCGGCTTCCCGCAGCTGGGCCAGCAGAAGTTGTCGAGAATCGCGATGCGCGCTGGGTCGGCGCCCACACACACGAGGTTGCGCACGCACTCATCGATGCCCGCCAGCGCCATCTGATACGGGTCGCCCCCGGCGTCGGGGTCGGCGAGGTTGGTCGCGAGGCCGCAGGCGAGTGCAATGCCCTTGGTGGGCGGGGGCGTGAAGCCGTCGCGCGACTTCTCGCCCGGCACGGGCTCGATCACCGCGCCGTCGCTGGGCCCGGCGCCCAGCGGCCCCACCAGAGGCTTCACAACCGTCGCGCCCTGCACCTCGTGGTCGTACTGGCGGATGATCGACTGCTTGCTCGCGATCGTCGGATGGCTCAGGAGCTTCAGCAGCGCCTCAGACACCGTCGGCGTTGCGCGAGGCCGGGGCAGGGGCCTGATGCTCGGCGCGTTCCAGCGCGCTTCACGCGTCGGCGTCGGGATGCCCTCGTGCAGGAACTCCATCGACATCCGCCCGACTTCCTGCCCCCGATAGTTCAGGATCAGCTCGGCGTTCGGCGTGCCGAACTCGCCCAGGTCCGCGAGCTCGACGTGCTCCTCGGCGCAAATGGCCCGCAGGGCCGGGACGTTCCGCGCGGGCACCGCGAGCACCATGCGCTCTTGAGCTTCCGAGATCCAGATCTCGGTGTAGGTCAGACCCGCGTACTTGAGCGGGGCCTTGTCGAGATCGACGCGCGCGCCCAGCGCTCCGCCCATCTCGCCGACCGCCGAGCTGAACCCGCCCGCGCCGCAGTCGGTCATGGCCGAGTACAGACATCCCCCCGCAGCATCCCGCGCCCGCAGGATCGCGTCCAGCACGCGCTTTTCCTCGATCGCGTTCCCGATCTGCACCGCATGGCTGAATTCGTCGGCGCTGGTGTGCTCAAGCTCCGCGGAACTGAACGTCGCGCCGTGGATCCCGTCGCGCCCCGTGCGCCCGCCCAAGGCGATGATGCGGTCGCCCGCGCGGGCCTGGCCCTTGACCTTGTCGCGCGGGATGAGCCCGACGCACCCGCAGAAGACGAGCGGATTGCCGACATAGCGCGCGTCGAACTGCACCGCGCCGTTGACCGTCGGGATGCCCATGCGGTTGCCGTAGTCTCGCACGCCCGCGACGACCTGCGTGAGCGTCCGGCGCGGGGGCAGAACGCCCGGGGGCAGCTCGGTGTCAAAGGGCGCGACGCAGAAGACGTCGGTCGAGGCGATGGGCTTGGCTCCCAGGCCTGTGCCGATGACGTCGCGGATGCAGCCGCCGATGCCCGTCGCTGCGCCGCCGTAGGGCTCGAGCGCGGACGGGTGGTTGTGGGTCTCGACCTTGATGCACACGCCCCAGCGCTCGTCAAACTCGACGACGCCCGAGTTGTCCTTGAAGACCGAGAGGGTCCAGTCGACGCCGTCCTCGATGAGCTTGAAGGTCGCCGCGGCGACGGTCGACTTGAGCAGGTTGTTGATCGTGAACGTCCCGTCGGGGTTGGGCACCACGCCGGGCCGGCCCTGGTACAGCAGCGCGTCGTCGTCGTCGAGCGATTCAAAGCGCACGGTCGACTTGAGCGTCTTGTGCACGCAGTGCTCGCTCCAGGTCTGGGCGAGGGTTTCGAGCTCGATGTCCCGCGGCTCGCGCCCGAGCCGGCGGTATTCCTCGCGGATCGCCCGCATCTCGTCGAGTGAGAGGAACAGGTGCGCGTCGCGCGACAGGCGCGTGAGCTGCTCATCGTTGAGATCGCGGATGGGGATCTCGCGGACGGCGAACGCCGCCTCATGGCCGCGGGGCAGCGTCGCGGGCACGTGCGTCGCGGTGTAGATGCCGTGGATCAGCGGGTTGGCGAGCGCGGCCTGCGCGAGCTCACGCGCCTGCGCCTCGGTCGCGCCTTCGAGCTCAAAGCGCGTCGCGGTCGAGACCATCGGGTCGGCGGGCAGTCCGAGCAGATCGCGCAGCGCCGAACTCACCGAGGCCGCGGCCGGGTCCATCACGCCCGGCAGCGGATGCACTTCCACCACTGCGCCCCCGGCAAACGCTTGGCCCGCGCCGAGCGCGAACGTCTCGACGACCGGATCGGCGAGCAGCCCCTTGGCCGCGCGCTCGAGCTGATTCGGGTCGAGGTCCGCTTCGATCAGGTAGACGCGAGCCGATCGCACCTGGCCGAGCTTCATGCCGCGGGTCTGTGCCTCGCGCGCGAGCGCTTCGCCCCGCGGGTCGGCACGGTGCGGCGCGGTCCGGACTTCCACCCGGTGCACGCGGGCAGAGCCGTTAGCCGGAGCGGTCGGAGGGAGGGTGGAGGGGCTGGTGGGGGTGGTGGGGGTGGTGCTCACGCGCGAGGGTATCGCTCCTCGCGGGGGGAGGCGGTGAGCAGCCCAGTCGTCTACGCCCCGGGCGTGTGAAACCGTGGTGAAGGTCGTCCGGGGCCTGTCGGCTGGGGAGGGGCCGGGGCGCTGGCCAAACTCGGCAAGCCTTGCGCACGTTCGCGGACGTGCGGAGCGTCCATCCGCGCGTTATTCATCCACATCGATCTGCGCGCACGTTTCTGCGTTTGGTCGCGCGTGCGCGGTACCATCGGGCACCCTATGGGGGACTCTTCTTCCAACGGCCGACCGACCCCGCCCGCACCCTCGCGCGACCTTGCCGCGCTCGCGGTGAACGTCCCCGCGCTGCCCTACCTCTTCGAGGTGGCCTGGGAGGTGTGCAATCAGGTCGGTGGCATCTATCAGGTGATCCGCTCCAAGGCGCCGCAGATGATCGAGCGCTGGGGCGATCGATACTTCCTCGTCGGCCCCTACGAAAAGGCCAAGGCGGACTTGGAGTTTGAACCTTCGCGCCCGGTGGGGTTTGTCGCGCAGGCGATTCAGGCGTTGAAGGATCAGGGCATCACGGTGCACCACGGGCGGTGGCTCGTCTCGGGCCGGCCGCGGGTCCTGCTCATCGAGCACGGGATGAACGCCTCCGAGCTCGACGTCGCGAAGTTCCGACTCTGGTCCGAGCACGGGATCGAATCGCCCACTGGCGACGGGCTGATCGATGGGGTGATCACCTTCGCGGATCGGTGCGAGCGTCTGATGCGGGCGCTGGTCGAGGCGCGGGACGCATCGATGCGGGGGGCTCGTACGGGAACGGTCGGTGCGGTCGGCACCGCCGCGGGCGGCACGTCGGCGGGTTCGGCGCCGATTATCGCGCATTTCCACGAGTGGATGGGGGGCCTGGCGATCCCGATGCTCCGCCGGGCGGGGCTGCCGATCGCGACGGTGTTCACGACGCACGCGACGCTGCTGGGGCGGTACATTGCGAGCAACACCGAGAACTTCTACGACATCCTGCCGTTCCTCGACGATCGCGCCGAGGCCGCGCGGTACAACGTGCGCACGCAGCACGCGATCGAGCGTGCCTGCGCCCACGGCGCGCACGTGTTCACGACGGTGTCGAGCATCACGGCCGAGGAATGCGCCTCGCTGCTCGGGCGCAAGGTCGATCTGATCCTGCCCAACGGGCTGAACATCTCGCGCTACAACGCGGTGCACGACCAGCAGCGCCTCCACGGCGAGTTCAAGGAAGCGATCCACCGCTTCACCTGCGGACACTTCTTCCCGTCGTACTCGTTTGACCTCGACAAGACGCTGTACTTCTTCACCTCGGGGCGGTTTGAGCCTGCGAATAAGGGCTTTGACCTGTGCCTGGAGGCGATGGCGCGCCTGAACGCGGAGCTGAAGGCCGCGAACCTGGGCAAGACCGTCGTGTTCTTCATCATCAGCAAGCGCCCGACGCGCAGCCTCAACCCGCTGTGCATGGAAAAGCGCGGCGTGCTGAACGAACTCTCGGAGGTCTGCAAGGAGATCACCGACGGCGTACACGAGAAGCTCTTCTGGCGTGCGGCGGCAGGCGGGCGCCTCGTGCTCGATGACCTCGTCGACGAGTACTGGATGCTCCGCTATCGCCGGGCGCAGCACGCGCTCAAGCAGCACTGCCTGCCGGTGGTCGTGACGCACATCCTCGAGGACGACGCGACCGATCCGGTGCTGAACCACCTGCGGACGCTGGGTCTGATCAATCGGCCCGAGGATCCGGTCAAGGTGGTGTACTCGCCCGACTTCATCACGCCGACGAACCGGTTGTGGGGCATCGAGTACGACCAGTTCGTGCGGGGCTGTCACCTGGGCATCTTCCCGAGCCGCTACGAGCCGTGGGGCTACACGCCGCTGGAGTGCCTGGCGATGGGCGTGCCCGCGATGACGAGCGACTTGGCGGGGTTCGGGCGGTTTGTGCACGAGACGTACCCCGATCACGACCACTGGGGCATGACGGTGCTCAACCGGCGCGGGCGCGGCTATCACGAGGCCGCGGCCGACATGGCCTGGCGCCTGCTCAACTTCTGCAAGATGGACCGCCGCGAGCGCATCGCGCTGCGCAACGAGGTTGATCGGCACTCGTGGGACTTTGACTGGGCCAAGCTGGGCACCGCGTACCACCAGGCGCACGACATGGCGCTGGAGCGCGCGACCTGGCACCTGGGCGCCGCCGAGCCTGCCCGAGTGTGAGCAGGTCGAGGTCTGAGCTTGCCTTGAGCGGGCCCGTGGCCACCTACGCTCGAAGCCCTATGCACCCCCGAGGCGCCACGCCCCGCGCGCTGTCCAAGTCCGTTGTGCGACCGGAGGACCGGTCCGACTTGCCGCATGTTCAGCTGTTCACCGACGGCGCGTGCTCGGGCAATCCGGGCCCGGGCGGCTGGGCGTTCGTGCTCAGGCATCCCGCGTCAAGCTCCGAGATCGAGCGCGCGGGGGGCGAGCCCGACACCACCAACAACCGCATGGAGCTGCAGGCCGTGATCGAGGGCTTGGGCGCGCTCACGCGCCCGTCGCTGGTCGACCTGTACTCGGACTCGCAGTATGTCCTGAAGGGGCTCAACGAGTGGCTTGCGGGCTGGAAGGCCAAGGGCTGGAAGACGGCCGACAAGAAGCCCGTGAAGAACGTGGACCTCTGGCAGACGCTGGACGGCCTCCGCGCCAAGCATGTCGTGAACTTTCACTGGGTGCGGGGCCATGCCGAGCACCCGGAGAACGAACGCTGCGACCGGCTCGCCGTCGAGCAGCGCGACCGCTTCGCGCAGAAACGCTGAGCGCCCGGCGGGCATCAAACGTGTTGAAACAGGGAATCGGCTCCGCGTGAGGATGCCGATGGGTTCGAGGAGGCCGAGCCATGCCGGACCATGCCGCGCTCAAGCTGCACACCCACGTCTTCCATCCCGGCCCCTCGGGCCGGACGCTTCTGCTGCTGCACGGCACAGGCGGCGACGAGCACGACCTGGTGCCCCTCGCCCGGCACGTCGACGCGCAGGCCGCGATTCTCTCCCCGCGTGGCAACGTGCTCGAGCGCGGCGCGCCCCGGTTCTTCAGGCGCCTCGCGGAGGGCGTCTTTGACCTCGACGATCTCCGCGTGCGCGTCCTAGCGCTGCGAGATTGGCTCACCGCGGCGATCGAGCACTACGCGATCGACCCCGCGCAGCTCACTGCGCTCGGATACTCCAACGGCGCGAACACCGCCGCCGCGATGATGCTCCTTCACCCCGGCGCGCTCCGCTCGGCCATTCTCTGGCGGGCGATGGTCACCGTCGAAGACGCGCCGCCGATCAACACGTCAGGCCGCACGCTCATCGTCTCGGGCCGGACCGACCCGATCCTGCCCCTGCCCAACGCCCAGCGCCTCGCCTCGATGCTGCGAGAGCGCGGCATTGATGTTCGGCACGAGGTGCTGAGCGCCGGGCACGAACTCACGCGCGACGACATCGACCTTGCGCGTGACTGGCTTGCGCGCGACTGGCTCGGGCGGGCCTGAGCGACCGATCGTCGTACCATCGCGCATGGCTGTCAGCCCCTTCAACTCCGCCGCGGTCGAGGCGATCGAGACGATCGCGAAGCTCCTCGAACTGCTGGGAGAGAACTCGTTCAAGGTCAACGCGCACACCCGCGCCGCGCGCACGATCGACGGCCATCCCGACGATCTCTCCGCGCTGTCCAAGGCCGACCTTCAGACCATCGACGGCATCGGCCCCAAGATCGCCGACAAGCTCGTCGAGCTGCAGACTTCGGGCGCGATCTCCGAGCTGGCGGAGCTGCGAAAGCAAGTCCCCGCCGGGCTGCTGGAGGTTCTGAACATCCCGGGCCTGGGGCCCAAGACGGTCCGCATGTTCTGGACCGACGCGGGCGTGACGGACCTCGCGGGGCTCGAGCGGATCATCGCCGACGGATCGATCCTGAAGCTGCCTCGCATGGGCGAGAAGTCGGTCGCGAAGATCCGCGAGTCGCTGGCGTTTGCCAAGTCGAGCAATCAGCGGCTATCGATCGGCATGGTGATGCCCGTCGCCGAGCGGTTCCTGCGTGCGGTGCGCGCGCTGCCGGGCGTCGAGCGCGCGGAGGTCGCCGGTTCGCTGCGCCGGGGCAAGGAAACGATCGCGGACGTGGACCTGCTGGCCTGCGCAGCTTCGCCCGCGCAGCACGCGGAGATCGCCGCGGCCTTCGCGAAGCTGCCGGGCGTTCACGCGGTGCTCGCCTCCGGTGAGAGCAAGGTGTCTGTACGCGCGGGGCTGGCCCTCGAGCTCGGGCGCTGGGGACCGAAGGATCAGGCTGGGGCTGCGGGCGGGGATGCTGGTGGAGGGCCCGAGATTCAGCTCGATCTTCGCCTCGTGCCGCGGGAATCGTTCGGCGCCGCGCTGATGTACTTCACGGGCTCGAAGGAGCACAACGTGCTCATGCGCCAGCGCGCGCTCAAGCGCGGGCTGACGCTGAACGAGTACGGCCTGTTCCCCAACGATCCGGCGGATCCGACACCGCCTCAAAGCAAGGGCATCGCGCCCGTGGCTTCGCGCGACGAGGCGGAGGTGTTCCGCGCGCTCGAGCTCGAGTGGATTCCGCCCGAGCTGCGCGAGGCGCAGGGCGAGCTGGACGCGCCGCCGCCCGCGGACCTGATCGCGCTCGAAGACATCCGCGCCGAGCTGCACGCGCACACGACCGCGTCCGATGGTGTTCTTTCCATCCTCGAACTTGCGCGCGAGGCCAAGGCCCGCGGCTTTCACACGATCGCCGTCACCGACCACTCCAAGTCCTCGGCCGTCGCGGGCGGGCTCTCGCCCGAGCGGCTGCGCCAGCACATCCGCGACGTGCGCGAGGCCGCGGCGCAGATCGAGGGCATCTCGATCCTCGCGGGTTCGGAAGTCGACATTCTCGCCGACGGCACGCTGGACTACGACGATGAACTGCTCGCGCAGCTCGACGTGGTCGTCGCCAGCCCCCATGCCGCGCTGTCGCAGGAGCCGGGCGTCGCGACCGAGCGGCTGCTGCGTGCGATCCGACATCCGCTGGTGCACATCGTGGGGCATCCGACGGGGCGGCTGATCAATCGTCGCCCGGGCCTGGCGCCCGCGATGAACGAACTGATCGCCGCGGCGTGCGAGCACCGCGTCGCGCTCGAGGTCAACGCGCACTGGATGAGGCTCGATCTGCGCGACAGCCACGTCCGCGCCGCCCAGCGCGCGGGGTGCCTGGTCACGATCGACTGCGACGTTCACGAGCGCGCCGACTACGACAACCTGCGCTTCGGCGTGCTCACTGCGCGGCGCGGCGGCTTGACGCGCGGCAACTGCCCCAACGCGTGGGACGCGCCCAGGCTCCACGCCTGGCTCAAGTCCAAGCGGGCCTGAGCGGTCATCGCCTATGCTTGCCCCGGTCAAGCCCTGAACCGGTGATTGTTCGTCACCGCGCGGTGTATTCCGCGCCGGAGAGTGGTGCCATGTTCGAGCGTCTGAGCGATGGGTTCGGCAATCTGTTCCGCAAGCTCTCCGGCAAGGCCGAGATCTCGGAGAGCAACGTTCGCGAAGCGATGGAGGACGTCCGCCGGGCGCTGATCGACGCCGACGTGAACCAGACCGTCGTCGACAAGTTCACCGCGGATGTGCTTGCCGATGCCGTCGGCACCAAGGTGACTAAGAGCCTCGAGCCCGGCCAGGAGATGATCGGCATCGTCCACCGCCGACTCGTCGAGCTGCTCGGGGGCGAGCCCGCGGCCGAGACGGCCGAGCCCCAAACGTCTCCCCTCGCCAGCGGCCTGCCCGCGGGCGTGCCCAAGATCGCCGGGCTCACGGCGCCCGCCAAGGCATCCGGCGGCGCGCTCGCCGAGCCCATCATGCGCATCGCGCCCGGGCCCACGATCGTCATGATGTCGGGCCTCCAGGGCTCGGGCAAGACGACGACGTGCGGCAAGCTCGCGGCGTACTTGCGCCGAAAGAACCGCTCCGTCATGCTCGCCGCCGCCGACCTTCAGCGCCCCGCCGCCGTTGATCAGCTCCGCACCGTCGCCGAGTCGGTCAAGGAAGC
>JANRKN010000164.1:0-14994 GCA_033763435.1 Planctomycetota bacterium
GCTGCCGCTGCGGGAGTTCAATTACGCGCTCGCGCTCGACGGCCGGCCCGTGTTCGCGGGCTTCCGCTCGCCCGAGGCGACGCTGAGGCGCTTTGGGACGCAGCGGCTGACGCTGCCGGTGTCGATCCCGCTGGCCGAGGGGCAGGCCGCGCCGACGGGGACGTTCCGGTACGCGCTGCGGGGCGAGCTTGGGTACACGACGCCGGGCGAGATCGCGGAGATTCTGTTCGATTCGGGGCTGCGGAGGCCGACGGTGCCGTTCAACGCGACGGGGACGCTGAATCTGTCGGCGGGCGAAGCGCAGCTCGTGGCGCCGTGAGGGGGCGGGGGGAAGCGGTGGGGCGTAATCGGAGCACTCGCGGCGAGCGACTGATCGAGCCACCCGAGTGGGTGCTGGTGATCGGCCGTACAGGCTTTGCGTTTGCGCTCGCATCGTTTCCGCTCCGGCTGTTTGATCCGAGTGACACGGTGATGGGCATTCCTGTGCCGCTGCTGTGCGATGGGATGTTGCTGGGCGGGAGCGCGCTGGCGTCGCTCGCTTGCTTGCCGATTTTGTGGGAGTTGTACAAATCCGAGCGCCGAGGGCGTGCGCTGTGGTCGGGCGAGCTTGGCCCGCTCTGTCCGCATTGCGAGTATGACACGGGCGACTACTCGATCACCCGCTGCCCCGAGTGCGGCGAGGCGATCGAACGGACGCTGCCGGGCCGACGACCGACGCAGTTGCCGGCTAAAGGCTCGGAGAACACGCCGTGAGTGGGGGGGAAGAGCCAGCGATCGCGGCGCGGCGAAGGCGCCGAAGTCGGCAACTTCGCGCTTTCCTCTCTGACGATCCGTGGGCCCGCGCCTGGTTGTTGTGGATGATGTATGCGGTCGTGGTGATCCCGATCTCGCTGTACGTCCACACGGTGAACACACGCAACAGCAACGCGACAGTCTGGGGCGTCCCCGCACGCGCCATCCAGCCGTTCACGACGGCGGCGATGGTGGTGAGCATCGTTGTACAGATCACTCTCTCCATCTGGGGAGTGCGGCACGCGCGGAGGCGCAAGCGCCTCATCGCAACGGGCCACGTCTGCACCGAATGCTTGTACGACGTTTCCGGCGTCACTGGCCCCATCTGCCCCGAGTGCGGGAAGGCGATCACCCGGCCTGCGAGCGCTGCGGCGCAGACCGCCGAGTCCAAGCCTTCGCCGCCTCCGCCCGATGCGCCGCACTAGACTGCGGGGTGATCGGGGGAGAAAGCGAAGATTCGCATGGCCGTGAAGAGCTTTGCCGCGCAGTCTGCTACGTCGCCCCTGGGTCCGCACTCGATCCCGCGGCGTGAGCCGTTGGAGAAGGACGTGGAGATCGACATTCTGTTCTGCGGCGTGTGCCACAGCGATCTGCACATGGCCCGCAACGAGTGGGGCGGGGGGACGCAGTATCCGATCGTGCCGGGGCATGAGATCCTCGGGCGCGTGACGCGCGTGGGCGCGAAGGTGACGAAGTTCAAGGTGGGCGATCTGGCGGCGGTGGGGTGCCTGGTGGATTCGTGCCGGTCGTGTGCGCACTGCCAGCGCGGGCTCGAGCAGTTCTGCCAGACGCCGGGCGGGCCGACGTTCAGCTACAACAGCGCCGACAAGGTTCCCGGCGGCGGGCCTGTGACCTACGGCGGGTACAGCGAGCGGATCGTGTGCGATGAGGCCTTCACGCTGAAGGTGCCCAAGAACCTGGACCCGTCGGCGGCGGCGCCTCTGCTGTGCGCGGGGATCACGACGTACTCGCCCCTGAAGCACTGGAAGGCTGGGCCTGGGAAGAAGGTGGGCATCGTGGGCCTGGGGGGCCTCGGGCACATGGGTGTGAAGTTCGCGCGGGCGATGGGCGCGCACACGGTGCTGTTCACGACGAGCGAGGGCAAGGCGGCCGACGCCAAGCGCCTGGGCGCGCACGAGGTGGTGATCTCGCGCGATGAGGCGCAGATGGCCAAGCACGCGGGGAGCTTTGACCTGATCGTCGACACGGTTTCGGCGGACCACGACGTGAACGCGCTGCTGGCGCAGGTGAAGCTCGACGGCACGCTGGTGATGGTCGGTGTGCCGCCCAAGCCCCAGCCGGTCGCGGCGTTCAGCCTGATCATGCCGCGGAAGCACCTGGCGGGGTCGCTGATCGGCGGCATCGCCGAGACGCAGGAGATGCTGGACTTCTGCGGGAAGCACGGCATCGCGTGCGACATCGAGCTCATCCGAATGCAGCAGATCAATGAGGCCTACGAGCGCATGCTCAGGAGCGATGTGAAGTACCGCTTCGTGATCGATATGGCGTCGTTGAAGGGATAAGAACAGGGCCAGTGGCCAGTGGGGAATAGCCAGTGGGGAGTGAACGCGAATCCGTCGCCACTGGCTACTGGCCACTCCCTATTGGCCCCACCTTTACTCCACCGTCACCGACACGACGGTCACGTCATCGGTGAGGGGGATTTCGTTGAGGCCGGGGGTGACGGTGGCCGAGCGCATGACGAGCGCGTCGACCTTGCTCGGCGCGGCGAAGGAGTACAGCGCGCCGAACGCCATCGAGACGTCCTCGACGGGCGTCTGCGCGCTCGCGAGCGCTTCGCGGATGCGATCGAGGCCGAACTCTTCGCCCGCGGGCGAGAGCTGCTCGCGCAGGCCGTCGGAGTAGACGATGAGCCGATCGCCGGCGGAGAGCGCGAGTCGCTCCGTCGCGTACTCGGCATTGGGCACGACGCCCAGCACGACCGAGCCCTCGCAGGCAACGGTCTCCGGGCCGCCGCCCGAGGCCCGGCGCAGCAGCCAATGCCCGTGGCCCGCGTCGACAAACTCGACCTCGCCCGTGCGCGTGTCGAAGAGGCCCGCCCAGAGTGAGATCATCCGCCCGCGCAACTCGCCCGAGAGCAGCGTGGTGTTCAGCTCGGCCAGCGCCTCGGCCAGCGGCACGCCCCGCGACAGCAGCGTGCGCACCAGCGTCTGACCCCAGGCCATCATCACGCCCGCGCCCAGGCCCTTGCCCTCGACATCGCCCAGCAGCAGCGCGAACCGCTCGCCGGGCAGCGCGATCACGTCGAACAGGTCGCCCGCGACGATTCGCCCGGGCTGCGAGCGCATGACGTAGCGCGTGCGCCCGTGCCGGCCCTGCGCGGGAGGCATCAGGAACCGCTGCGCCTCGCGCGCGCCGATCAGATCGCGCTCGAGCTTGCGCTGGCGCAGCTCAAGGTCCCGGCGCTTGAGGTTGGAGAGCGCGAGCGCGGAGACCTTGGCCATGGCCTGCGTGAAGGCCGCGGCATCGGGCGCGACCGAGCCCTCGCCCTGCCGCGCGTCGAGATACGCATAGGCCAAAGGCGTGCTGTCCATCATCAGCGGCGCGCAGATCGCGGTGTGGATCGAGAGCGAGATCACCGACTGTCCGTAGTTCGGCGCGGCCTCGCCCCCCGCGTCGCGGTCGAGCTTCACCACCTGCCCCGTGCGCTTGGCCTCTTCGAGCAGTGTGCGGCTGACGTTGAGCTTCTCGGCCGCCTGAGCCATCGGCACGTCGAGCGTTGAGCCCGGGCCGCCCGGCTTGAGCTCTGAGGACAGTTGGGGCGTCGCCCACGGCGCGGGGCCGGCCGAGAGCTGGCCGCCCATCGTCACCGCCTGCGCGAGATTGCCGTGCCCCATCGGCCCGGCCGAGGCCGCGGAGCCAGAGCCCGGCGCGGCGCGCATCGCGACGATCTCGACGCGCTCGCCCCCTTCCGAGGCCTCGCGGATCAGCGCGGCACGCGGAAAGCCCGTGCCCTTGAGCAGCGTGTCGAGCACCAGCGCGGCCAGTTCGCGCTCGGAATCGACGGCGGTCATCGCCGCGGCACATTCGGCGAGCAGGTCAAAGCGCGCCTGAGCCTTGAGCGCGAGTTGCTCGGGCGGGATGCGCAGCACCTTGGCCGCGCCCGCGTCGTCGCTGGTGCGGATGCGGCTCGCAAAGGCCGCGGGCGTCGCGCGCGGGCCCATCGCGCCGGTCTCGCGCTCGTCGCGCACGCGGAAGGTCCAGGGCCCGATGCGGAGCGTGTCGCCGTCGGCGAGGGGCGCGGGCTGCGTGGGCGTGAGCGAGAGCCCGTTGAGCACCGTGCCGTGGCGCGATTCCAGGTCGGTGAGCACCCAGGTGTCGCCGCGGAGAGCGATCTGCGCATGCCGGCGCGAGACGGTGACGTCGGGGAGCTTGAGGTCTGCCTGCGCGCCCCGGCCCAGGACCTGCGGGCGGGCCGAATCGATGCGCAGCGAGACCACGTCGGGCCCGATCGCGGGGCCCGCGAGCGGTTCGAGCACCAGCACCCAGTTGTCCGGAGTCGCGCCCATCGAGGCGTCATCGTACACGAAACACGCCCGACCACCACGCAATTCGGCCCCGCTTACCACGATCGAAGCTTGACGAATCCGTTCGGGCCCCCGGGCGGAGGGTCGTCGGGCGCGCGCCTGAGAACGTACACAGGCGCCTGGGGCGGGCAGTTGATCCGCAGCTCCGCGACCGACTGCCCGAGGCCCCGCGAGATCGCGACGCGCGTCGCGCCGAAGCGCAGCAGGCCCGCCGCCTGATCGTGCGGCAAGTCACAGCTCGTGTGCGGCGCATACTCGGGCGAGAGCCGGACCTGCCCGCCGTGCGTGTGCCCCGCGAGGGCCAGAGGCACGCCCAGCGCGCTGAGCGTGATCGCCTCGGTGGGATAGTGGATCAGCGCGATGGTGAAGACGCCCTCGGGGGCGCGGGCGCCGAGCGCCGCGAGCGCATCCTCGGGATAGGTCGTCGCAAGCACGCGCAGGCCCGGCGCAAGGTCGAGCGTGCCGTGGCTCAGCCAGCGCACGCCGGGCACGCGGGCGCGCATCATCGCGGGCAGGTCGCGCGAGTCGTGATTGCCGAAGATCCCCAGCGCCCCGAGCCGCGCGCGCCAGGCCTGACTGAGCCTCCGCACGCCCTCGCAGGCCGCGGCCTCATCGCCCGGCACGTGCCCGTAGTCGCCGGTCAGGCAGACCAGATCGACGGGCAGCGAGGGCAGGTGTTCGAGCAGCGCGGCAACCGTCGGGGGGACAGACCGGCCCTTGCGCAGGTGCAGGTCGGTCAGGTGCAGGATCGTGAAGCCTTCGAGCGATTCGGGCAGGCGCGGGATCGCCAGCTCGATGCGCTCGAGCGGCGCGGGCAGAATGGGCCGACGGAACGCGGGCGGGGTTGGGCCAATCGGCGCGGGCATCGCGAGGCCCGAGCGTACGCGCGTGCGGCGGGGCTTCAGCACCCTTGGCCGTAGGCCGCGAGATAGACGACGAAGTCGTCGGCATCGACGAAGCCGGAAAGATCAAAGTCGGCGTTGCGGAGGCAGTCGGGGTTGGGGCCGAAGACGTCGGCGCCCGGGCCCACACAGCCGCGGATGTACTGGTCGAGGAACAGGACGAAGTCGTCGCTGTCGAGGAAGCCCGAGCAATCGACGTCGGCGGGGCAGAAGTCCAGGGCCGCGCTGTCGGTCGTGACGCTGCCGCAGGCGGAGGTGATGACGCAGTCGTAGCTGGCACCGTCGTCGGGTCCGACGGCGGCAAAGGCCAAGCGCGGCGTGAGGGCTGAGGGATTGGAGGCGGGGTCGATCGGCGTGCCGTTGCGCCGCCACTGGTAGAGATAGACGCCCGGCGCGACGACGACCTCGAGGCTCGCGGCGCCGCCGGGGCACGCGCTGGTATTGACGGGTTGATTGAGGATCGTGATACCCGCGCCGCCCGAGGGCGCGCACGGAGCCAGCGCCAGGCCTGAGAACTGCATCGCGCCCCGACGCGGAGGGAGGATCTGCGGATCAAGGTCGGCGACGACGCGCAGGGCCTTGGTGTCGGGGTTGAGCGCCCAGATGCGCGAGGGGCCGAAGGTGCTGGTGAAGATGAGCTCGCTGGCGCCGAAGGGTAGAAGCTGCGTGGGCGAGTCGGGGACAACGGGCAGAGTGCCGGGCGCGGTGGGGGCGGTGACGGTCGAGCTCCCGTTCACGCCGGTGCCGACCACGAGCGTGCGGTTGCCGGTCGTGAGGTCGATCTCGAGGATGCCGGTCGGGAACGCGTTGTTGGGCAGGGCGAGCGCGGTGCCTGCGACAAAGACGCGCGAGCCGAGCACAGCCAGACCGCGGTTGCCCGCGTCGAGCGTCGGGCCGGTGCCGCGGAGAACGAGCGTGCTTCGGTTGGCCGAGCGCACGCCGTTGGTCGCGGTGAAGCGCGAGGGCGCCGCGGCGGCGATGGTGGAGACGAGGGTGCGGTCGCCCGTCGCGAGGTTGACGGAGTACAGCACCGCGCCGGGCAGCACGGACGCGGCCGGCCCGAGCTCGCCGACGAGCACGGTGTTCTCATCGAGGCGCGCCAGCGAGCGCGGGCGGTGCATGACGGGCCCGTTGCCGCGGGCGATGCCCGAGACGAGCGTGCTGGTCGCGGTGGGGAGGTGATAGCGGATGAGCTTGCCGTCGCCGGTGGGCCCGGCGTTGAAGTCGTCGGCGAGCGCGAGAATGGTGTCGTTGTCGAGGGCGATCAACTCGCCTGCGCCGGTCCAGGGCGCGACCGTGGTGCCGGGAAGCACCGTGCGGTTGCCCGTCGCGGGGTCGATGAGGAATCGGCCCGGGAAGCTGCTGAACGAGGGCGCGGCGACGATGCGCCCGTCGGGCATCGCGACGATCGAGAGCGAGGGGCCTGCAAGGCTCGGGCCGGCGCCGAGGACGGGGAAGCCCGCGGTACCGCCGTCGGGCCCCGAGAGCAGAGGCGCGATCGCGGGCGGGAGTGAGGCGCGGCCATAGACCGAGCCGAAGGCGCGCGAGGCCATCGCGGCTTCGCCGGGCGCGAGCTGGGCGAAGGCGGGCGCCGCGGCCAGCGCAAAGAGCAGCGGCGGGAACAGGGGCGGAACCGACCACGAGTTCGTCTTCATGGCCGGACGCTACCAGACGAGGCCGTCCCATCGAAAGCTGAATCGTGGGAACTTGTGGACACTTCGTGGACTGTTTGGGGCTTGTTCGAGCGGGCGCGTGTTCAAAGGCGGATGGGCGGCGCCCGGGACGCGGTGTCGGGCAAGCCGGTACAATCTCGGCCCGCGGGCGGGTGGGGTGTATGGGGGCAGTCGCGAACTCGAGCCGGAGCTGGTCATGGCCAAGATGTTTTATTCGCTGGAAGAGGCCGCTGCGAAGCTGAAGATGTCGACCGACGAGGTGATGGGCCTCGTGAAGAAGGGTCAGCTTCAGGAGTTCCGCGACAAGGACAAGCTGGTCTTCAAGGCCGACCAGGTGAACCTGATCGGCGGGACGAGCGAGGACGACGTGATCCCGCTGGCGGACGATGAGCCCGAGACGTTCTCGCTGGCCTCGTCGGGCTCGGCGCCCGCGATGAACCCCGACGCGCCCAACGCCAAGGAGCAGACGGGCATCTCGATCTTCGACGCCGACGCGACCGACGACGCCGACGCCAACGCCGTGACGCGGATCACCAGCTCGCCCCTCGCGGCGGCTGAGGGCTCCAAGGCCGGCAGCGCGATGCTCGACCTGACCCGCGGCGACGACACCTCGCTGGGCGCGTCGCTGCTGGAAGATGTCTACGGCTCGGGCCAGCAGCCGGCGATCGGCGGCAGCAACGCTGGTGGCGATTTGGGCGGCGGCGAGCTCGCGGGCGTGGGCGCGGCCGAGGGCGGCGCCCTGTTCGAAACAGCTCCCGCCGAAGCCGCGGGCGCCATGCCCGCGATGGCGATGATCGCCGCGGAACCCTACGACGGCGCGGGCTCGGGTCTGGTCGGCGGCGCGGCGATCGGCGCGGTCTTCGCGCTGATCCTGGGCACGCTCGCCGCGATCCTGGGCATGATCAGCCAGTCGCAGGGCGGCCTGCTCGTGACGCTCGGCGAGAACCTCTTTGCCGTCCTCGGCGGCATGGCGGGCCTGGTCGCGGTGTGCGCCGTCGTCGGCTGGGTGCTGGGCCGCAAGAGCTGATCGCACGGCCCCCTCGGCCAACGGTCTGAATTCTTATGAAACCCGCACAGTCCGTGCGGGTTTTTCATTGGTTGGCGCCGGTAGACTTGCGCCATGGGCCTGACCGACATCGTCACACTTCCATTACCGGGCGATTCGCGCCTGGGCTCGGGCGCGCTTGAGAGCACGGGGCTGACCGAGCGCGCGGGCGACTCGATCGGCCCGTACCGATTGCTCGAGGTCATCGGCGAGGGCGGCTTCGGCGTGGTGTGGCTGGCCGAGCGGCGCGAACCGATGGTGCAGCGCGTCGCGCTCAAGGTCATCAAGCCGGGCATGGACTCGCGGGCCGTGGTCGCGCGCTTCGAACAGGAACGTCAGGCGCTGGCGGTGATGGACCATCCGAACGTCGCGCGCGTGCTCGACGGCGGCGTCACCGCGACGGGCCGGCCCTACTTCGTGATGGAGTACGTCAAGGGCGAGCCGATCACCGCGTTCGCCGACCGGCACCGTCTGACCATCCGCCAGAGGCTCGAACTGTTCATCCCCGTGTGCGAGGCGGTGCAGCACGCGCACATGAAGGGCATGATCCACCGCGACATCAAGCCCAACAACATCCTCGTCGCCCACGGCGGCGAGCGCGCGGCGCACGTCGTCAAGGTCATCGACTTCGGCGTGGCCAAGGCCATCGGCAGCGCGCTGACGGACAAAACCATCTTCACCGAGCGCGGGCAGATCATCGGCACCCCCGAATACATGTCGCCCGAGCAGGCCGACATGCGCGACATGGACATCGACACACGCGCCGACGTGTACTCGCTGGGCGCGGTGCTCTATGAGCTGCTCAGCGGCACGCTGCCGTTCGACGCTCAGACGCTCCGCGCGGGCGGGTATGCGGAGATCCAGCGCATTATCCGTGATGTGGACGCGCCGCGGCCGAGCGCGAAGCTGGTGTCGGTTGACGCGAAGACCGTCGAGGCGATCACCGAGTCGCGCCGGGCCGAGCGCGGGCGGATCGCCGTGGAGCTGCGTCGGGAGCTGGAATGGATCCCGATGAAGGCGCTGCGCAAGGACCGCACGAGGCGGTACGCGAGCGCGGAGTCGCTCGCGGCGGACATCCGGCGATATCTGGAGGGCAAGCCCCTCGAAGCCGCGCCCGAAAGCCGGCTGTACCTCGCGCAGAAGTTCGTCCGGCGCAACCGCGTGCAGGTCTCCGCGGCCGGGGCGGTCGCGCTCGCGCTGGTTGGCGGCGTGGTCGCTTTCGGGTGGAAGGCGCGCGAAGCGACGGCGGCGCGGGACCGAGCGGTCGCCGCGGAAACCGAAGCGCGCACCCGCGCCGACGAACTCCGCCGCGTCGCGGACTTCCAGTCGAGCATGCTCGCGGGCGTCGATGCCTCGGCCGCGGGCCTTCGCCTGACGGGCGATGTGCGCGCGCGGTTCGATTCGGCGCTCCGGCGCGCGGGCGTGGGTGACGACGAGCGCGCGGAGCAGGCGAGCGCGTTCGCGGGCGCGTGGTCGAAGCTCGATGCCACCGGTGCCGCGGCAGAGCTGATCCACACGACCATCCTCCGGCCCGCGCTCGAGACCATCGACGCGCAGTTCAAGGACCAGCCGATCCTGGGCGCACGCATGCGCCTGGCGATCGCCGAGCGGTGCATGGACCTCGGGCTCTACGACCAGGCCTCCGCCGCGACCGAGCTCGCACTCGCGCAGCTGCGAGAGGTCGCGGGCGAAGATCGGCGCGAGACGGCCGAGGCCGTGATCTTCCGCGCGCGGCTCATGAATCACTTGGGCAAGGGCGCTGAGGCCGAGCCGGGCCTGCGCGCGCTGGGCGAGCGCCTCGCGAAGGTCTTCGGCGCCGAGGACGCGCTCACGCTCCGCGCCCGCGGCGCGCTGGGCGAATCGCTGGCCTCCCGCGGCAAGTCCGCCGAGGCCGAACCGATCCTGCGCGAGCTGCTCGCCGTCTGCCGGCGCGCGCTGGGCGACGACCATGCCATCAGCGTTGAAACACTCTCGAACCTTGCCTTCGCGCTGCGCGAGCAGGGGAAGCTCGCTGAAGCGGAGCCGCTGGAAGTCGAAACGCTCGAGCGCCGTCGGCGGCTGCTGGGCGACCTTCACCCCTCAACGCTGCTGACGATCAACAACTACGGCGCGCTGCTGCTGGCGCAGGGCAAGATGGCCGAATCCGAGGCGCGCTTCCGCGAGGCGATCGAAGGCCGTCGGCGCGCGCTGGGCGCGACGCACCCCGAGACGCTGTCGTCGATCTCGAACCTGTCGGTCGTGCTCTCGCGCGCGGGCCGCGCAGAGGAAGCGATCACGCTGCAGAGCGAGCTGCTGAACGACTGCCGGCGCGTGCTGGGCGCCGAGCATCAGACAACGCTCAAGGCGATGAACTCGCTGGCGATGATCCTGATGCAGAGCGGGCGCCTCGCCGAGGCCGAGCCGCTCGCGCGCGAGGCGATGGACGGCACCGTCCGCATCATCGGGCCCGACAGCGCCGACGCGATGGCGACGTACAACGTCATGAGTTTCCTGCTCCGGCGCCTGAACCGCCCGGCCGAGGCCGAGCCGTACCTTCGGCGCGCGCTGGAGGCATGCGAGCGCACGCTGGGCGCGGACCACTACGAGCGGCTGGTGATTCTGATCAACCTTGGCTCGCTCGCGCGCGACCTGGGCCGGCCCGAGCAGTCGGAGGCGTACCTGCGCGAGGCGCTCGAGCGCAGCGGGCGGACGCTGGGCGCCGAGCATCCATACACCCACGCGGCGCTGTTCTCGCTCGTCGACACACTGCGAGGCGCGCGCAAACACGCGGAGGCGGCAGAGGTCCTGTCGCGCGCCGAGTCGTCGATGCGCGAGGCGATCGCGCAGGGCCGAACCGCGCCGATCGCGAGGCTTCTGTTCTCACTCGGGCGCTCGCGTCTCGCGCTCGGCGATTTTGCGCAGGCGCAGGGCCCGCTGCTGGAGGCGCACGAACTGACCATCAAGGCCCTCGGCGCGGCCCACCCTCAGACGATCGACGCCGCCCGCGCGCTCGCGGAACTGTTCGCCGCGCGCGACAAGGCCGAGCCCGGCCAGGGCCACGACGCCAAGGCCGCGGAGTGGGACGCGAAAGCGACGCCGACGCCCCCCACACCCGAGGCGCCGCCCGCGACGCCGACTCCGCCCCAGACCCGCGCGCCGGGCACGCGTTAAGCGCCGTTATCGTTGCTGGCGGGCGCCGTCTGGCGCGTGGTCGGAAGGCTGGTATTATCTTGGTCGATGCAATCACTCGACTCGTCCATCGTCCGCGCTCGCAGGCGCGGCGCGCTCGCGCGTGCCGCGGTTGGATTCGGACTGAGTGTCCTTGCGGGCTGCGCACCGATCGACCGTGCGCCCAATCCGTTGTCAAGCGCGGACGCTGAGCGCCGCATCGCGCTGGCCGAGCGGACAACCTACTTGACAATCGTCGAGTCCGCGCTGCACAGCCACGCCAAGCGCGAGCGCGACCGGGTTCGCACGCTGCTCGACGCCTCGGCGGCCTCGCCTTTCGTGAACTGGGAGTGGCGCTGGCTCAACGCCGCGAGCGATGAGAGCGAGCTGACACTCCGTGGTCATGGCGACGCGATCGTCTCGGCCAGCTTCAGCCCCGACGGCACGCGGATCGTTACCGCGTCGAGCGATCACACGGCGCGCGTGTGGGACGCGAACACGGGCACCGAGCTGGCCGTGCTGCGCGGGCACAGCGACGGGCTCTCGGCCGCAGCGCTCAGCCCCGACGGGCAGCGCGTGTTCACCTCATCCGCCGACGGCACGACTCGTATCTGGGACCCAACCAGCGGGCTGGAGATCCAAAGGCTTCAGGGCACGTCCACCCCCGCGAGCTCGTTTCTCTTCAACAGGGACGGTTCGCGGATGATCCTGACTTCCAACGGCCGCACGCCGGTCGTCTGGGACGCGTTGGGTCTCAAGCCGATGTTCACGCTCCGCGGACACACCGACTGGATCAATCTTGTCGCATTCGGGGCGAGCGACACGCGCATCATCACCGGATCTCAGGACCGCACGGCGCGGATCTGGGACGCAACGAACGGCCAGCAACTCGCGGTGCTTGAGGGGCACGAGGATTCGATCCTTTCGGCCGAACTGAGCCCCGACGGCACGCGAGCCCTGACCGCCGCGCTCGACGGCACTGTGCGACTCTGGGACGCAGCGACTGCCCAGCAACTCGTCATCACGCGAGAGCCGGATGGGCGCCCGGCCAGCGCAACGTTCAGTCCCGACGGCGCCCGCGTGCTGACCTTTGGCGGATTTGCGTCGCCCCTGCCCGTGCGAATCTGTGACGCCTCGACGCTCCGTGTTGTGCGCGAGATTCGCCACGCCGATGAACGCGATTCCAGGCTCAACTCCGCGATGTTCCTTGACGGCGGCGCCCGCGTGCTCACCGTCTCCGACGACGGCGTGCGGATCTTCGACTCGCTCAGCGGTGATCTGCTCTCGCACCAACGCGGATCTCTGAGCTACGGCGTGCGCGGCAGCCTTTCGAGCGACGGCTCGCGCCTGATCACCGAAGATTGGCGCGGCACCGCACGGGTCTGGAACATCCCGCGCTCGCGCGACCCCAACGTGCTCGTCGGCCACCTCGCCGAGGTCTGCTTCGTCTCGTTCAGCCCCGACGGCACGCGCATCGTCACCGCGTCGGAGGATCACACCGCACGAGTGTGGGACACGACCACCGGCCGATGCCTTGCGATCCTCCGTGGGCACGAGGCCGGGCTCCGCACCGCCCGCTTCAACGCCGACGGAACGGTGATCGTCACGGCCTCGATGGACGGAACCGCGCGTCTGTGGAACGCGTTCACCGGCCGGCCGCTGGCGGTGTTCAAGGATCCGCACCCCGCGCTCGAACTCGCGCCGGTTGACGACGCGCTCTTCAGCGCTGACTGCCTGTGGATTGCGACCTTGAAGCGCGGCGGCCCTGTGTCACTCTGGCGCGTCTCCGACAGCGCGGCGCCCACGTTCCAAGTCGGTGGTCATGAACGCCGGATTGTCTCTGTGGCGGTGAGTGACGACGGCTCGCGCCTGCTCACTGCGGGCGAGGACCGCGCTGCCAAGCTGTGGGACACTCGGTCGGGGCAACAGTTGGCGGTCTTTGCCAGCACGCAGCAGATCTTCCGCGTCCTTTTCGATCACCAAGAGCCTCGACTGGTGACCTCGGCGCGAGGCGCGAGCCGCATCGAAGACCGGTTTGCCCGGTTGATTGACCCGGCACGTGACGTCGTCATCACCGAGCTTCGCGGGCCGCGCAGTTACGTTGGAAGCTTCGAGTTCAATCCTGACCGCTCTCGCGTCGTCACGACCGACGGTGGAGGCCGAATCGTGCTCTGGGACGCGCCGACTGGCACGCGACTGGGCGACCTGCCCGCGGGCGCATCCGATGCGACGTACGCCTCATTCAGCCCCGACGGAACGCGGATCGTCCTCGCACTCAGCGACGGTACCGCTCGCATTCTCGATAGTGTGCCACGTCGAGAGCGCTTTGGCGCGCTCGAGACCGCGCGGCAGGCTGAGGAGCGGGTTGAGACGCTGATCCGTGAGCGCCTAGGCGCGGGCGAGACACTTGCGCAAATCCGTGAGGCGGTCGCGCTCGAGCGCACGATGCCTTGGCCCGAGCGCGCGGCCCATCTTGCCCAAACTCTTCAAATGCTTGAGTCCGACACCGACTAATGAAACACCCGCGGCTGGCTCTCGGGGCTCTGGCCCGCGGCGGTGCGTGAGGCGGCGGTCGCCGAGGGATCCTGCGCGTTCGTTGCGTCCGCGGGCAGCATGATTCGGAACGTCGCGCCCTTGCCCTCTTCGCTCTCGACGAGGATCGCGCCGCGGTGCTCTTCAACGACGCGCTTGACGACCGAGAGCCCCAGGCCCGTGCCGCGCAGACCCTTGGTGGTGTTGAAGGGCTCGAAGATCCACGCGAGCTTGTCGCGCGGGATGCCCGGGCCGTTGTCAAAGACGCCGATCTCGAGCCGTGGCTTGCCGCGCAGCGCGGACGGAAGATGCTCTTCGCCCGTCGCCGCAGGAGAGCCCGTCGCGGGCACGTACGCGACGCGCACCGTCACGACGCCCTTGTCGGGCGCGACGGCCTCGAGCGCGTTGGTCAGCAGGTTCAGCACGGCCTGGTGGATCAGCGCGCCGTCGAGCATCACGGGCGGAATCTCCGCGTCCACGTCCGTGATGACGGCAACATTCTTCACCTTCGCCTGCGGCTCGAGAAGCTGCAGGCAGTCCTGCACCAGCGGGCCAACCTTCGTCAGCTCCGTCTCCACCCGGCGCTGGCGCGAGAACGCGAGCATGTTCATCGTCAGCGACATGATCCGGTCGAGATTGCGCCGGAGAATGTCCCACCCGTTTCGCGAGATCTTGAGGTCGTCCTTCTTCAGGCCCAGCTCGACGACGTCGGCGCCGCCCTTGAGCCCCTGCAGGATGTTCTTGATCGAGTGCGACAGCGTCGCGACCGTCTCGCCGATCGCCGCGAGTCGCTCGGTCTGGAGCTGCTGCGTCACGAGCTCGTGGTTCGCGAGCGCGAGCGCCGTGTGCGCCCCGACGGCATTCAGCAGCGCGAGCTGTTCGGCCGTGAACGTGTAGTTCGCGACCGACGAGTCAATATAGATCGCGCCCATCACGCGCTCGCGATATTTGATCGGCGCACAGATCGCCGAGCGCACGTGCATCCGCTGCACTGAATCGCCCGAGGCAAAGCGCGGGTCGGTCATCGCGTTGCTCGCCAGCACACCCTCGTGCTTGCGCAGCACGTGCTGCAGAATCGTCCGCGGCACGTGGATCGTCGCGTCATCCTGACTCATGGGCGGCGTGCGATACTTCACCACCGCCGGGCGCGGCGCGATCTCGCCGTCGGCCGCGACGAGCGTGATGAACCCGCGCTCGGGACGGAACTCCTCGAACACCAGCTCCATCACCGCCCGCAGCATCGAGTACTTGTCGAGCACCTTGCCCGTGAGCAGCTGCGTGAGCTGATAGAGCACGCGCAGGTGGTTCACGGCCGCCGCGCGCGGCTCGGGCTCGGCCATGATGATCGAGTCTTC
>JANRKN010000165.1:0-10600 GCA_033763435.1 Planctomycetota bacterium
GGGTGAGGCGAGGGTGAAACGGGTGGATCGCGCGTGGGGTGCCACCGGTCCGACGAGGCGCAGCCTCGGCGAGACTGGTGCCGAACTCGGCCCGCGTTCATCGGGCACCACTCTTCGCTTCGCTCCGAGTGGTGGCACCCAAGGCGGGGCCGCCACTGGCTCGGCGGGTGGGGTGCGGGTGGGGTGGGGTGGGGCTTCTGCTCTGCGGGAAACCGCAGGGCGGGAGATTGGGTTGCGGAGATCGGGAAAGAAACACAGGAGGTGGGATGATGTTTGCGACGGATCGGGACGTGCTGGCGCTTTCGCCGCGGGTGTTCAATGAGTGCGCGTGGGCGGGTCAGCGGCGCGTGTCGGGCACGGGGACGATCACCGGCGCGGCGCTGACGATGACGGCGTCGGACGTGACGCTCGAAGCGGCGGGCGTGGACGCGGGGCACGTCGCGCTGATCGACGATGTGCCGCACGAACTGCTCGCGCGCACGGGGCCGAGCGCGATCGGCATCAGCCGCGTGCGTTCGAGGCCCGAGGACGCGCCGATCCCGCCCGCGCCGGGCACGGGGAGGCAGGTGCGCATCGTGACGTTCGCGCCGCAGCTCGCGGCGGCGCACGCGCGGATCCTCACCGCGGCGGGGCTGGAATCCTCGGACGAATCGCGCATCGTCAACGGGAGCGAACTGGCGATGCTCGAGGCGGTGTGGGCGTTGTCGGCGATCTGGGCCGGGGCGCGCGGCATCGGCGACACGAGCGCGACCGAACGCGCCGCGTGGTTCCATCGCGAGGTCGGCGTGCTGCGCTCGCGCATGCGCGTGAGGCTCGACACGGGCGAAGAGCGCACGCTCACGGGCCTGCGCCTGGTGCGGGAGTGAGAACTCGGGTGGCACGGCTTGAGTGGGCTTGGGCGCTCAAGCCGTGGAGGCGCACACAACGCACGGCTTGGCCCGAGCGCCAAGCCGTGGCACCCAAGAGACAGCTTCATCGACGAGGGAACCATGCTCATTCTCGATCCGTTGGATGTTTCATTCGGCGCGCGGTCGTGGCGCGATGTGCGGTCGCTGGCGGTGAGTGTCGAGGCCGCGCGCGTCGCGGAATCGTGGTCGGACCTTGGGCCCTGGTGCGTGTTCGCCGACGTGCCCGAGCGGCGCGTGCGCGTGCAGATCGTGCGGAGTTTCGAGGGCTCTGAGCTGGCCGCGCCCGCCGTGGGCGATGAGGCGCTGCTGACGTTCACCGTCTCCGAGGGCGGGAGCGAGAGCGCGCGGCAGGTGGTCGCGCGGTGCGTCGTGACGGCCGTGCGCCACGAGATCGCGCAGGGCAAGGCGGTGCAGCGGCTCGACCTGCTCGCGCTCTCCGAGACCGGCGGCGCGACGCCGATCGAGATGTAACCTCAGGCCCGCACACAGAAGGATCAACCCATGAGCAGTTATAAGGGGCAGGACATCTTCGGCTCGGGCCCGCACCGGTTCAGCGCGTCGCCGCGGGGGCAGCTGCTGATCAGCGCGCTGAGCCAGAACCAGTTCGATCCGAGCAGCATCCCGCTGGGGCTGCTGGAAGAAGAGGTGCGCGTGCGCGGGCGGCTGGTGGGCACGAGCCAGGCGCAGCTCCGCCAGCGGATCGACGCGGTGAACGCGCTGCTGGAGAACCCGCCGACGCCGGGCACGCTGATCGACGAGCACGGCAAGCAGTACGCGGGCATGAGCTTCGTGCGCTTTGAAGAAGAGGACCGCACCGACCGCGGGCGCGTGTGCAGCGTGGCGTACGAGGCGGTGTTCCGGCGGTTGATCGTGATGCAGTAAAGCAGGCCAGTGGGCAGTGTGAACGGCCTCTCGTCGGGTGCCCCGAGTCGAGGGATCGAGCCCGTGGGCGAGATCCTGAGCCTCGGGCCGTTGGGCCCGACGCGCGCGATGACGCTGCGCGCCATCACGCGGGTCGGGGCACCCTCACGCGCGCCGATGCTTGACTGTTCTCCCCACGGGCTCTTCCCCACGAGCGTTCTTCTCAGGAGCTTCTCATGGACCTGACTCTCGCGACGGAACTGGGCACGCAGATGGGCACGGCCGCGCTGCTCGGGTGGATGTGGATGAGCGAGCGGCGCGCCTCGGCCCGGCGTGAGCGGCTGCTCGAAGAGGCCCACGCGCGTGTGCTCGAGCAGTGCGCCAGCGCGCGCGAGGTCGCCCGCGCGCTCGATGCGACGGCGGTCGCGGTCGATCGCAACGCGCGCGCCGTCGATCGGCTGGACCGCGGCGTGGGTGCGCTGCTCGCGCGCATGCTCGGCGGACGCGACCAGCGCGCCGAGGCCGCGGATTGAGCCCGTGTATGATCCACCGATGCCCGCGCGATCGGCTCCCATCCTTGGTTTGGCCCCGGCGTCGGCCTCGTTGTTGGCCTCGGTGTTGGCTGCGGCGTTGGCGCTCTCGGGCTGCGGCTGGATGACCGGCTCGCGCCAGACGGCCGGTGAACGCTCGCCCGCGGCGGGCGAAACGCGCCTCACGCCCGGCCCCGCGCTCAACCCCTTCGCGCCCGCGTCGGTGCGGCTCTACCCGCTCACGCACGCGCAGCCGATGGGCCCCGGCGGGCGGCCCGTGCTCGTGGTGCACGTCGAGGTGAAGGACGCGTGGGGCGATTCGATCAAGTCCGCGGGCGAGATGGTCGTGCGCGTCGCGCCGCTCTCGGGCTGGAGCGGTCTGACGCGCGACGCCGCCGCCAAGGACGCGGGCAAGGACGCGGGCCGGGGCCCGGGAAGCGCGCGTGAAGAACCCTCGCGCTGGCGGATCGACATGACCGAGGCGGAGCTGAACAGCGCGTGGTTCGACCCCGCGACGCGCACGTATCAGGTGCGGCTGAGCAACCTGCCCGCGTGGATGGAAGAGGGCATCCGCCAGGGCGCGGGCAAGGACGGCAGCGACCGCACGCTGCGCATCACCGCCGAGTTCACCGCGCTCAATGCCGAGGGACAGGTCAAGACGTTTTATGACGAGCTCGACCTGCGGCTGTGAGCGGCTGAGGTTTTCGTGATGGGGCTGTACGTGATGGGCCTGTGTGACCCCCTACGGCAGCCGAACGAAACCGCTCTTCCGCATCAGGCTGGATTCCACCCCGTCCCTCGGCGACAATCACCGCGATGCCCACGCGCGACCAACGTTGTCTGACTGTGCCGACACGCGCGAAGGCGCGCGCCGCGGGGCTGGGCGTCAGCGCGCTCGTGCTGGCCGCGGGGCTCGCGCTCGCGCAGCCCGATTCCTCCCCATCCCCGACCCCACCCCCGACTCCCACTCCGACGCCAACGCCCGAGCCAACGCCCGAGCCGACACGGGAACCAGAATCTGCGCCCGAGGCGGAGGACGCGATCGAGGACATCGAAGAGACGATCGTGACGTTCCTCGACGGGCGCAAGGTGACGGGCGTGCTGATGATGATCGAGCGCGAGGCGCTGACGCTGCGGATCGGTCCGATCGAGCAGCGGTTTGCGACGCGTGAGATCGACCGGTGGGAGACGTTGCCGCCGATCAGCGTGCGCTATCGCGAGATGCGCGCGTCGATCCCCGACCGGGACACCGACGCGCGGCTGGTGCTCGCGCAGTGGCTGGCCGACAAGAAGCGGTACGACCTGGCGCTGAAGGAAGTGGAATCGATCCTCGTCTCCGAGCCCGGCCATCCGCAGGCCGAGCAGATGAAGCTGCAGTACGAGAAGCTCCAGGAGCTGGCGCGCAAGGGCACGTCGCGGACGGTGCCGGGCGAGCCCGTGCGCAAGCGCGCGCCCGAGGCGCCCGCGCGGAGTTTCCCGGTGCTGAGCGAGGAGCAGATCAATCTGATCAAGGTGTACGAGGTGGACCTGCGCGACCCGCCGCGGATGATCATCCCGCGCGAGCTGATCGACGAGCTGATCGCGCGCTTCAAGGACCACCCCGCGATGCCGCGGACGCAGGAGGGGCGCGACGATCTGTACCGTCAGCGGCCCGATCAGATCGTGGACCTGCTCTTCCGCGTGCGTGCGCGCGAGCTGTACGGGAAGGTCAAGGTCCAGGACCATCCGCCCGCGTTCAAGCTCTTCCGCGACCTGGTGCACTCCTCGTGGCTGATGAACTCGTGCGCGACCACGCGCTGCCACGGCGGAGAGCAGGCCGGGCGACTCATGCTCACCGCGCGCAGGCCCAACTCCGACTTTGCGGTCTACACGAACTTCCTGATCCTCGACCGCTTCCGGATGCGCGACGGCACGCCGCTGCTGAACTGGGATTCGCCCGCGCAGTCCGCGCTGCTGCAGCTGGGCCTGCCTCGCAACATCTCGCGCGTGCCGCACCCGGACGTCACCGGCCCGCGGGGCCAGCGCGGGTGGGAGCCGGTCTTCGCGACCGAGCAGGACCAGCGCTTCCAGGACGCGCTGCGCTGGATGAACGCGATGTACCGCCCCCGCCCCGAGTACCCGATCGACTACGCGCTGCCGACGCCCGGCACGGCCTCAGGTGCCGCCGCGCCCTCGAGCCCTGCACCTTCGAGCCCTGCACCCTCGGCGCCGAGCACGGGCAACGCGGGCAGCCCCGCGCCCGCGGGGGGCAATCAGCCGGGCAACCCGCCGCGGTGATGAACGCGCGCCAGTACGCGTGGGCGCCCGATTCTCGGACTCGCGCGCCGCGGGTGGACCGCCTCGGGCGTTCCGTGTTGCTCGCGGGCCGCGCCAACCCGGCAAAGCCCCTCCAATCCGTTGATTGTGCTGGGTTTCAGGGCCGCCGTAGACCGTTATGATGGGCTCTTCCACCGTGCGGTTGCGACGCGAGCGATCTGGCGCTGGATCGGAGAAGGAGCCCGCGATGACGTTCACGTCCCTGATTCGCCTGATCGCGATCGCCTCGATCGCGGGCATCGGCGCGAGCGCCTCGGCGCAGATCACGATCCCCACCGTGCCCGTCGGCGACCCCGGCAACAACTGGGATTCGAACAACGGCCGCGGCTCGGTCTGGTACACGTACAACATCGGCACGTTCGAGGTGACCGCGGGTCAGTACGCCGCGTTCCTCAACGCCGTCGCACGCTCGGACCCCAACAACCTCTACACCCCCGATCAGGCCCGAACCGACTACGGCAGCGGCATCGCGCGCACCGGCACCCCCGGCAGCTACACGTACACCGTCGCCCCCGCGTTCGTGAACCGGCCCGTGAACTACGTCTCGTTCTGGGATGCGTGCCGCTTTGTCAACTGGCTGCACAACGGCCAGCCGACCGGCGCGCAGAACGCCAGCACCACCGAGGACGGCGCGTACACGCTGACCGCCGCGGGCATCAGCGCCAACACCATCACCCGCAACGAGGGCTGGCGGTGGGCCGTGACCAGCGACGACGAGTGGTACAAGGCCGCGTTCTACAAGGGCGGGGGCACCAGCGCGGGCTATTGGTTCTTCCCCACCCGCAGCAACACGCCCCCGACCAACGACCTGAACGATCTCTCGGGCAACAGCGCCAACTACCGATGGGGCCCGGGCGCGTTTCCGATCCAGAGCCCGTACTTCACGACGGTCGTGGGCCAGTTCGCCAACTCGCCCAGCCCGCACGGCACGTTCGACATGGCCGGGAACGTGTGGGAGTGGACCGAGCGCATCACCAGCCGAGACCGCGTCCTCCGGGGCGGGTCGTTCATGAGCGAACTCCTGGCCGTACCCAACTACCCCGTCGCGTCCTACGGCGCACTCTTCCACTACGCCCCGCAGGCCGAGTACTTCGCCTGGGGCTTTCGTGTCGTTCAGAAGCCGCCCTGCGCCGCCGACTTCGACGGCTCGGCCTTCGTCGACGCCGACGACTTCGTCTTCTTCCTCGAACAGTTCACGCTCGGGTGCACAGGCCCCGGCCAGGACGTGTTCGGGCCCAATCCCAGCTGCGTGAAGAACGCCGACTTCGACGGCACCAGCTTCATCGATGCCGACGACTTCGTCGCGTTCCTCGCGGCGTTCCAGGCGGGTTGCTGAGCGGGAAGGCCGGGTGGGCTGGGTGGCATCCAAGGCCGGGGCACCCGATCACCTTCTCCGCCTTTCGAGCCCCGAAGGGGCGCACGGGCTGTAGCCACGGGTGAAGTGAGCGAGTCTTCGAGCGAGCGCAACCCGTGGAAGGTCGCGCCCTCTCGCTCTCGAAGTCGTCCTTAGCTGGGTGGCACGGCTTGGCGCTCGGGCCAAGCCGTGGTGAAGCGTCCGCGCGCGCGGGGGGTGCCCCGAGTCGAGGGATCGAAGCCGCCCCGTTGGGTGGGGGGCGGCGAGATCCTGAGCCTCGGGCCGAAGGACGCCTCACGCCCGACGCGCGTCGCCCATCAGAGCCTGGGCTCCGCGAGTCGGGGCACCCGATGCAGCATCACGCCGGGGCACCCGATGCAGCGTCAAGCCGTGGCACCCGATGCAGCGTCAGGCCGGGGCACCCGATGCAGCGTCACGCCGGGGCACCCGCTTCAGTTCGCGCGGCCTCAGTTCACGCTGGAGGGCACCGCGCGCCTGTTCAGTTCTTCGAGTTCCTTCTTTTCCTGCTCAGAGATCTGGCTCGCCGCGGCCTTCTGATCAGGCGGGATCGGGTCCTTGATCGGCGCGGGCCCGAGGTTGATCACCCCCGTCCCGTACAGGATGCCGACGGTGCCCAGCCCGAGCATCACCACCGCCAGCGTGATCTTCAAGCCCTTGCCGCCGCCCGAAGGTTCTTCAGTTTTCATCGCCATGCCCGGATTCTACGGCATGTGCCAAGGCTCGGGGCCGCTCAACCCACGTCGCGCTTCTGGAACAGCATCACCGCCAGCGACAGGCACGCGCCGATCTGCAGCAGCGAGTAGAGCGCGATGAGCCCGACGTGCGAGACGGGGATCGCGACGTTCTGGCTGACGGCGTCGAGGAGCCAGAAGTAGTGCAGGTTGGGCACGACCGCCCACGCCGCGAGATACACGGGCCGCACGACCGTGGGCGTCGCGAAGACATAATCGCCCGGCTCCGGCGGCCTGCGGACCGCGCCGCCCTCGCGGTTGTCCTCGGGCCCGATGTGACGCAGCGTCAGCACGGGCCGCCCGCCCGCCGAACCCTCCGCGCCCTTGCTGAAGCTCAGGTTCGTGAGCACGATCGCCCGCGGCGCGTTCGCGCCCAGCGTCTGCTGCGGATCGCTCAGGCTGCCCTCAAACCGCAGCGCCTCGGGCGAGGCGGTCTGAAGATCAAACCCGTTGGGGTTGGGCCCATAGCGCAGGAAATCGCCCGCGGCGAGCGGCCTGGTCGCGGGCAGTTCGAGCGTGACCTCGTAGAAATCGCCGGGCGTCGCGAAGCTCGGGTCGCGCGGGTTGGCCGCGACGACCGCCGCGACGCGCCCGATCGGGTCGTTGGAGTAGGCCAGACGCCCGAGGAAGTAGTTCGTCAGCAGCGAGGCGAGGAAGACGCCCGCGCAGACGGTGATGGTCATGACCTGCGAGAGGCGCGTGGAGGCCGCGGTCGCGATCGCCGTGAGCACCAGCACCGCCAGCAGCAGCACGGCGCAGGCGAGGGTGATCTGGGGCTTGAAGTCGACCAGCGGGGGCTGGATCCGCCATTCCTTGCCGATGAACATCACCGCGACGAACGCCGCGATCGTCAGCGGCGCGAGCAGCAGCGTGACCATCTGCGGGAACGACCAGCCGTAGAAGTAGTTGGCCCAGCCCGCAAAGCCCAGCGCCCCGCCGACCGCCAGCAGCGAGAAGACGACCACGGGCATATCGATCTCGTCGGCGGCGGTAGACATCACGCCGTGGCGGATGCACAGCAGCAGGAAGACGAGCATGGTGATGACGGCGATCGAGATCGCGCCCGCGACGCCCAGAAACTTGCCGAGGACGACGGTGGGGCGCGCGATGGGCTTGGAGACCACGGTGAGAACGGTCTTGTTCTCGATCTCGCGGCTCATGACCGCGGTCGCGAGGAAACCGGCGAGCAGCATGCCCATGACGAAGACGGAGGAGAGCCCGATGTCGAGCAGGAGCTTGTTGTCGCCCGAGACCTCGGAGGCATCGGTGTAGCCCATCGAGTAGCCGGTGGACCAGGTGGTGAAGATCTGGATCACGCCGCAGAGCAGCGTGAGGATGAAGAGCACGGGCTGACGCGTGCTCTCGACGAACGTGTTCTTCGCGATGGTGAGCGACTGGATGACCATAAATGCGTGCGCGAGGCGGGCGCGGCACGGGAGAACCCCGCCAGCGCCGGGAAGAATGTGGACCCCGAAGGTACGAACATAGCCGGGCTGTGTTCGCCGGTCACGGCCCGCGGGCCTTCCGCGTGCGCAAGGGTTGCGGGGCTGGGCTTGCTGGTTGGGCCTGCTGGTTGGGCCTGCAGGTTGGGTTGGCAGGTTGGGCTTCGGGACGATGAAGTCCCCAAAGGCGGGCCGAACCCAGGGCCCCGCGCGGCTGTATAGAGGATGCCGATCGACAGGGAATCGGCGAATGGCTGGAAAGCGACCCCCGGGCGGCTCACAATACCGCCCCGGTCCCTCGACCGGCCTCGGGCCCGCCTTCGGGCCCGGCGCTACCTCTTCTCTGTGGGCCTTCGGTGTTGGGGCATTGGGACGTCGGGCGAGTTCTTCGTCCGGCGGAGTGCGCGGGTTGGAAGCAACGGAGTGCGCCGCCGGGCCTTGGGTCCCGGCTCGCTGTGCGTCCGAGACTGTGCGTGGGGGGCTGTGTGTGTGACTGAGGTCGGCTGGAGCGTCCATGCGGATTGACCAACTGACGTACAAGCGTGCGACCGGCGTGAGTGTCCGCGGCCTGATCATCCAGGTCGTCTTTGCCGTCGCCTTCGTGATCTACGGCTTCCGCGCGGGCGATGCCTCCGCGCTCAACGCCGCGATCTATCTCGGCGCGGGCATCCTCGCCTGGCTCGCCCTGGCGATCGTCTTCGATCAGCACCGCCGCGAGCGCCTGGAAGCCTTCGAACAGCAGGCCCTGGCCGAGAGCGGCGCCGCGGACACCTCCGTCTTCGGCTCGGGCGACGATGAGTTCCGCCCCGCGCAGCGCCGGCTCAACACGCTCTACCGCTGGTTCGTCCCCATCGTCGCGCTGCTGATGGCGGGCACGCTCATCGGGCTGGGCGTCGTGCGCTTCCTGCAGGCGCGCGAGGACCTGCCGCTCCCCGGCACGAGCGCGACGCGCCTGCCCAACGAGGCGCTCCGCGGCTGGGCGCTGGCGATCGCGACGACGGTGGCCTTCGCGGGCTTTGTCTTCGCGCGCTACGCCTCGGGCATGGGCAAGCAGAAGGTGTGGGCGAGCCTGAAGGCGGGCGCCGCGGTGAGCGCGGGCTCGTCGCTCCTGGGCCTGCTGCTCGCGATCGCGCACTTCATCAAGTACATCGGGCCCGACGTGGGCCTGGTCTATCTGCCCATCATCACCGCCTCGCTGCTCGTGCTGCTGGGCGCGGAGATCGTGGTGCGCTTCCTGCTGGAGCTCTACCGCCCGCGCAAGGCGGGCGAGTTCCCCGCGCCCGCGTTCGAGTCCAAGCTGCTGGGCCTGTTCGCCGCGCCCGACCGGATCGCCGAGTCGATCTCGGGCGCGATCAACTATCAGTTCGGCTCGAATGTTTCGGACACGTGGTTCTACCGCCTCGTGCTCCGCAGCAAGGAACTGCTGCTGCTGGTCGCGATCCTGCTGTTCTGGGGCATGACGAGCATCGTGGTGGTCGAGCCTCACCAGCGCGGGCTGATCCTCCGCGGCGGCGCCGTCGCGCGCGAGGCCGAGCCGGGCCTGCACTTCAAGTATCCCTGGCCCTTCGAGCGCCTGGAAGTGCCCGTCTACGGGCGCGTCAACGACCGCGGGCGCTTTGAGGAAAAGACGCGGACGGTGACGGGCCTGCGGGTCATCAACCTCGCGACGGCCTCGCCCTCGGGCGACAAGCCGATCCTCTGGACGAACGAGCACGCGCGCGACGAGGTCTTCCAGCTCGTGCAGCCCGCGCGCGCGACGCTGAGCGAGTCGTTCGCCGCGCCGGGCGCCGAGGAACCCGCGATGACCGCCGCGGGCAGCCCCGCCGCGGGCGCGCGGGACCTGGCGATGATCTCGCTGGAAGTGCCCGTGCACTACGTCGTGCGCGACGTGAAGGCGTTCGAATCGCTCGGCCCGCCCGCGATGCGCGACCCGATCCTCCGCGGCGCGGGGCAGCGCGAACTCATCCAGTTCCTGGGCACCTACTCGATCGACCAGATCCTCGGCAAGGAGCGCGCGGGCCTGGCCGAGAAGCTCCGCGCCCGCGTGCAGGCCGCGTACGACCGGCTGAACGTGGGAGGCGAAGGCCGGGGCGCGGGCGTCGAGGTCGTCTTCGTCGGGCTCAACGGCGCGCACCCGCCGCGCGAGACCGCCGCGAGCTTCGAGCGCGTCGTGCAGGCCGAGCAGAACCGCCAGAGCAAGGTCGAGACGGCCCGCGCCGAGGCAATCGAACGGCTCACGCGCAGCGTCGGCTCGGTCGACCGCGCGCGCACCATCGCGTCGGAACTGATGGAGCTGGAGAAGCTCCGCGAGACGGGCGCGAAGGCTGAACTCATCGCCGAGAAGGAATTCGCGATCCAGCGCCTGCTCGAACAGGCGGGGGGCGAGGCGGCGGCGATCCTCGCCTAGGCCTCGGCAGAACGCTGGACGCGGCACATG
>JANRKN010000166.1:0-25789 GCA_033763435.1 Planctomycetota bacterium
GTGCGCGATCAGATCGTCCTGATCGCCCCTCTCGCCGTTCAGCGACCCCTCGTACATGATCGTCGCGGTGACGTTCTCCATCCCGCCCCACGGGAAGTTGCGCACGACGATCTGGTCGTACTTGTCCCACGGATACGGCTGACCGAGCTTGTCATTGAAGAACGCCACCATCGCCGGTGTCGCGCCATAGAGCTTCCAGCCCTGCTCTTCCTGACCCGCCGGCAGCCAGACGCGCATGGGGATTGCCTCTCCCCGGTCGTTCACCACCTTCTCGCGCAGACCCGCGGGCATGATCCACGCGTGCCGCTCCGGAGGGTTCATCAGGTCGATCGACACAAACTTCCCGACCGCCAGCGCCGTCAGATACAGCGGGTGCGGCTGGGCTTGGCGCCAGTGAAACCGTGTCCGACCCGGCGACGGGTCAGTGCGCTCGACAAGCCTTCCGTTCGAGATCACCTCGTACCCGCTCTCGACCGTCACGATCAGCTCGGTGCTCAGCCGTTCGTTGGGGAAGTCGTGCCCGGGGATCCAGCGCCGGTTCTCTTCCGGCTGACCCTGCGAGAAGATCATGGGCGCGGTGTCCGTCGCGCCGCCCGAGTCCTTGGGCGCCACGCGCGTCAGCCCGTTGCCCGTGTTGCCCGAGAAATCCAAGTCATAGTCGTACAGAACCTCGGCCCGCTCGCCGGGGTTCAGGGGCGTCGGCAGCGAGATCGTGTACCCGCCCGGCGTTTCGCGGAAAGCCGCGGGCGTTTCCCCGCCTCCCGCGAGCTTCACCGCCGCGCGCGTCAGCTTCGGCCCCTTCGCGAACAGAAAAATCTCGCTCCGCGTCGACCCGATCGCTTCGACCGTCAGCGACGCCCGCGCGCTCAGCTTCGCCTCGGCCATCGTCGGGATGTCGATCTCCAGCCTGAGGTGCTGGTGGTCAAAGAAGCGGTGGGGGGGAAAGTGCGCCCGCGAGCGCCCCGTCTCGGCCTCGATCCGCAGGTCCGCAGGGACGTCTTGCGCCGAGGCGGGGGTACCGGGCAGAGTGCAGGTCAGGAACGCCGCGGCCAGCGCCGCGAGCGACGGACGGTTCATCGGGTTCATCGTCCGAGAGTATCGGCCCTCCGACGCTCCGGGGCCGAGAACCCCGGGCCAGCCCGGAATCTCCTCGGACCGCCTTCGCGAGTCCGGGCGGGGCACGCCCGAGCCGGGCTCCCGAGAACTCCTCCACCGGATTTCTCCCCTCGGACTTGATCGGGTTTGAATCCGGGTTTCCGGACGTCTCGAACTCGTCCCGCCGGCAGGTGCACGTTCCGCGCTGACCCCGCGGCCCGCAGCCCCACGCCGGCGAGCGGCCCCATCGGCCTCCGCGATGGAGCGGGCGGCGTGCCTTGCACGCCTTCGGTCGTCGAGGGCCGCTCAAGTGCATGACCGCGAAAGAGGGAGTTCAGACCATGAATCGTCTCACCACCGTCTCCGTGCTCGCCGCGCTGGCCTCGGCCGGCGCCGCTCAGGGCGCCATCCTGTTCTTCGACCTGCAGGGTCGGGCCGGCAACGGCCTGCTCGCGGGCAACGAGAACCACACCGTCAACGGCAACTTCGGCTCCGGCGGCGAAGTCGGCGCGGGCATCTTCTTCGACGACGTCACCAACATCATCACGATCAACATCGGCTGGGGCTCGGCCAACGGCTTCACCAACCTCACCGGCAACGCGACCGTCGGCCACATCCACGGCCCGACCACCTCCGGCGGCGTCGCCTCCTTCACCCAGAACGCCGGCGTCCGCTACGGCCTCGACAACCGCCCGGGTTGGAACAACAACGCCTCCTCGGGCGGCTTCTCCGGGTCCTTTGCCATCAACGCCGCCGACGTCCAGGCCCTCCGCGACGGGCGCTTTTACATTAACGTCCACTCCTCGCTCAACGGCCCCGGCGAGATCCGCGGCAACCTCGTCCTTATCCCCGCCCCCAGCGCCGCTGCCCTCCTGGCCCTCGGCGGCCTCGTGACCCTCCGTCGCCGTCGCTGAGCCCCCAACCCTCGTTCCTCCAGCCGAAGCTTCAAGCGAAGCCCGCCCGCGCGGGCTTCGTTTGTCATTCCGCTGACGCAGGAATCTTCATCGCCCCTTGACCATCCCCCCCTCTCCCGGGCTACGCTGAGCAATGCCCCCCGGAACTCCCTCCCCCGCCGGTTCTGGCTCCCCCGACAATCAACCCCGCAGCGCCGCCGCCTCCGGATCACCCCCGCAGGGCCGGCCGACGTCGCCTGACTCGCTCCGGCGCAACACGCTCGGCATGCTCGCCGCCGCGGGCAATTCCAGCGAGAGCCAAGCCACAGACTCCGAGTTCTACTCGCCCATCCCCGAGGGCTATCAGCGCGGCTTCCACAAGTACGTCATCGTCCTGGGCACCGTCATGTCGGGCCTGGGCAAGGGCATCTTCGCCAGTTCGCTCGCCAAGATGCTCCGCGACAAGGGCCTCACCGTCGCCCCCATCAAGATGGAGGGCTACCTCAACATCGACTCGGGCACCCTGAACCCGTACCGCCACGGTGAAGTTTTCGTCCTCGACGACGGCACCGAGTGCGACATGGACCTGGGCACCTACGAGCGACTGCTCGACCAGAACCTCTCCCGCCGGAACTTCACCACCTCAGGTCAGATCTTCGGCGAGATCCTCGAGCGTGAGCGCCAGGGCGGCTACCTCGGCCGCGACGTTCAGATGATCCCCCACGTCACGGGCGAGGTGAAGCGCAAACTCCGCGAGCTCGCCGTCCGAGGCGACGGCACGCGGCCCGCCGACGTCGTCTTCGTCGAAGTCGGTGGCACCGTCGGCGACTACGAGAACGGGTTCTACATCGAAGCCCTCCGCGAACTGGCCTTCGAAGAGGGCGAGCGCTCCTGCTGCTTCATCGCCCTCACGTACGTCATCGAACCCCCCGCGCTGGGCGAGCAGAAAAGCAAGGCCGCTCAGCTCGGCATCAAGCGCCTCATGGAAGCGGGCATCCAGCCGCACGTCGTCGCGATGCGCGCCAGCTCGCCCGTCCAGAGCAAGGTGATGCAGAAGATCGCGATGTTCACCAACGTGCCCCTGCGCCGTTGCTTCTCGATGCACGACCGCACGAGCGTCTACACCATCCCCGACGAGATGCGCGCCGAGGGCCTCGACCGCGAGATCCTCTCGATCCTCAACCTTCACGACCGGACCGACCAGGCCAACGAGGACCGCACCCGCGAGCGCTGGACCGCGTTCGTTTCGCGCCTGACCGGCCCCAAGAAGCACCACCTCACCGTGGGCCTCGCGGGCAAGTACTCCCACCTGCGCGACGCCTACGCCTCGATCGACAAGGCGATCGAGCAGTGCTCCGCGCATCTGGGCGCGCGCGTCGACCTGCGCTGGATCGAATCGACCGACATTACCTCGGGCAACGTCGCGCAGATGCTCTCCGGGCTCGACGCCGTCATTGTCCCGGGCGGCTTCGGCTCGCGCGGTGTCGAGGGCAAAGTTCAAGCTGTGCGCCACTGTCGCGAGCAGGGCTTGCCGTACCTGGGCATCTGCCTCGGCTTCCAGGTCGCCGTCATCGAGTACGCCCGCAACGTCCTGGGCCTCACCGAAGCCAACAGCACCGAGTTCCGCCCCGAGGGCAAGGACCCGGTCATCAGCGAGCTGCCGGAGCAAAAGCGCATCGAAGGCCTCGGCGGAACCATGCGCCTGGGCGCTCAGGACGTCTCGATTCTCCCCGGCACGCTCGCCTCGTTCCTCTTCGGCGGACGCGCCCAGATCCGCGAGCGCTTCCGCCATCGCTACGAGGTCGAGCCTGAGTACATCGAGCGCCTCACCGCCGCGGGTCTGGTCTTCTCAGGCCGGCACCCCACGCGCCCGATCATGCAGGTCCTCGAGCTCCGCCAGCCCGGCGTCGGCACCGACGGGCCCGCGGGCGCGCCGCGTCACCCCTTCTTCATCGGTGCGCAGTTCCACCCCGAACTCACAAGCCGTCCGCTGCGTCCGCAGCCGATGTTCATGGGTCTGATCGCCGCGGCCATCCGCCGCAAGTACGGGCCCGACGCCGCCAGCGCCGACCCCGAGGCCGAACTCCATCGCTGGGTCCGCGAGCCCGCCCCCACCAGCGCCCCTACGCCGGACGCCGCGAAGGTCTAAGGCGTTTCGAGCTGCTTCCGCAGCACCCGCGCGCGCTCCGCGGGCCAGATCCATCGCGCGGGCCCCGCCGCGATCGAAACCGTCGGCGTCTCGTCGCTCCCGCTCGCCCACACGCGAAGTTCGCCCATCGTCGCGCCCGTCGCATCGCGCAGCATCATGCTGACCGCGCTCGCGGGCACGTCGGTGCCGACGGCCTTCGCCCCCGCCGCGACGCGCGTCGCAAGCTCCACGATCTCCTTCAGCGCCTCCGCGCGATCGATCGCCGCGGCCTTCCCGTCCGCACTCCAGTTCTCGCCCGCGCGCACAAACTCCGTCTCGCCCCACCGAACACTCCGCACATCCCCAGCAAGCGCGCGCACAGGCGTCGCGGGCAGATAGTCCGCCGGTTCCGCGCTCAGCCGCTCGATCCGCGCCCGCGCGATCGTCACCGTCCGCGGGCTCCAAGCCTCGGCCCGCGTGCCCTCAGCCGAAACACGCTCGGCGCGCGCAACCGCGAAGTACTCCTGCCCCTGCCGGTCCGCCGCGGTCGTGATCTCGATCGACTGTTCGAGCCGCGAGCCGTCCGGCAGCGCTGAGCCCAGCACCAGCATCAGCGCGGGCGCGCCCGACGCGGGCGCCCCCGCCTCGCTCCCTCGCACCTCGCGCTCGGCCGGGATCGACGCGATCCGCCGAAGCATCTCCACGCAGTACCCATCGTCGGCCCGCGTCGCGACGGGCGCCTCAAGCATCCACTGCCCCTGTGTCTGCGCGAGGCCGATCGTCTTCGCGGGCGATTCGAGCCGCGCGCGATCGAACGCCGTCGCGGGCACGACCATGAGCGGGGAGTTTTCCGAACCGAACGCGGTCGAAAGCCACGCCCCCGCCGCGCCGGGCGAGATCGACCACACCTTCCCCGCCGCCCGCGCGAGCACCCGCCCCGCGAAGGGCTCCGAAAGTTCAACGATGGGCCCGCCTTGACCTGCCTTCGCCCCGACAGCGCCGATCGTCACCGCGGGCACAAACGCCTCGGCGCTGGGCGCCCCCGCAATCAACCCGGCCCGCAGCTGGTCCCACGCCCGCACCGCCTCCGTCACAGCGACGGGCACGCGCGTGCCGCCCTCAGACCACAGCCAGATCGTGTCCAGCCCCGCAATCCCCGAAGGCGCGAGCGTCCGTGCCCCGACGGTCAACCCTGCCGCGGGGATCGGCCCAAGGTCGGGGCCCGCCGACAGCTCCGAGCCCGACCGCGGGGCGGTCAGCTTCACCGCCACCGCGAGCGCGAGCATGATGAGAATCGAAAGGATGACGCTGCGCGAGGTCAACGCCCGATCGTACTGTCAACGCCCCGCCTGGGCCGCTCGGCTCGCGGTTGAGTAAGCCAGTAACCTCCCGCCCTCGTCACCACCTGGACATGACCACCTCACACCGGCCGCCGATCGTCGGCATCACCTGCGACCTCACCGACCCGCCCTCGGCCTCGGGCGTCACCGGCCGGCCGCGCGCCGAAGTCCGCCTCGCCTACGCGCGCTGTGTTGCGGCAGCGGGTGGCCTACCCGTCCTCCTCGCGCCCATCGTTGCGCTCATCCCCGACTACCTCCGTCTCTGCGACGCCTTCGTCTTCACCGGCGGCGACGACCCACGCACCGAAGCCTTCGGCGTGCCCACTCACCCCAAGGCCAAACCCATGCACCCCGACCGCCAAGCCTTCGAGCTCGGCCTCATCGACGCCCTCAACGCCGCCCGCCGCGAGGCCCCTGTGCTTGGCGTCTGCCTCGGCATGCAGCTCATGACCCTCCACGCCGGAGGCCGAATGAACCAGCACCTCCCCGACACCCTCGGCCAGACCGCCGACGCTCACTGGAACCAGCAGCACCCCGTCATCGGCGCGTTCGGCAAGGGCCTCGTCGACAGCATGCACCGCCAAGCGATGGAAACGCCCGGCACGCTCGAAGTCCTCGCCCTCAGCCCCGACGGACTCATCGAGGCTGTCCGCGATCCCGCCCGAAACCACTACGTCGGCGTCCAATGGCACCCCGAACGCACCCCCGACCCCGCACTCGGCCAAGCCCTGTTTGACGCCCTCGTCCGAGCCACCGGCAAGGCCTGAGCTGGGTGAAACTCCGCAATCGGTCCTCGGAGTGACGACCGGCAGGCCCCCGCGCATCCGAATTTCTGCTCTCGCGTTCGGCAACCTTTCGCAACCGTGGGCTTCCAAAGAAGGTAAGGTCTTCACAGGACTCAGCGTTGGCGGGCGAACGGCTCCAATCTCTCAGCGACGAAGCACTCCTCGGGCGCTACTGCCAAGGCGAGGCCGAGGCGCTCCGCGTCCTCATCGAGCGCTACCACGACGACCTCCTGCGATTCCTCGTCCGCCTCACAGGCGACCGCCACATGGCCGAGGACGTGTTTCAGGAAACCTGGCTCCAAGTCGCCCAGTCCGCCCCGACCTTCGATATCGGACGCCGATTCCGGCCCTGGCTTTTGACGATCGGCGCGAACAAAGGCCGGGATGCGCTTCGTAGAAAGATGCGTCGGCCCGCTCTCGAGCTCTCCGCCCCCGTCGGCGGCAGCTCCGACGAGGGCGCGACCACCTACGTCGACCTTCTCGAACTCGACGTCCCGGGACCCGACTCAGGCCTGCTCCGCTCGGAGCAGGAACGGCTCGTCCAGCAGGCGCTCGAGCAGCTCTCGGACCCCTTGCGCGAAATCCTCCTTCTCGCCTACTTCCAGCGCCTCTCTTACGCACAGATCGCCGAGGATCTCGAGATTCCCCTCGGCACGGTCAAATCAAGGCTTCACGCGGCCGTGGCGGCGTTCGCGAAAGCCTGGCAGCAGATCCGCCCCGCGTCGCGCGATGAGCCCGGCCCGGCCTGACTGACTCCTTTTTCTGCTCACGCGAACCCGCGCTACATCACGGACGTTCTGTCCTGTACAGCTCCCTCTCTTCGCCTCGCATCGCTCCTCAATCTCACTCGCTTCCTCAGTCTCACTGGCCGGGCGCGCCCATTCTCCCCGCGCCCCGGCCCTCATGATCCTCCCGGTGCCCGCGCGTCTCACGCGGGCGTGTGTTCGGAGTGCCTCGCCCGATGTCGGATCCCGCCGGACCATCTCAGCCTTCGCCGGGCCCCCGGCTCTCGCCGGCCGATGGGCGCGCGCTCGACGCCCTCGTCGAGTCCGGCTGGACGCCCGCCCACGACGACAATCACGTCGACCCTCACCAGGCGCCCCGCGCTGAAAAGCTCGCAGCGCTCCTGGTGCTCCTTCAGCCCCCGCCCCCAGCGGCCGGCGCGAAGCAGGACCTGGTCAACCTCACGATGGCGCGCATCCTTCGCGCCAAGCCCGCGGCCGCACCCTCCCGCGCCTCGCTGATCCCCGACGACGAAGAAGCCCTCGACGCCCTCATCGCCTGCGGCATGGACCCCGAGCAGACGCCCGCCTCGCTCCGCGAGCGCGCCCGCATCCACGCCGAGCTCGCCTCCCTCGTCGCCCGAGGCCCCGCCGACCGCGCGGGGTCGCTCTCGCCCGCCAAGTCCGACCTGATCGAACGCACACTCCGGGCGGTCGAAGCGCAGCGCGCGAGCGAACTGCAGGGCCTCCCGCGCTTTGAGCGCGCCCGCGGACGGGGCCGAACCCTCTCCCTCCGCGACCTCGTCTCCGTCGCCGCGGTCATGACCATCGGCGCGTCGGTCGTCTGGCCGGTGGCCGCGGGTCTGCGTCACGCGCAGCGTCAGGCGCTCTGCGGCTCAAACCTCGCCTCCGCCGCCGGGGGCTTCGGGATGTACGCCGGCGTCCATCGCGATGCGCTGCCGATGGCGGCCGCGGGTCTCGGCGGCGGGCTCCAAGGTGTTGGCAACGCGATCGGCCGGTGGTGGGACGTCGGCAACCGCCAGGCGCGCTCCAACTCGGCCAACCTCTACACACTCACTCGCACGGGCTTTGCCCCCTTGGCCTCGCTCGCCTGCCCGGGCAACCCCAACGCGCCCACGGTTGAACGCGGGCCCGAGGAGATCGACTGGCGCTCCCTGCCTGAAGTGTCGTATTCCTACCAGATCATGTTCGGCGCGCCTCCCCCGGCATGGAAGAAGGGCCCCGGCGACGTGATCCTCGCCGACCGTTCCCCGGTCGTGCTCCGCGCCGTCCGAGGCGACTGGATCGACCCTCTCGAATCCAGCCCGAACCACCTCGCCCGGGGCCAGCACCTGCTCCGGGCCGACGGCTCTGCCCGCTGGGCCGAGAAGCCCGTCTGCGAGGACGGCGACAACATCTGGCTTCCTCGGGTCATCGAGCAAGCCATCCGAGATGTCGCCGCGTCCCGGAGGCTCCGCCCAATCGACGGGCGAGAGACCCCCTCGGACGCGCACGACACGTTCCTGGGGCCATAACGCGGCTTCCCCGGACGACTCGGGCCGTGCGGGCGCGTTGCCCCGGCCGGCTTGTCCGGCTCAGGGAGCCCGTCTAAACTCCTGACCCTGCCGGGCGGAAATCGGTCGATCGGACCGGTTCGCGTCGGTGGACCGTGAGCTGGCCCGATCCGGGCACGCTCGCGGAAAACATGAATGGACTCGGAGTGCCTCGATGAAAGCCAAGCCGCACAAGGGTCTGCTGAAGCGGATCCGCATCACCAAGACCGGCAAGATCCGTCACCGGTCGGCCAACTTCAAGCACCTTCGTTCGAGCAAGAGCGGTAAGCGCCTGCGTCAGCTGCGCAAGAATCCGTTCCTGTCCAGCCCGGACGCCAAGCGCCTCGAGCGTCTGCTGTTCCGCCGCCTCCGCGGCCGGACGCAGCCCCGCGCGGCGATCAAGCGCAGCCCCAGCCCCGCGCAGCGCAAGGCGCAGCAGGCGGCTAAGGCCAAAGCCAAGCCCTAACCCACCTCGAATTCACCGGACTTCTCTCCGCGCGAACAACCGCGCGGGACGCACGGTCCGTCGGGAAGCAAGTCGGCATCCCCGCCCCGCCGGACGATTGATGGGAGTTTGAACTATGCCTCGCGTTCGCAAAGGCGCCGCTCGTACCCAGGCGCGTGAAAAGCTTCTGAAGGCCGCCCGCGGCTATTACGGCACCAACCACCTCCACAAGTACCGCGCCAAGATCGCCGTGCTCCGCGCCGGCGTCTACGCCTACCGCGACCGTCGCGCCCGCAAGCGCGACATGCGCGCCCTCTGGATCATCCGCATCACCGCCGCCTGCAAGATGCGCGGCACGCGCTACAGCCTGTTCATCAACGGGCTCAAGAACGCCGGAGTCGTCCTCAATCGCAAGATGCTCTCCAACATCGCGATCCAGGAACCCGCCGTGTTCGACCAGCTCGTCAAGCTTGCCGTCGAGCACGCCTCGGCCAGCAAGCCCAAGGCCGCCGCGAAGGCCTGAAGCCCCGCAGCGCGCAGCACAGGTTTACACTGACAGGCCCGGATCCGTCCGGGCCTGTTTTCTTTGGGCCGGATCCTTCTCCGACCCTGATTCCGCACGGAGGCTCGCATGGGCGGCATGGACTGGTGGGCGGCAAGCGTGTATCAGACCGGCGGCCTCTCCATGCTCCTCGCGTGGATCTTCTGGGTCATCGGCTCCATCGTCCTCCACGAACTCGGGCACGGCTGGGCCGCCCTCCGCTGCGGCGACGGCACGCCCCGCGAGGCGGGACACATGACCTGGAACCCCCTCGTCCACATGGGCTTCCACTCGCTCCTTTTCTTCGCGATCCTCGGCATCGCGTGGGGCGCGATGCCCGTCAACCCCGACCGCTTCAACGGGCGCTACGACCGCGCGAAGGTCGCCGCCGCCGGCCCCGCGATGAACCTGGGCCTCGCGCTGTTCTGCGCGATCGGCTTCTGCGTCTGGTTCCCGATCGCCACCAAGATGTGGTTCCCGTCGCTCAACGTTCCCGAGCACGTCGCGCGGAACGTCCTGGTCTTCTTTGACCTGGGGCTGATGCTCAACCTCGTCCTGATGCTCTTCAACCTGCTGCCCGTCCCGCCGCTCGATGGCAGCCGGATCCTCGGCAACTTCTCCTGGCGCTACGAGCGCTTCTGGCAGGGCGAGCACGCGCAGTGGATCGCCCTCGCCGCGCTCTTTGGCCTCTTCTTCTTCGGCGGAAAGATCCTCTTCCCCGTCGCGCAGGATCTCTCCGACGAGATCACCGGCGCGATCATGCGCGGGCTCTTCCAAGTCTTCCCGCCCCAGGGCGCGCCCGTCACGCCCTGAGCGAGTCACCTACGAGCCGCGAACTTCTCACCGCGGCAACACCAGCCCGCACAACTTGTACAGCACTCGCGCGCCCACGTTCGCGTCCCACTCCGGCTCATCCGGATCGCCCGGCGCAACCTCGACCAAATCAAAGCCCACGACCTGCTTGCCCGACTCGCGCAGCAGCTCCAGCAGCAGCGCCGCCTGATTGAAACTCAGCCCACCCGGCACGGGCGTGCCCGTGTGCGGGCACAGCGACGGATCCAGCCCGTCGATATCAAAGCTCACGTACACCTTCTCGGGCAGCGCCGCGATCGCCGCCTGCGCCAGCTTCACGAACGGTTCGCCCATCAGCTGCGAGCGGGCGATGTCGGCATCCAGGAACTGCACGACCCGCGAGCCCTGAGCCTTGGCAAACGCCAGCTCACCCGCGCCAAAGTCGCGCAGCCCGAACTGCACCAGCTTGCCCACCTGCGGGATCCGCGACAGCACGTTGTGCATGATCGACGCGTGCGAGTACGTGAAGCCCTCAAACGCGTCGCGCAGGTCCATGTGCGCATCGACGTGCAGGATGCCCATCCCCGGGTGCGCCTCGGCGCACGCCTTGATCGCGCCGAAGGGCGTCGAGTGTTCGCCGCCCAGCAGCGCGGGGATCTTCCCCTCCGCCAGAACGCTCCGCGTGTGATCGTGCACGAGGTCGTTGAGCTGCTGCGAGGCGCGGTTGACGTGCTCGAGGTCCGACGCAAACTCAGGATCGCCCGGTTCGGCGCCGCCTGCCTCGATGATCGGCCTCGCGTGGCTCCGCGCGTGGTCGTTGAGCTTCCGCAGCCGCGGGTCCTCGTCAAGCAGGCAGATCCCCTGCCGATACACGGGCCCGAAGCGCGCGTCGAGCAGATCCACCTGCATCGAGGCGTCGAAGATCGCGTCCGGTCCATCGGCCGTGCCCGGGCGATAGCTGGTCGTCGCGTCGAACGGCACGGGGAAGATCACCACCCGCGAGTCAGTGCGCGTGAAGGGCAGGCCGAAGATCCCGCCGCCGGGCTGTGCCGCCGCATCGGGGTCGAAGGCGGAGGGGACCTGATTCTGGGCAGAGCTGGACATGACCGAAAACTCCTCGCGGCAGGCCTCGAACCCCGCGGCGCGTCGGAGCGTAGCGGCCCAGAGCAAGCGCCGTGGGCCGAGAAAGCAAGGCTCCCGGCTGGTACGCTCTCAGACGCGTGAAGTACTGCATCATCATCCCCGACGGCGGCGCCGACCTCCCGATCGAAAGCCTCGGCGGGCCCGACGACGCCGGACGCACGCCCCTCGAAGCCGCCAAACTCCCCAACATCGCGCGCGTTGCCGCGATGGGCCGCGTCGGTTGCGCCGTCACCACGCCCCCCGGCTTCGAGGCCGGCAGCGACGTCTGCTCCATGTGCCTCCTCGGCTACGACCCGGCGAAGTATCACACCGGACGCGCCCCCCTCGAAGCCGCGGCCATCGGCATCGACCCGGGCCTCTCCGACTGGATCTTCCGACTCAACCTCGTCACCACGGGCGACGGCGAGGGACGATTCCCCGGCCCCCGCATGCTCGATCACTCCGCGGGCGCGATCACCGACGGCGAAGCGCGCCAGCTCGTCGCCGACCTCGTCGCCCACTGGAAGAAAACCGTCCCCGACGCCGCCGAGGGTTTCACCCTCACACCCGGCGTCAGCTACCGCAACATCCTCGTCGATGCCTCGGGCGCCGACTACCGCGCGCTGCAGACCACGCCCCCGCACGCGATCCCTGGCCAGCCCTGGCGCGAACACCTTCCCGAAGGCCCCGGCTCTGACCGCCTCCGCGCGCTGATGGAGTCGGGCGCGGCCTTCTTGCCCGCGCACGACATCAACCAGGCCCGTGTCGACGCGGGACTCAGGCCCGCCACGATGCCGTGGATCTGGGGCCAGGGCACCCGGCCCACGATGCCGCCCTTTGAATCCGCGTACGGCCTTCGCGGCGCGATTATCACCGCCGTCGATCTTCTCGCGGGCATCGCCGCGTACATCGGGTGGGATCGGCTTGTGGTCAAGGGCATGACCTCATACCACGACACCGACTACGCCGCGCAGGGCCGCGCGACCTGCGACGCGCTCGATCAGTACGACGTCGTCTGCTGCCACGTCGAAGCGCCCGACGAGGCCTCGCACCAGGGCGATGCCGCGACGAAGCTCGCCTCGCTTGAAGCGATCGACACGCACATCGTGGGCCCGGTGCTCGAGAAGCTCCGCACGTTCGGCGAGCCCGGCGCCGAACCCGGCGCAAACAACGCCGGCTGGCGCCTGCTCATCATGCCCGACCACTACACGCTCGTGAGCACCAAGAAGCACGACGCGACGCCCGTGCCCTTTGTGGTCGCGGGCACACTGATCCGCTCGCTCGTGCAGCGACCGTTCACCGAGAAGGCCGCGCTCGAGAGCGACCTGCGTATCGAGCCGGGCCACGAGCTGATGGAATACTTCCTGTACAGCGCGCTGCGCCACGCCCCCGGGCGCCCGCGCGGGGGGCGCTCATGACCACGCGCGAGCCCGACGGCACCTACAAGCTCGAACCCGACGAACGCCCCAAGCCCGCCGAGAGCCCCGCGCTCCCGTCCCTCACCGACGGCATCGCGGGCATCGACGATGTCGCCGACAAGCCGGCGAAGAAACCCGCCGAGCCCCCGCCGCGCGTGAAGCCCAAGGTCCGCATCGTCGATGAGCCCGAAGATCCGCAGGAAGACCCCGATCGTCCCTTCGTGCCCGAGGGCCTGGGTGGGCCGCGGGTCGTCGCGATCGTCGGCGGCGTGCTGCTCGTGGGCGCGGTCATCATCGCGGCCATGACCACCAAAGGCAGCATCCTCGCCGCGAGCGTTCAAACCCTCTACCAGGGCCTCATCCACACCGTCACGGGCGTTGCGGCGGTCGCGGTCGTCGCCCGCCTCGCGGGCCGGAAGTTCGGCGCCCTCGAATCCGCCGCGGCACGCATGCTCGTCTGCGTCGCGGTCTTCCTCATCGCCGAGCGCATGGACGCGCTCTTCGGCGAAGGCGTCCACCGCTTTGTGGGCCGGACGCTTGCGATCCTGCTCGCCAGCGGCGCCTATTTCGGCGCGGTGTCGGCGATGTTCCTCCGGAACATCCGCGAGTCCGCCGTCATCGCGGGCCTCCACGCTGCGATGTGGCTCGTGGTGTGGGTCGGCTCGTCGATTGATCAGTGGGCCGCGCCCGCGACCAGCGGGGGAGCCACGCCATGAGCCGCACACCCAAACGCACAACCAGCCGCACAGGCAGCCGCACGCCCGCACGCAGCAGCGTGCGAGCGATCGACATCGAGAAGCAGCTCACGAACAAGTTCCGCGAGCGCGCCGCGACGATCGCGGTGGTGGGGCTGGGCTATGTGGGCCTGCCGATCCTCGACGCGATGCACACCGCGGGCCATCGCGCGCTGGGCTTTGACGTGGACCCCGCGAAGATCCGCGATCTCAAGGCCGGTAAGCCGTATCTCAAGCACCTGGGCAAGGCGCTGCACGACCGGCTCGCGCGCTCCCCGCGCTTCGACGCGACCGCGGACCCCGCGCGCCTCGCCGAGGCCGACGCGGTGGTGCTCTGCGTGCCCACGCCGCTGGGCAAGCACCAGGAGCCCGACCTCTCGTTCGTCGAAGCCTCGACGCGTCTGGTCGCCGACGTTCTCAAGCCCGGCATGCTGGTTGTCCTCGAATCCACGTCCTACCCCGGCACCACGCGCGAGGTGTGCCTGCCGATCCTCGAGGCCACAGGCCTCAAGCACGGGCGCGATTTCCTGCTCGCCTTCAGCCCCGAGCGCGAGGACCCGGGCCGAAAGGACGCGAGCACACGGACGATCCCCCGTCTGGTCGGCGGCCTCACTCCCGCGGCCGGGCGCGCGGCGCACGAGCTCTACGCCAGCGCCGTCGACCGCGCGATCCTCGTCGAATCCGCCGAGGTCGCCGAGGCCGCCAAGCTGCTTGAGAACATCTACCGCGCCGTGAACATCGCGCTCGTCAACGAGCTCAAGCCCGTGCTGGGCGCGATGGGCATCGACATCTGGCAGGTCATCCGCGCCGCCTCGACCAAGCCCTTCGGGTTCCAGCCCTTCTACCCCGGCCCGGGCCTGGGCGGGCACTGCATCCCGATCGATCCCTTCTATCTCACCTTCAAGGCCCGCGAGAAGGGCCTCGCGACGCGCTTCATCGAACTCGCGGGCGAGATCAACCGCCGGATGCCCGAGCACGTCGTCGAAGCGCTCGCGCGGGCGCTCTCCGATGCCGGCCGCCCCGTCCGCGGCGCGAAGGTCCTCATCCTGGGCCTCGCCTACAAGCCCAACATCGACGACGTCCGCGAGACGCCCGCCGCGGAGATCATCACGCTGCTCTCCTCACGCGGCGCCGTCCTTTCCTACCACGACCCGCACGTGCCGATCTTCCCCGCCATGCGCCGCTACCGCTTCGATCTGCGCTCGGTGCCCCTCACGGCCGCGAAGGTCCGTGCCGCCGACGCCGTGCTGATCGTCACCGACCACGACGGCGTGGACTACTCGCTGCTCGCGCAGCACGCCAAGCTGATCGTCGACACCCGCGACGCGATGGCGCGCCATTCGCGCATGAAACCCCGCGGGCGCGTCGTCAAGGCCTGACGGGACCCACACGCCAAGGAGTGTCAAGCGATGGCCACCAGCCGCAGACGTACAAGCGCCGACCGCCTGTTGCCCAAGGGGGCGCTGATCGGCATGGTCCACGTCGGCGCGCTGCCCGGCACCCCGCGCGCCTCGCTCTCCCTCGGCGCAATCATCGACGCGGCACTCGACGACGCCCGCACGCTCGTCAAGGCGGGCTTCGACGCGGTGATGATCGAGAACATGCACGATGTGCCCTACGTCCACGGCACGCAGGACCCCGCCGTCGTCGCCATGATGACCCGCGTCGGCCTGGCCCTCCGCGAAGTCCTCGGCGAGATCCCCCTGGGCATCCAGATCCTCTCCGGCGGCAACCGCGAAGCCCTGGCCGTCGCCCTCGCCGTCGGCGCCCGCTTCATCCGCTGCGAAAACTTTGTCTTCTCCCACGTCGCCGACGAAGGCCTGCTCGAGCGCGCCGAGGCCGGGCCTTTGCTGCGCTATCGGCGGAGCATCGGCGCCGAGCACGTGCGGATCTTCTGCGACCTCAAGAAAAAGCACGCCTCGCACGCGATCACCGCCGACGTCTCCCTTGCCGACGCCGCCGAGGCCGCGGAGTTCTTCGGCGCCGACGGCCTCATCATCACCGGCGCCGCGACCGGCCGGCCCACTTCCCTCGAGGACGTCGCCGAGGCCCGCCACGCCTCGACCCTGCCCGTGCTCGTGGGCTCGGGCGTCACGCCCGACTCAGCCCCCGCGCTCCTCGAACACGCCGACGCGCTGATCGTGGGCTCGTGGATCAAGGCCGGCGGCACATGGACTGGGCCCGTTGATGCCGCCCGCGCCGCCAAAATGGTCAAGGCCGTCGCGCCCCGCAGGCGAGGACGAGATTGAGCCCCCGCACGCTTCGGGCCGATGGATGAGGGTCGATGGATGAGTGGCGGGGGAGTCGGGAGAGCGACCGTCCGATGGTGCAAATCCAGATCATCGCCGCGTTCGTCGTGCTTTACGTTCAGGGCATGCTCGCACCCACGGCGCGCGCGCTCTTGGGCGCGCCGCTGACGCCAGCCGAGTCCGCGATCGCCACCCTCGCTCCGATGGCGCTCGCGCTCCTGCTCTGCTGGGCTTGGGTGACGCTTTGTGTCCGCCGCGTCGACCGCACAGGGTCCTACGCCGCGGTCCGCTCGGCCGAGCGCGCCGTCGGCCTCGTGCGCTGGCTGGCGCTCGGCGCGCACGCGATGGGCGCACTGATCGGAGGCTGGTCTGAGGCCGTCTCCGCCGCGACCGGGGGCGTTCCGGTGCTCGACCCTCTCCTCGCCGTCGCATCCGTGCTCGTCGTCATCATCCTCTCATGGACGATCCTCTGGCCCATCGAGCGCCGCGTGCACGACGCGATCACCATCCGCACCCTCGACCAAGGCGGCGCGCTCCGCGGCCCGTGGACCCTCGGCGCCTTCCTCTGGGGCAGCATCCGCCACCAGATGCTCATCGCCCTCGTCCCCCTCACCCTCATGCTCGCCTGGAGCGCAGCCGCACGCGCGATCTTCGCCTGGGCCGAGTCGCGCTCCGACTCGCTCTCCCCCTCGCTCTCTCCCTGGCTCGCCCCGCTCGCCGAGCCCGGCTCGTGGGCTCAGGGCGTTCTCGAAATCGCCGGCGTGCTCGGCGTCCTGCTCATCACCCCCGCCATCCTCAGCCGCGTCTGGGACACCGTCCCGCTCCGCGATGGGCCTCTCTTCGAACTCCTGAGCGCGATGTACCGTCGCCACGGCGTCAAAGTCGGCCGCTCGCTCGTCTGGCGCACCAACGGCATGATGATCAACGGCGCCGTCATGGGCCTGGTCTACCCCGCCCGCTACGTCCTGCTCACCGACGGCCTGCTCGAACGCCTCACCGAGAAACAAGTCGAAGCCGTCAGCGCCCACGAGATCGGCCACGTCCGCCGCCGCCACATGCTCTGGCTGGGCGTACTCGTCCTTGCCGCCGTCGTCAGCTCGAGCCTCATCGCCTCGATCGCGCTCCACGGCGCGTGGTCCGCCCTCGGCGCGCTCGCGGGCCTCTCCGCGCCCTCCGACACGCCCGCCCACGATCCGTCCGTCGCACACGCGGGGCTTCCCGTGCTCTTCGAGGGCGTGGTCGCGCTCGTGTCGCTCGCGTCGGCGATCATGGTCTTCGGCCTCGCCAGCCGTCGCTTCGAATGGCAGGCCGACGCCTTCGCCGTGCAGCATCTCTCGGGCGCCGTGCCGCACCGCCGCGAGGGCGCCGAGGTCATCGACGCGGGCGCCGTCGAAGCGATGGCTTCCGCGCTCGAAGCCGTCGCCAAGCACAACGCGATCCCGCTCGACCGCTTCACGTTCCGCCACGGCACGATCCGCGCCCGCATCCGCCGCCTGCGCGAGCTCACAGGCCGACCCGCGCACGCGCTGCCCATCGACCGCAGCGTCCGCCGCTGGAAGCTCGCCGCGGTGATCGCCATCGCGCTCGTCACGCTCGCGGGCATCATCCTCCCCATGATCTTCGGCGAAGTCGCCCGCGCCTGGAGCATCTGGTAAACCCGCGCGAACAAGGACCCCCGCGTGCCGACAACGTCCCTCGAACAGCAACTCGCCCGCTCGCTCGCCCAGCGCCAGCCCGCGCTCGTGGAGCAGCTCCGCGCCCTCGTCAACATCTGCACGGGCGGCTCCGGGCCCATCGCGCGCGAGGGCCTTGATCGCACGCGCGACATGCTCACCGCGCGCCTCCGCGCGATCGGCGCCTCCGTCACCCTCGAGCCCGGCGACGCGCGCCCATCGTGGATCGGCGGCCCCTCAAGCACAGACCTCGGACCCTGGGCGCCCCCGACCGCCGTCTGCCGCGGCCCGGCCGTCGCCTCGCCCCGCTGCCGAATCCTCCTCGTGGGCCACCTCGACACCGTTCATCCGCCCGAGAGTCCCTTCCGCGAGCTTTCGATCGCGCCCGACGGCGCCACCGCCACCGGCCCCGGCTGCGTCGACATGAAGGGCGGCTTGCTCGTCCTCGTCGCCGCGCTCGAAGCCCTCGCCGAGGCCGGCGTCCCCGTCGCGTGGACCGTCGCCTTCAACAGCGACGAAGAGACCGGCACCTACTGCTCCGACCGCATCCTGCGCAACCTCGCGCGCGAGCATGACGTGGGCCTCGTCGTCGAGCCCGCGATGCCCGACGGCTCCCTCGCCATCCGTCGTCCGGGCAGCGGCCAGTTCCTGATCGAAACCCGAGGCCGCGCCGCCCATGTCGGGCGCGACTTTGCCAAGGGCATCTCCGCCGTCAACGCCCTCGCGCGAGCGATCTCCGCCGTCGCCGAGCTGCCCGACCCTTCGCGCGGGCTGGTCGCGAACATCGGCCCGCTGGAAGGGGGCGCCGCCGCCAACGTCGTGCCCGACTCCGCCCGCGCCTGGGGCAACGTCCGCTATGCCGACGAGGCCCAGGCCCAAGAACTCGCCGCGCGCCTCGCGGCCCTCGAAACCCCCGCCGATGCGCTCCCCGGCGTTCGCGTCACCACCAGCTTCAACCGCCCCGCCAAGCCGACCACGCCCGCGGTCGAGCGCTTGGCGCTCCTGGCCCGCGCCGCCGCCGAGGACCTCGGGCAGGCCTTGCCGTTTGCACCGACCGGCGGCGTCTGCGACGGCAACAACTTGCAGGCCGAAGGCCTCCCAACGGTCGATACCTTGGGCGTGCGCGGCGGCGGGCTCCACACCCCCCAGGAATGGATCGAACTGGCCAGCCTTCACCAGCGGGCCGCACTCCTGGCCGTGTTGATTTCCCGCCTGTCCGCGCAGGGCTTGACCTAAAGTTGAGCTCGTCCGATAAGCCCCGCCCGCGGCGTGCGTGTACGCCCGGCATCCCGGGGCTTCCGACCTTGCGCAGGTGAGGGCCGTATGACCACGCTCAGCAACGCTTCGACCGCCGGCACGTCTCTGACCCAGGGCGAAGCGGTCCGACAGTCGCCGGGCGTCCGCAACGCCATCCGCGCCATCGTCGATGAAGTCCGCGCACGTTCCGCCCAAGTCACCGACGTCCGCGGCGCCCTCCCGGGCCGCAAAGAAACCTACGAGGCCCTCATGGCCCGCGCCGCCGCCGTCCGCGGTCGGCCCCTGCTCTATCCCTACCTCGGCTCAGGCGTCGGCAACGGCGCGCTCGTCGAACTCGCCGACGGCTCCGTCAAGTGGGACATGATCTGCGGCATCGGCGTCCACTTCTTCGGTCACTCCGACCCCGAGATGATCGAACAGTCGCTCATCGGCTCGCTCGACGACACCGTCAAGCACGGCAACCTCCAGTCCAACTTCGACGCCTACGAGTTCCTCGAAACCCTTATCGGCGAGGCCCGCAAGAACAGCCGCCTCAAGTACGGCTACATCGCCACCTCGGGCGCGATGGCCAACGAGAACGGCCTCAAAGTCTGCATCCAGAAATGCTCCCCCGCCTCGCGCGTCCTGGCCTTCAAGGACTGCTTCATGGGCCGGAGCATCTCCATGCTCTCCGTCGGCGACAACCACGCCGGCCGCGAGGGCCTGCCCATCAACATCCCCGTCGACTACATGCCCTTCTGGGATCAGGCCGCCGCCGACCGCATGGGCGCCAAGCGCTACATCGACATGTCCGTCGAGCACCTGATGCAGTACATCACGCGCTACCCGGGCCAGCACGCCTGCTTCATCTTCGAACTCATCCAGGGCGAGGGCGGCTTCAACGTCGGCCAGCGCGACTTCTTCAAGGCCCTCATGGACGTCTGCAAGGCCCACAAGATCGCCGTCTGGGACGACGAAATCCAGACCTTCGGCCGCACCGGCCGCATGTTCGCCTACGAACTCTTCAACCTCGGCGAATACGTCGACGTCTTCTGCGTCGGCAAGATGACCCAGGCCTGCGCCACCCTCTACACCGAGGAATACAACCCCAAGGCCGGCCTCCTCAGCGGCACATTCACGGGCGAAGGTGTCTCCTTCCGCGTCGGTCGCCGCGTGCTCGAGCGGCTCCGTGACGGCGCGTACTACGACGTCCCGGGCGGCGAACCCGGCCTCATGTCGCGCCACCACGCCGCCTTCCGCGAACACGCCAAGGCCCTCATCGCCAAGCATCCGAACCTGTTCCCCGCCGTCCCCGGCCTGGGCGCGGGCGAGCAGCTCATCGGCGGCCTCGGCGGCATGATGCGCTTCACCCCCTTCGGCGGCGCCAAGGACAAGATCATGGCCGCCTGCAAGGCCTGCTTCGAAGAAGGCGTCATCCTCTTCTACTGCGGCCACGGCCCGTACCACGTCCGCATGCTCCCCCCGCTGGGCGTCATGAAGCTCGAAGACTGGCCGCGCGTCTTCGCCTGCATGGAGCGCGGGCTCGTGAAGGCCGGCTCGGCCGTCGGGTAACGCCGGCACACCCGCCGACCGCGTCACCGATCGCCCCCGCACCCTTCACGCCCGAGGCCCAGCATGTTCCTGATCCGTCAGTCCAAACCCGCCGACGTCGCGACGCTTCTCAAACTCGCGCGCATGGTCTTCTTCATCAACCTCCCGCCCGACGACCGCATCATCGCCGACAAGATCGCCCACTCCACCCGCTGCATCCGCCGCCTCGCCGGCCTCCCCGACGCTCAGACCCAGCGCGAAGGCTCCAAGCATCGGGGCGGCTACGCCTCCACCGCCGCAGACTCCGACGTCTTCATGTTCACCATGGAAGACGTCGAATCGGGCGGCGTCGTCGGCACCTGCCAGATCAAGGCCCGCATGGGCGGCCCCGGAAACCCCAACTTCGCCTTCAAGCTCGAAGAGCGAAAGTTCCACTCCGACTCCCTCAACTTCGGCACCACCCACACCATCGCCAAGCTCCATCGCGATGAGTCCGGCCCCACCGAGGTCGGCGGCCTCATCCTCTCCCCCTCCGTCCGCGGCGGGCGCCTCAAGCCCGGACGACTCCTCTCCTTCGTCCGCTTCCACTTCATCGGGCTCTATCGCCAGCTCTTCGCCGACCGCATCCTCGCCGAAATGATGGCCCAGGTCTCCAGCGAAGGCGACAACGTCTTCTGGGATGCCATCGGCCGCAAGTTCATCCCCGTCCGCTACAGCGAGGCCGACCGCTTCTGCCAGCACAACCGCCAGTTCATCGAAGAGCTCCTCCCCGCCGACGAGATCTACCTCACCCTCCTCCCCCTCGAAGTCCTCAACACCGTCGGCCAGGTCAGCCGCGAGACCGTCCCCGCGCGCCGCATGCTCGAGAAACTCGGCTTCACCTACAAGGGCTTCATCGATCCCTTCGACGGCGGCCCGCACCTCGACGCCATCACCGACGAAATCGACGTCGTCCGCACCACCCGCCGACTCACCCTCGGCAAAGCCATCGACCCCGCCAAAGCCCCCGAGCACGGCATCGTCTCCGTCCTCAACGCCGACGGCGAGTTCCGCGCCCTCGAAACCGACGTGCTCCTCGAAGGCAAATCCCTCCGCCTCTCCAAGCAAGCCATGCACCTGCTGGGCGCAAGCGCCGGCGCCGAGATCGGCTTCACGCCCCTCTCCCGCCCGGACGCCCCCGAGCCCCAGAAGCGCGTCGCCAGCGCCGACCTCAAGCCCGCCGCAGGCAAGTCGCGCGAGAAGCGGACCAAGTCGGCCTCCTCGCGGCCCCGCGCAGCCAAGCCGGTCTAGCCTTGCGGCGTGAAGCACGCATCGCTCCGTCACGACCCCTCCAACCTCATCTCTGGCGCGTGGATTCCCACGCCCGGCAACTCGCTCACGACGCGCAACCCCGCCCGGCCCGCCGAGGTGCTCTGGTCCGCGGGCGTCGAACCCTCGCACGTCCACCGCGCCGTCGCCGCCGCGCACGACGCGCTGCCGACCTGGGCCTCCTGGCCCCGCGAAAAGCGCTTTGACGTCCTCAGGCGCTTCCAGAAGATCGCCGCCGAGCACCTCGACGCCGCGACCAACCTCCTGCGCGACGAGATCGGCAAGCCCGCGTGGGACGCCAAGGGCGAAGCGGGCCTCCTCGGCCCCAAGGTCGACATCACGCTCGACGAATCCGCCACCGGCGCGCTCCGCCGCGTCTCGGGCTTCGAAACCCCCGTCGCCGAGGGCCGCATCGGGCGCTGCTGGTTCAGGCCCCACGGCGTGATGGCCGTCCTCGGGCCCTTCAACTTCCCCATGCACCTGCCCAACGGGCACATCGTCCCCGCCCTCGCGATGGGCAATACCATCGTCTTCAAGCCCAGCGACAAAGCCGCCGCCAGCGGCCAGTTCCTCGCCGAGCTCTACCACCAGGCCCTCACCGAGGCCGGCGCACCCCCGGGCGTCGTCAACCTCGTCCAGGGCGGCGCCGACGTCGCCTCCGCCCTCGTCCGCCACGACGACCTCGACGGCATCCTCTTCACCGGCTCCTGGCCCGTCGGCCGGCGCATCCTCGAAGCCAACCTTGACCGTCCGGGCCGCATCGCCGCACTCGAAATGGGCGGCAACAACCCCGCCATCATCATGCCCGACGCCGACCTGCGTCAGGCCGCCATCGAATGCGTCCGCTGCGCCTTCATCACCTCGGGCCAGCGCTGCACCTGCACCCGCCGCGTCCTCGTCCATCGCTCCGTCGCGGGCCGTTTCATCACCGCCCTTGCCAAGGCCGCGAGCAACCTTCTCATCGGCGACCCTGCCTCGCCTCATCCGGTGTTCATGGGCCCCGTCATCTCCCACGCCGCGCGTGATCAGATCCTCGCCGCACAGTCCGCCCTCGCCAAGGCCGGCGGCGAAGTCGTCGTCCCCATGACCCCGCACGACCCTTCGACCTTCGGCGGCTCATTCCTCACGCCCGGTGTCATGCGCGTCCCGCGCTTTGTGCCCTCCGACAACCCCTCCGCCCCCGGCGCCGACATCGAAGTCTTCGGCCCATTCCTCCGCATCGCCGAGTTCGACGACCTCGACGACGCCATCGCCCAAGCCAACGCCACGCGCTTCGGCCTCGCCGCGTCGATCTTCACCAAGTCCCAGACCGCCGCCGACCGCTTCCTCGCCCTCGCGCGCGCCGGATGCGTCAACGTCAACACCGGCACCGCGGGCGCCAGCAGCAAGCTCCCCTTCGGAGGCCTGGGCCTCAGCGGCAACCACCGTCCCGCCGGCGCCTTCAGCCTCGACTACTGCGCCTACCCCGTCGCGGGCATGATCGAGTCCGGCGCTGCCGCCCTCGTCAGCCCGGGCATGCGCTTCGAAGACGCCTGGCTCGCCTAACGCCTCCGATACACTCACCCCATGCCCACAACGCTGCCCGATCCTCGCCGCTCCCCGCGCTTTGCCGGCATCACCACCTTCGGGCGCTATCCGCTCCTCGAACACGTCCCCCCCGCGCAGCGCCCGCTCGACTGGGCGATCTTCGGCGTGCCCTTCGACACCGGCGTCACCTACCGCCCCGGCGCGCGCTTCGGCCCCCGCGCCATCCGCGACGCCTCCCAATACCTCAAGCGCTTCCACCTCGAGCACGCGATCGACGTCTGCGACACCCTCAGCCTCGCCGACGCGGGAGACGCCCCCGTCAATCCCTACGACTGCGAGGCCAACGCCCAAACCGTCGCGTCCTTCGCCCGCACGCTCGCCGACCCCGGCACGCGCCTGCTCGCGCTTGGGGGTGATCACTCCATCGCCTACGCCAACATCCGCGCCACTCACGAGCGGCTCGACTCGCCCCCGCGGGGCCTCCCGCTCATTCACTTCGACGCGCACCTCGACACCGTCGACGCCGTCTGGGGCGAAAAGTGGGGCCACGCCTCGCCCTTCCGCCGCGCGATCGAGGCCGGGCACGTCGATCCGACGCGCATGATCTCGATCGGCATCCGAGGCCCGCTCAACCGCGCCGACGACCTCGACTACGCCCGCTCCGTCGGCGCCACCATCATCACCTACGACCAGTGGCGCACGGGCCACGGCGCCGCCACGCTCGCCGCGTTCGTCCGCGCGCTGGGCACCACCCCCGTCTACCTCACCTTCGACATCGACGCGATCGACCCCGCCTTCGCCCCAGGCACCGGCACCCCCTGCGTCGGCGGCTTCACCTCCGCCGAGGCCCTCGCCATCCTCCGCTCACTCCGCGGCCTCAACATCGCCGGCGCCGACGTCGTCGAAGTCCTCCCCGCGCTCGACGTCGCGGGCAACACCGCGCTCCTCGCGGCCCACATCGCCTTCGAAATCCTCGCCCTCGACGCCCTGCGCAAATCCGCGGGCGTCTGAGCCGCACCACACCGCCCCATCAACTCCGCGCGGCGGCTTTCCGCAGCGCCAAAATCAACTCCACCTGCCCCGGCGGCCTGCCGAGGCGCTTGGCGATCTCCACCGCCGAAAGCCCGCGGTCCGCAAGCTCGTGAACCTCCGCGTGCGATGGGTCCAGCAGCCCACGCGCCGCCTCCGAACGCACCACCACCTCGGGCGGCTCAACCTCGCCCGCCGCCGAGCGCGTGACCGCCCGCGTCGCCTCGCGCGGCCTCGGCGCCTGCACGCCGTCCGCTTCCGCGAGCAACGTCGTCAGTTTCTCCGCCCGCGCATCCAGCTCGCGAGCCAGGATCCGCGTCAGCTCCCGCGCATCGCGCGCCACGCGCCGAAGCTCCTGCGTCTGCTCACGCGTCTGATGCAGCGCCGCATCATCCCCCGCGCCCCGCCTCTGGCTCGCCGGCGCCGCCCACAGCTTCCACGCCAGCCACACCAGCCCCGCGCCAACGCCCACGCCCAACCCCCCAAGCGCGACCAGCAGGGCAAGATCGCCCGCGATCGGCGAAGCAGCGGCAAGGGCATGGTTCAGCGCATTCATGGCGTTCAGCGCACACGATATCATCGCCGCGTGCCCCCCGCACACCCAGCCCCCGACCGTGCGCCGCTCGGCCGGCGCGAGGTCGCCCCCATCGTCGACGCTTGGCGCGCCCTCACCGGCGGCGCCCGCGTCCGCGACACCCACCGTCGCACGCTCGTCGCCCTCTCCGCCGGCGCCGACTCCTCCGCGCTCCTGCTCGCGCTGGCGGTGGGGGCCTGGTCCCACCGCGGCTCGCTCGTCGCCGCGCACATCATCCACGACCTCCGCCCCCGCCGCGAATCTCTCGCCGATGCCCGCGCCGCCGAGCGTCTCGCCCAGCGCCTGCGCATCGCCTTCGTTCGGGCCGAGGTCCGCGTGCGTAATCAGAAGGGCAACGCCGAGGAACTCGCCCGCCGCGCGCGCCTCGCCGAACTGCTCCGACTCGCCCTCGCGCATGACTGCGCCTTCATCGCCACGGGCCATCACGCGGGCGATCAGCTCGAGACCGTCCTGCTCCGCCTGATCCAAGGCTCAGGCCCGCGCGCGCTGGGCGGGATCGCGCCCTCGCGCGTGATTCACCGCGAGCCCCCCGTCCGACTCATTCGACCCCTCCTCACCACGCCCCGCGCGCAGCTCGAATCCCTCTGCCGCCAGGCCCGCGTCCGCTGGCGCACCGACGCAACCAACGCCGACCTGTCCCGTGCCCGCGCGCTGCTTCGCGCCAAGGTCCTGCCCGTGCTGCGCACGCTCTCGCCGAACGCCGACGCGAACGCCGCGGCCTCCGCGCGCCGACTGCGCCGCGCGGGCGTCGCCCTCGAACACCTCGCCGCCCGCATCCCCGCACGTCGCACGAAAGACGTCATCACCGCCCGCCGCACGCACCTCGCCGAGGCTCCCGCCCCCGTCCTGGCCGCGTGGCTTCGCCGCTGCGTGGCCCACGCGCCCGGCGCCCGGCGCATCAACGCCCGCGCGATCTCCGCCGCCGTCCGCGCCATCCGCGATGGTCAAGGCGGCACGCGCGAGCTGCGCCTGGGCCCGGCGATCCTCCGCCTCACCCGGGATATCGTCCGCATTCGCCTCGCACCCCGCCCCTCTCAGGGACCACACGAATGA
>JANRKN010000167.1:0-51076 GCA_033763435.1 Planctomycetota bacterium
GTCGCCGAGGTGTACGGCAGCAGCGCCATGAAGCGGGCGCGCTTGATGGCCTGGGCCAGCATCCGCTGCTCGCCGGCGGTCGCGTTGACGCGCTTGCGGCCGAGGATCTTGCCGTTGGGGCTCATCAGCCGGCGGAGGGTCTCGACGTCCTTCCAGTCGACGTACTGCTTGTTCTTGCCGCTGGTCTTGGCGATCTTGACCTTCTGCACCGGGGAGAAACGCTGGAACTTGCTCATCGAGAACTCCGTCCTGGTCGTGAGGCCCCCGCCAGGCGAGGGCGACGGTTGAAAAACCCACCTCGGTCGGCTCGGCGACTCGCCGGGCAGGCCCAGAGCTGGGTCAGGATGATAGACGGGCCCCCGAGGCCGGGAAAGCCTCAGACGCGGGGCTGTGTGGGGCGGTCCAGCAGCGAATCGACCGCCAGCAGCCCGGGGCCCCGGACCAGGGGCCAGGCGGCCAGGGCGAGGAGGAGGGCGTTCTCGCCGACCTTGCACCAGGTGATGGGCCCGGAGCAGAGGAGCTTGAAGGAGCCGAAGCAGCCGCACTCGATGTTCATGCCCCGGGCGATGACCGAGACGACGCCCGCGGTGAACGAGGCGAGCAGCAGGCACAGGACCAGCGACGCCGCGCGGGTGCGGAGGCCCAGGAGCAGCAGCAGCCCGGCCAGGAGCTCGGCCCAGGGGATGACGAACGCCGCGAGCATCACGAGATGGTCGGGGAGGATCTGATAGGCCTTGATGTTGAGCGCGAAGGTCTGCGGCCCGCTGGCGAGCAGCCCGTCGGCCGGCTTGAGCTTCAGGTACGCGGTGAAGATCATCAGCCCGCCGATCGCGACGCGCGCGAGCAGGATGAGCAGGCGCTCAGCGAGCGAGCGGGCGCCGGTCACTTCGCATCCCCCGCGGGCTTGACGAGCGGGAGCTGGCGCGCGGTCCAGCCGATGACGCCGTCTTTCATGATGTACAGGTTCGTGAACCCGGCCTGCTTCAAGAGCACCGCGACGGACTCGGAGGCGTGGCAGTCGCCGCCGTCGCAGTAGATCACGAAGGCCTGGTCTTTCGCGAAGTAGTTGAGGAACTCCAGCCGCGAGGCCTCGCCCGCGGAGGTGAACGCGTCGGGCGGAAGAAGCTCGGCGCCCTCGATGTGCCCCTCGGCGAACTGGTGGGGCAGGCGCGCATCGATCCAGACGGCGCCCGCGGCGACCAGCTCGCGCGCGCGATCGATCGACACCATCGGGCCCTGCTGCGCGGGGGTCGCGTCGGTCTGCCCGGTCGTCTGGCCTGTCGTCTGGCCTGTCGTCTGGCCGGTGGTCTGGCCCGTCGTCTGGCCGGTGGTCGCTGCCGGATTTGCGCCGCCCTCGGGCGCGGCCGGTGGCTGCGGCGAACCCAGCCCCAGCACGACGGGCCTGCGCGCAGAGTCCCACGCGCCCAGGCCCAAGGCCAGCAGCAGCAGCAGGCTTGCCTGTGCGACGGTGCGGTTCATCGTGCTCTCGCGGCGCGGGTCAAGGTCAGTTCTTGACGGGCTGGGGCATGCGAGCGACGCCGTTGAACGGCAGCCGCACCAGCTCTTCGCCCGCGACGTTGGTCTTGAGCATGATGTCGCCCCGGACGTTCACGTTGCCGTTGGGCGCCACGCCCACCATGCGCACGGTATACGCGACGGGGTTCTTGGGGTCCAGCGGCGTGAACTCGAACTTGGGCTCGCGCGCCGCGGCGCCCGACCAGCGCGTCTCGGCGCCCTCGATCTTGAAGGGCTTGCCCGAGCGCGACGCGACCTTGAACTCCTTGACGAACTCCTTGCCCGACTCGACCTGCCCGAGGCTGAGCCACTTGGGGTCGGCGGAGATGTCGCCGACCACGGAGCCCATGATCTGCGTCGAGCGGATCGCGGCGCGCGGGTCGTTGGTGCGGATCGTCGCGGTCTGCGCCACCGCGCCGATGCGCGCGTTGCCCTTGAGCGTCACGGTGACTTCCGAGCCGCGGAGCTTCTCGCCGCCGTGCTCGACTTCCTTAACGTCGCCGATCGACACATCGAACAGGTCGGGGTTCGAGAACGTGACGAGCTGGACCTTGAAGTCCGGCGTGCGGCCCAGCACGTTGAACGTGGCCGACCGCGTCTCGCCCCGGTTGACCTCGCCCAGCTGCACGATCGCGGGCTCAACGACGACAACGGGCCGGACCATCGCGCGGATGTTGAGCTGCGTGGTCGGGTTGGTCGGGTGGTTGGTCTCCACGGCGACCGACTGCGCCTGCGTGCCGTTGCGGTTGTGCGGGTCGAAGGTGACCTCGATGGTCCCCGACTCGCCGACCTCGTACTCGGTCTTGGCGAGCTTGGGCGAGGTGCAGCCGCAGGTGGGCTTGACCATCTTGATGACGAGCTTGCCGGGCCCGGGGTTGGTGAAGCTGAACTTGGTGGTCTGCTTCTCGTTGTCGAAGATCGCGCCGAAGTCGTGGTCGGTGACCTCGAACTTGATGTTGCCGCCCTCGACGGCCTGCGGGGCCTTGGCGGGCGCGGGCTGCGTGGGCGCGGGGTTGGGCGCCATGAACTGACCGCGGGCCAGACCCGCGAACGAGACCAGCGCGAGCATCGACACGACCGGAGCGGCAACCAGACGATTCATGGCGTTCAACCTCGCAGGCGCACAGGCGCGAAAAGTTCACAACACTCGGCAAGCTTCCGACGGGGCAGACCCGCCCCGGTTCACCCGCCGGACCAGAACGGCCCGCCGGGAATCAGAACGTACGTCGGCAGCGCGTGCCCGGATCGATCAGACCCGCCGTTGAGCGCCAGACTATCCGATTGCTCTCGGACCCACAACACCCGCACACCCGGCCCGGGCTTGTCGCGCGGCTACAAAACAAAGACCGATCTTAAGCCCGCGCGAGCAGCACCACCGCGTGGGCCTCGATCGCCTCCAAGCGCCCCACCGCGTCGACGCGCTCGTGGGTCTTGCCCTTGAGGTTGACGCGCGAGGCCTCGACGCCCAGCAGCCGGGCCAGGTGGGTGCGCACTTCGTCCTTGCGGGGGCCCAGCTTGGGGCCTTGGGCGATGAGCGTGGCGTCAAGGTTGACGATCGACCAGCCCGCGGCGCGGACGCGCGCGAGGGCCTCGGAAAGAAACTCCGCCGAGTCGCGCCCCTCGTGACGGGGGTCGGTGTCGGGGAAGATCTGCCCGATGTCGGGCGCGGCGATCGCGCCCAGCAGCGCGTCGGTGATCGCGTGGAGCAGGACATCGGCGTCGGAGTGTCCGACCGGGCCGACGGGAACCCCGTCGCGCAGGGGCGATTCGAACCGCACGCCGCCGAGGATCATCGCGCGCCCCTTGCCCGCGGGGGCGAGAGGTTCCAGGCGATGCAGGTCGTATCCGTGGCCGACGCGGAAGGGAGCGTCCGTCATGGCCGAACGGTACGCGCGCTCTGCGTGCGTCTGGCCGTCGTCGCGTCGCCCCCGGCGCGATACAGTCAGCGCATGATGCGCACGCACGGACGGACGGTCATGGCTTCGCTGGTCGTGTCGGGACTGCTGCTCTCGCTGGCGGGCTGCGCGACCAGCTCGGGCCTGGGCGACAACACGTATCTCTCGACGCCCGACTCGCCCAAGACGATCTCGCTGATCGACACGCGCTCGGGCCAGACGATCTGGACCGTGGACGTGCCGGTGAACCGCCAGCTCGTGCTGCGCTTTTTCGAGAACCGCCCGGGCAACGACCGCAACCGGCCCGATGCGATGCGCTGGGAGATCAAGGAGATTGGCCGCAGCGGCGGCGAACTCTCCAACCTCATGCCCGTGCCCGACAAGTTCTCGCGCCGGATCGACATGACCCTGCGCCCGATCGGCGAGTATCCGGTCGGCGGCGAGCCCCTGCTTGGCTCTCCGACGACGGGCTCTCCGACGACGGGCACGCCGACCTCGGGCCCGCGCTGAATCTCGCGCTGATTTTCGCGCGGGCCACCCGCTCAGCCCGGCAGATCCGTCTCACAGGAAATCAGGTCCGCGAAGCTCTCGCGCCGACGCACGAGCGTCGCCTTGCCCGCGTCGATCAGCACCTCGGCGGGCCTGGGCTGGTCGTTGTACTGGCTGGCCATCGACATGCCGTAGGCCCCCGCGGTGAAGACCGCGAGGGTGTCGCCCGCGCGGACGGGGGGCATGGCGCGCCGGCGCGCGAGGAAGTCGGCCGTCTCGCAGATGGGCCCGACGACGTCGACGGTTTCGAGCCCGGGCAGGCGCAGGTCGGGCCCGCGCGAGGGGGGCGCCATCGTGGGCCCGCAGCGCACAGGCCAGATGAAGTGGAACGCCTGATACAGCGCGGGCCTCAGCAGCGCGTTCATGCCCGCGTCGCAGATGAGGAACCGCCGATCGCCCGTGTCCTTGGTGTACGTCACGCCCGTGAGCAGCACGCCCGCGTTCGCGACGATCGAGCGCCCGGGCTCGACGACGACCTCGACGCCGCGCGCGACGGCCGGGGCGAGGATCGGCGTCATGACCGCGGCATAGTCGGCCGCGCTGGGCGACCGGCCCGTGGTGTAGTCGGCGCCGAAGCCGCCCCCGAGGTCCAGCCTCGTGACCGCATGGCCCCGCGAGGCCAGGCGCTCCATCAGCGCCGCGAGGGCCTCGCACGCGAGGCGGTAAGGCTCGGGCGAGTAGATCGGCGAGCCCAGGTGCACGTGCAGGCCCGCGAGCTCGACGCCGGGCAGATCGCGCGCGCGGTCAAAGACCTGCTCGGCCTGCTCGATCGCGACGCCGAACTTGGTGTCGCGCGTGCCCGTCGTCGTGTGATGGTGCGTCTTGGGGTCGATGTCGGGGTTGACGCGCAGGTTCACGCGGGCGCGCACGCCCAGCTCGCGCGCGACGCGCGAGATCAGGGCGATCTCCTGCTCGCTCTCGGCGTTGAAGGCGCGGATCGCGCCCCGCGTCTCGATCTGCCGGCGCTCGTCCGCCGATCGCGCGTGCGCCAGGCGCGGGCTGAAGCGCCCGTCCAGCGCCGCGCGGATCTCGTGCTCCCGCTTGCCCACGCCCGCAAAGACGATGTTCGAAGGCGCGATCCCCGCGAGCAGCGCGCGCTCGAGCTCGCCCAGGCTCACCACGTCCGCGCCCGCGCCTGCTGAAGCGAGCGTGCGAAGCACGCCCAAGTTGTTGCACGCCTTGACCGCGTAGCAGATCGTCGCGTTCAGCGGCGCGAAGGCCGCGCGGAAGCGCGCGACATGCTCGCGGATCGTCGCGGCCGAATAGACGAAGGTGGGCGAGCCGAACCGCTCGGCGACTTCGGCGAGGCTCACGCCCTCGCAGTGCAGCGAGGCCCCGGCAGACGACGGCTCATATGTGAAATGATCCACGGGCCAAGTGTCCGCGCGACGGCCTGAAAAGACAACGCCCGCGCCGGAAAACCCGACGCGGGCGCGTGTGTTCGTTCAGATTCCGCGGGCGAGATCAGCTGGGCTGCTTCGCCGGGGCGGGCGAGGTCTCGGCGACCTTCGTCTCGCCGCACTCGCTCTTGCCCTCGCACTCGGCCTTCTTGTCGGTGCAGGCCGTCGCGGCCTTGTCGGTGCATTCCGCGGCCTTGTCGGTGCAGGCGGTCGCGGCCTTGTCGGTGCACTCGGTCTTGGTATCGGTGCAGCCGCCGCAGCACTCGCCGCCGTCGGCGCGCTGGCCCGAGCCGCCGCAGCAACCTTCCTTCTTCGCGGCGGGAGCGTCGGCCTTGACGGTCATCACGTCGGCCGAGGCCTCGCCCAGCGGGCAGCAGTCGCCCTTATGCGCAGCGTCCTTCGCACCGGCCGGGAGCGCGGCAGGGACCAGCGCGGCCTCGCCCTTGCCCAGGACGCAGCCGGTCGTCATGTAGTTGTACCCGCCGAAGCCCGCCGCGCCGACGCCGACGACCGCGAGCAGGGGAAGAAGCGCTTTGCCGATGCAGGGACACGCCATGTGATCATTCCTTCCGGTTGAGGCCCACCCTCGCCACCCGCCCGCACCACGGCGGACGCGAACCCGTACAGAGTATCGATCGGCCCGCCCCGGTGCCAGTGTTCAATGCCTGGAGTGAGGCGGACTTTTCCCCTGTTCGCCCGTGGCACCCTTTCGGTTCGTGAGAATTTTCCCGAACCGAACACAAGCCGATCGTGCCGCAATGACGTCCGAGAATCGCGCCCTGGCGTGGATTGGGCGGGTCAGGCTCGACCGAAGGCCTTTCGCGGCCGATATCTGCGCGTCCGCTCAACACGATCTGTGCCAGGCTTGAGAGAGGCGAGGCGTGATGGAAGGCTCGCGCGACAACTTGCCGCAGACCGCCGAATCGGTGCCGGCGCCGATTCTGCCGTCCGCCCCCACCCCCGCCCCCGCGGGCGAGGACGTGCTGCGCGTGCTGGAGGAGAGCGAGGCGCGCCTGCGCGACCTTCGCGCCTTTACGATCGAGAACCAGCGTCTGCAGAAGGCGCTCACCGAGCGTCAGGCCCAGTTGCTGGAGTCTGAGAAGCTCGTCGAGGTGCAGAAGCAGGCCGTGACGGACCTGGCGAGCGAACTGGCCCGGCGCGAGCAGGAGCTCGAGCAGCACAAGGCCGAGCTTGCCGACGAACGCGCCGCGGTCGCGCTGAGCCTTGAGGCCGCGCGGGCCCGCGAAGGCGAGCTGGAAGCCCAGCGATCGGCCCTGAACGAACAGTCGACGCAGCTCACGCGTGAGCGCGAGGCCCTCGAGCACGAGCGCGGCGCGGTCACGCAGCGCGCGGGCGAGCTCGACGCGCAGGATCAGGCCCTGAACGCCCGCGCGAACGAACTCTCCGAGCGCGAGCGCCAGCTCTCCGAGGCTCGCTCGGCGCTGGAGCGCGACCGCGCGGCGCTGGAGGCGCAGATCCGGGGCCTTGAAGAGCGCGAGCAGGACCTGGCGCGCAAGGACGAACAGGCCGGCAAGCAGCTGGCCGATGCCGCCTCGCGCCTGGCGGAGATCGAACAGCGCACGGGCTCGCTGCTGGAGCTTGAGGCCGAACTGGCGACGCGCGAGAAGCAGCTCGCCGACGATCGTTCGCTCGTCGCCCGGCGCAAGGCCGAGCTGGAGCTGCGCGCCGCGGAAGTCTCACGCCGCGAGGCCGATCTCTCGGCGCGCGACCGCGTGATGAACGCGGGCAACTAGACCAGCACGCAGCGCGCCCGCGAGCTTGAAAAGCGCGAGCAGGAACTGGCCGAGCGCGAGAAGCAGCTCGCCTCGACCCGCGCGGCGCTGTCGGAACTGGAAGCCGAACTCGCCTCGCGCGAGGCTTCGCTGAAGGAACTTCATGCCGAGCTCGAGCGCGCGCAGGCCGACCTGCGGTCGCTGCGCGATCAGCACGCAGTGGACGTCGCCTCGCTGGAGAGCGCCCGTCGCGAGCTGGAGACGCGCGAGGTGGGCTTGCGAGAGCGGGCCGAGCAGGCGGGCGCCGAGGCGAGCGAGATCGCCGAGCGCGCGGAGGCTTCGTCGGCGCTGGTCGCGGAGCTGCGCTCGCAGGTCGAGCGGGCGACCGAGGGGCTGGAGATCGCCGCCGAGCGGATCCGGTCTCTGGAAGCCGAGCTTGAGGCGCGGGCCTCGCAGCCCAGCGCGGACGAGAGCGATTCGGGCGCGCAGGCCCAGCGCATCGCGGAGTTGGAAGCGCAGATCGAATCGCTCCGCGCCGCGGGGCTGGTGTCCGTGTCGGGGGGCGACGCGATCCCTCATCGGCGTGCGCGCCTGAGCCGCGCGCGCAAGCTCGTGCGCGAGCAGAACAAGAAGATCCAGAAGGCGGGCGAGGCGCTGCGCGGGCGGCTGGAACAGTGCGAGCAGATCCTCGCGCAGCGGGCAGAGGTGATCGGCGCGATCAACGCCGTGCGCGATGCGCAGGCGCGCGTGCGCAAGTCCTCCGCCTCGCGGGGCACCGCGGCGCTGCTGCTCTCGGTCTGCGTCGCGTTCGCGCTCTCGGCGGCCTTCGCCTGGGCGCTGGCGGGGCGTCTGACGCCCGGCATGTTCGCGGCGCGGGTGAAGCTTGTCGCCGAGAACAAAGACCGCGACCTGACCGCGGGCGAGAAGTCCAGCTGGTCGGCCGACCACGTGCGGATGGTGCGCGATCCGGGCTTCCTGAACACGACGGCCGAGCGCATGCGCAGGCGCGGCATCGCGAGCCTCGCCGAGCCCGCCGACCTGCTGCGCTTCATGGATCAGCGCGTCGACGCGCAGAGCGCCGAGCCCGGCGTGCTGACCCTCGAACTGCGCGAAGAGGGCGCCGACCGCGCCCAGCGGACCCTCGACACCATCGCGTCGGCGCTCGCGAGCGAATCCAACGCGACGCGCGACCGCCGGAGCGACGGCGCGGTGACGGCCGTGTCGGCCGCGGCCGAAGTGGTCGCCGGGCCGCTCGATCAGCAGCGCCTGATCACCGCGGGCATGATCTTCGCGGGGCTGACGCTGGTGCTGGGCGCGGGGACGCTGGTGTTCTGGTCGCGGCTGCGCAAGGCCAAGGACCAGTTCGAGCGCGATGCGTCGGTCGCGTCGGTGATGGACGCCGACCGCTGGCCCGCGGGCTGATTCGATCCACCGTTCATCCACACGCGCCGGGGGCCATGCGCCGACGCTTTTCGCCCAAAGCCCTTAGATGGCTGGGGTTGGGTGCGCACGGCCCGCCCGGGCCTTCCCCCGCGTGCCCGGGGGCGATTCCACCGCGTGTACCGGCGAACCGATGAAGAGAGGATGGGGCGGGTACCATCATCCCCACCTCCGGAATCGGCCCTCGCGTTTGGGCCGCGTTTGGAGGCGGAGCCTGTGACCCGAAGGCCGGGGCTTCGGGGAGGAGCGCGCATGCGTATCGACGTGGTCGGCCGGGACATTCCGTTAACCGAGGCGATCAAGCTGCACGCGCAGCAGAAGGCCGAGAAGCTGCCCAAGTACTGCGACGGGCTGCAGGCGGTGACGGTGACGATCCGCAAGGCGGACCAGCATCACAAGCCGATTTTCGACGTCGAACTGGTGCTGGACGTGGAGAAGCACGACGACTTCGTGAGCCACGCCAAGCACGAGGACCTGTACGCCGCGATCGACGAGGCGATGCACAAGGGCCAGCGCCAGCTCGCGGATTTCAAGGAACGGCTCAAGGGCGGGCGCTGAGGCGCCGTCCCCAGGGTGCGCCCGGATCGGGTAGCCTGAGGGGAGAACTGTGGTTTGGGGGATGGGGTGAGGGAAGGAACACTGCGGTGCTCAGGCTCATCGACATCGTGGACCGTCGGGCGATTCTGCCGGTGCTTCAGTCGTCGCAGCGTGACGACGTGATCATGGAGATGGTCAACGCGCTGGTGCAGGCGGGCGTGGTGCCGCAGGTTCAGCGCGAGGAGCTCGTGGGCAAGGTGCTCGAGCGCGAGCGCAAGGGCTCGACGGGCTTCGGGCGCGGCGTCGCGGTGCCGCACGTGAAGCACAAGAACATCACGAAGATGGTCGCGGCTGTGGGCGTCTCGGCGCGGGGGATCGACTTCAACGCGCTGGACACGCAGCCCGTGTATTCCGTCTTCCTGCTGCTGAGCCCCGAGGACCGCCCCGAGCAGCACCTGCAGGCGATGGAGGCGATCTTCAAGAATCTGTCCAAGGACACGTTCCGGCGGTTCCTCAGGCAGGCCGCCAGCGCCGACGACGTCTGGACGCTGCTCGAAGAGGCCGACGCCGCCTCGCCCGGCGCCTGAGCCGCGTGAGTCTTCCTGTCACTTCACCGTCTGGATCCGCCGCGTGCCCGAACGTGTCAGCACCCAAGTCACGATCGTCAACCGGCTCGGGCTCCACGCCCGGCCCGCGATGACGTTCGTCGACCTCGCGACCACGTTCCAGTCGGAGATCAAGGTCGCCAAGGCCGACACGCTCGTCGACGGCAAGAGCATCATGCAGATGATGATGCTCGCCGCGGCCAAGGGCGCGACGCTCGAAATCTCCGCCGAGGGACCCGACGCCGACAAGGCTCTGGCCGCGCTCAAGGCCCTCGTCGAATCGGGCTTTGACGAAGAATGAACCCGACCCCGAGCAGCCACGCCACGCCCGAACCGACCGCCGCGGCCCCTGCGCTCCGGCCCGAGGTCCTCGCGCTGCTCCGCTGCCCCGAGACCGGCCAGCCCCTGAAGCTCGAGGGCCTCACGCTCGTGACGCCCGACGGCGCCCGGCGCTATCCGATCCGCGACGGCCTGCCCGTGCTCGTGCCCCAGGACATCCAGCCCCAGAGTGCGCCGCCTCAGGCCTGATACTTCACGCGCGAGACCGCCGCGGGCGTGCCCGACGATTCCGCGGCCTTGCGCAGCGTCTCCAGCCCGCCCGAGCGCAGCCACCGATCCAGCACAAACCGCGCCGGGCCCTCGGGCACGCTCAGCGTCAGCACCCCGCGAACCAGCTTGACCACCCGCGCTTTCCCGCGCAGCGCTTCGGGCAGCGCCGCGGCGAGCACGTCCTCGACCGTGTCGGCCCGACGCTGAGCCGCGCGGAGATTCCGCGCGAGGCGTTCGATCTCGCGCGAGAGGTCCCGCGCGGGCTCACGCAGCGAGCGGTTCTCGCGGAAGATCGAGAGTTGCCGGACCGGATCGCGCCTCACGCGCGAGGTTAGCCGCTGATTCCGGGGGCGGGCCCGCGCTGGCCGAACGGGATGCCCCTCGCTCGTCCCTCGGACTTCCCCGCGGGTTGGGGTGATTGCCTGTTCAGGCCCCCGGGCGGGCGCCGATGCTCGCCCCGGTGACGGCCCCGCGCGGGCCGCTTGCACTTGGCGAGGACACAGACATGCGACTGACGATCGGACGCAAGCTTGCGGCGGGATTCTCGGTTCCGGTGCTGCTCATGGCCGCGGCGACAGGCATCGGCCTCGTGCAGGTCCATGCGATGCGCAACTCAGCGCGTCTGGTGGGCGAGGTGAGGGTGCCGACGGCGCTCGCGAGCGCCGAGCTGGCCGACGCGCTGGGCGACGGCGCACGTGCCGAGCGTCTGCGTCCGATCGTTGCGGAGCTGGCCAAGGTCGAGCCTCAGTGGACCAACCCGCAGACGCGCGAGCGATTCGGCGAAATCGAGAAGCTCATGGCCTCGCTTGAGACCCCGGGCGCACAGGCGGACGCCGCGCGGGCGCGCGCGCTCGAACTGGCCCGCACCATGACGCGCACCCAGAACGAGCTGATCCCCAAGGACTTCTCCGCGCTCGACGAGGCGGGCAGCTCGCTGATTCTCACACTCGATATCGCGGGCGCGGTCAGCGCGCTCGCGAGCGCCGGGCTGGGCCTCGTGCTCGTGCGCGGGCTGACGCGGAGCGTCAAGCGCGTGAACGACCGTGCGCAGCGCATCGCCAAGGGCGATCTGTCCGCGCCGCCGCTGGACGTGACGACCACCGATGAGACCGCCGACCTCACGCGCTCGGTGAATGAGATGTGCGAGGCGCTGCGCAAGCTGGTGGGCGAGACGAAGCTGACGAGCGAAGAGGTCGCGGGCGCGTCGACGGAGATTGCCGCGTCGGGCGAGCAGCTCCAGCGCAGCCTCGAGACGACCAACCAGCAGTTCGCGTCGATCGCCGGCGCGGTGACGGAGCTGTCCGCGTCGGCCCAGCAGGTCGCGACCGAGTCCGAGGCCGCCGCGCGGTCGGCGGGCGCGGCGCGCCAGGCCGGCGAGTCGGGCATCCAGAGCGTTCAGGCCGCGATCGCGCAGATGAGCGAGATCCGCACCGCGGTCGAGAGCACGTCCGAGGCGATCCAGTCGCTGGGCAAGCGCTCGGAGGCGATCGGCGGGATTGTGCAGATCATCAACGACATCGCGGACCAGACGAACCTGCTCGCGCTGAACGCGGCGATCGAAGCCGCGCGCGCGGGCGAGCACGGGCGCGGGTTTGCCGTCGTCGCCGATGAAGTCCGCAAGCTCTCCGAGCGCACGACCAGCGCGACGCAGGAGATCTCCGAATCGATCAAGCGCATCCGCGCCGAGAGCGAGGACGCGATCAAGCGCGTGAAGATCGGGTCGCAGACGGTCGAGAAGGGCGTCGCGCAGACCAACGCCGTGAGCAGCGATCTCTCGAACATCATCCAGCAGGCGGGCGTCGTGGCGGAGGTGGTCGCGAAGATCGCGGCGTCGGCCGCCGAGCAGCGCGAAGCGCTCGACGACATCAACAGCTCGACCGAGCGCGTGACGCACGCCGCGGCCGAGTCGGTCAAGGCCGCCGAGTCCAGCGCCGCCGCCGCCAGCCAGCTCGCGCGCCGGACCGATCAGCTCAATCAGATCGTCGGCGCGTTCCGGCTCATCGACCGCCGATCGGGCCCGCGCACGGGCCCGCAGGACCGCGGCAAGCGCCAGCAGCAGGCCAAGCAGACCGAGCTTGCCGTCGCCGAGGAACTCACGCACCACTCCGAGAAGTACCCGCCCCGCCGCGCGGCCTGATCCGCCGGGCCTCTGCCATCGAACAACACTCCCGGGCGACGCTAAACTCGCCCGGGAATGTTCGGTTCGCACCTGTCCATCGCCGGCGGCATGGTCCACGCCCTCACGCGAGCGCGCGAGCTGGGCCTGGACACCGTCCAGGTGTTCACCAAGAACCAGCAGCAGTGGAAAGCGCCCCCGCTCGACCCGGGCGCCTCGCGCGACTGGCTCACTGAGCTGCGCGCGCTGGGCTGGGAAGGCCGGACCGTCAGCCACGCGTCGTATCTCATCAACCTCGCCTCGCCCGACGACGCGCTCTGGCGCAAATCGATCGACCTGATGCGCGACGAGATCGAACGCTGCGAGGCGCTCTCGATCCCCTTCCTCGTCCATCACCCGGGCGCCTTCACCACCAGCTCGCGCGAGGCCGGCATCGACCGCATCGCCCGCGCGTACAAGGAACTCTTCGCCAGCACCCGCGGCTACCGCACCGTCTCGTGCCTCGAAGGCACCGTGGGCTCAGGCTCGAACCTCGGCGGGACGTTCGAAGACCTCCGCGACCTCCGCGCCGCCATCCTGAGCCTCACCCCGGCGCCGGAACGCGTCGGCTTCTGCCTCGACACGTGCCATGTGCACGCCTCGGGCGTGGACCTTGCGACGCGCGCCAGCGCCCGTGCGGCGCTCAAGGCCGCCGACGAACTCTTCGGCCTCGCGCACGTCCGCGTGCTGCACCTGAACGATTCGATGGCGCCGATGGGCTCACACCGCGATCGGCACGCGCACATCGGCGCGGGGACGATCGGCCTGGGCCCGATCCACGCGGGCGCCAAGTCGCATCCGCTGAACCCCGCGCCCGAGCCGGACCCGGACCTTTCAGACACGGGCTTTGCGGAGGTGCTCCGGCACCCGGTTCTGGCGGGCCTGCCGAAGATTCTCGAAACGCCCAAGGACGATGCCGCGCCGGGCATGCCGTGGGACCTGATCAACCTGCGCCGCCTGCGTGCCGCGGCCGGCTTGGAAGCGATTGCCGCACCGGCGCCAAACTCCAACCTTGCCGCGCGCGCCGCGCCGATGCAGTCTGCCGTTCCCAAGCCCGCCCCTGCGCCGGTCAAGAAAGTCTCCGCGAAGGCCAAACGCCCCGCCGCGAGCAAGCGTACAAACACCGTCCGGAGCACCACCTCGGGCCCCGCCCGAGCCCCACGAAGGAAGCGATGACCTTGAACCAGCCCCAACGACCTCACGCCCTGCTCGCGCTGGCCCTCGCCGGCGGCCTCTCGTTCATGCCGGGCTGCTACGTGCTCCAGCCCCTCAAGCAGCCCCCCAGCAACGCCCCGCCCGTCCAGGCTCAGACCGCCTACGACCGCGGCCTGTCGCTCCGCCAGCAGGGCAACTTCTCCGCGGCGCTCGCCGAGTTCGAGCGCGCGATCGAGAACAACCCCAAGCTCACCAACGCCTATCTCGAGGCCGGCGACATCTACCGCATGCAGGGCGATTACAACGCCGCGTCGGTCCGCTATGGCCAGGCCGCGGACCTCGAACCCGCCAACTTCGATGCGCAGTACCTCCACGGGCTGATGCTGCAGCTCGTGAACAAGCTCGCCGAGTCGATCCAGGCCTATCTGCGCGCCCTGACCATCCGCCCCGACGACTTCAACAGCAATCTCAACGTCGCGCTCGCGTACCTCCAGAACGAGCAGCCCGACCAGGCGCTGACCTACGGCGAGCGCGCCGTGCGCGTCGACCCGCGCTCCGCGACCGCCCGCACCAACCTCGCGGCCATCTACCGCGCGCTCGACCGCCATCAGGACGCCGTCACCGAACTGCTCCAGGCGGGCGAGCTGACCAGGCTCACCCCCCCGCTGCTGCTGAACCTCGCCGACTCACTCGGGCGGCTCGAGCGCTACGACGAGATGCTCAACACGCTCGAGCAGATCACCGCCGCGGAGGACAACGCGACCGCGTGGGAGCGCAAGGGCTCGGCGCTCTTCCGCCTCAAGCGCTACGACGACGCGCTGGCCGCCTTCCGCCGATCGACCGAGGTCGACCCGAACCACTTCCCGGGGCACAACGGCGTCGCAGTCTGCCTGCTGAACACGTATCTGTGGTCGAATGAATCGGACATGGCCGCGAAGGACGAAGCGGTGCGTGCGCTCCGGCGTTCGCTGCAGATCGAGCCTCAGCAGCCGCGGATCGCCGACCTGCTGGCGCGCTACCGCTGAGTTTGTTGCCAGCTGAAAAGAGAACCCGCCCATGCCCGATCCGTCGCTGCTTGAAGCCTTCCCGACGCCCGCCGAGGCGCCGTTCGTGATTGAACACATCGCCGAGGAGTTCACGTCGGTCTGCCCCAAGACCGGCCACCCGGACTTCGGCACCGTGACCGTGCGGTTCCAGCCGCGGGGCGCCTCGGCCGGGGGCGTGTGCGTCGAGCTCAAGAGCCTCAAGCTCTACTTCCAGAGCTTCCGCAATCAGGGCATCTATTACGAGGCCGTGACCAACACCATCCGCGACCACCTGGCCGCGCTGATGAAGCCCGAGTGGCTCCTGATCCGCACCGACTGGAAAGGCCGGGGCGGGATCCGCTCGGTCATCCGCGCCACCCACGGCAGCGTCCCCGCGCACTGGGCGTCGTGAGCGCTTGACCCGAAACTGTCGGGGTTGCACGGGTTGAGCGGGCTTGGGCGCTCAAGCCGTGGTTGAACGCGCATCGCACGGCTTGGCCCGAGCGCCAAGCCGTGGCACCCGAGGCGGCGCAACCAGCCCTCACTCCTTGGGCGGCTCAGGGATCTCCGTGATCGGCTTGCCGAGGCGGGATTCGAGCAAGCGCTGGCGTTCCTCTCTCCGCTCAGCCAAACTCTGGGCGCGCTGTGCTTGCGGCGATTCGGGGTCGGACAGCCGAGCGCCCTTCACGACCTTTCGGAACTCCGCCAGCGAGTCTTCGTACCGGTTCCGCTCGAGCCGATTGAACACCACGTACCTCACGACTGGATGCGGATCGTTCATGAGCGCGTCGCGCGCCGACATCAAGGGTGAGTACGGCCGGTTCGGGAGTGACGAATAGGCCTCCGCTTCCTCGGCCTTGAGCTTCTCCATCTCCATTTCCCGCGCGAGCGCGGCCCGGATCCACCAGCGCTCTCCGGCAAACTCCAACGCCATCGGCAGCAACGGCCCAAGCGTGCCCGACCCGATGATGCCGTCCCGGCTCCAAACTCGCGATTTCACCAGAATGTCTCGGGAAGATTCGATCGTCTCACGAAGCCGTTGCGCCGCCGTCGGCTTGGCGTCGGCTGGCCTCTTCACGGGAAGCTCGCCCGTTTCGGCCAGTTCGTCGATCGTGATCGCCGCGAGCCAAGGGTCAATCTGGAACATCGCGACCAGCACGCCGAACATCTTCTCTTGGCCAACCTCAGGCAGCCGGGCAATCACGCGGCGATAGATTTCTTCGCGCGAAAGCTGCTGAAACGAAGCAAGACGCTCATCACGCGGATCCGGCCCAAAAAAGAGGTAAAAGTCCCAGCGCTGAGGCTCAGCCTGCGGATTCGGAGGCCGCGCAACAATCTCTTTCTCGAGCGTCATCCAAGCCGGCGATCGCAGCAAAAACTCGACCGTGGTACCGTCAAAACTACCGTCAAGCGCCAGCTGCAAATACGGTGACATGCCGACAATAATATCTACTCCCAGAAGCGGATCGACAGCGAGAATCTCCACAAGCGACGCCTTGGGCTGGGAAGGCTCCAGCGCCCTCAGCCTCTCCCGCGCCTCCTTCCGCGCCAGAGATTTCGCCCCGTCGCGAGTTTCTATCTCGTAATACGCGGCCGAAACCACACGCAGTCGTCCGTATGCTCGCACCCATGAGGCGACGCGCTCATCGGACTCGCCGACGCTCGACCCCAAATACTCGGTAGGCGAAGCGCTGTTGAGCCATGTGCCAGGCACCGCCGCAGCGGTCACAACGGCACCTCGACAAGGTGCGCAAGCGCCGCCGACAATCATCAAAGAACAAACGCTGTACAGCGTAGATCCGAGTCGCATTGCGAACCTCCCGGCAATGGGCACGATCTCACGGAACTCGCACTTCGGCCTCAAGACGGCGAATCAAATCATCCTGCACCACAGGATGATCATCAATACTCTCATGATCCACGAGGCCAGATCCAGCAAAGTACGGCACATCCTGATTTGACAACTGAGAGTCAAAGATCCACGGTGGCGGGCCAGGCCGCCAGCGAGCATTGAACCAGGCGGGTGGCACGGCTTGAGCGGGCTTGGGCGCTCAAGCCGTGGTTGAACGTCAACCGCACGGCTTGGCCCGAGCGCCAAGCCGTGGCACCCAAGGCAGGGCACCCAGTGCTCAGCATAACACGTCGCGCGGACGGTCGTGCCTCACGCCGAAGAAACCGATGCCACGCCGACAATCTTCATAGGACGCACAGATGCGCAATCACCCCGCCAGCGTGAACGCGAGCCATCCGCCCGCGTACGCGAGGGCGAACATCCACCCCAATTGCAGCGCGGCCCACTTCAGCCCGCCCGCCTCGCGCGCCGTCACCGCCAGCGTCGGCAGGCACTGCATCGCCAGAACGTAATACACCAGCAGCGCCCAGCACACGGGCCGGGTAAAGATCGGCCCGGCCTGCGCGGGCTCGCCCGTCCCGTCCGCGGCCAGTGTCTCGGCCCGCCAAGAACCCCGCCGGGCGTTCGCGACCGTTTCCAGCACGGTCTGGTCGCCCACGTCGTCGCTCCCGGCCTCGGTCACGACCGCCATCGTCGAGACGAACACCTCGCGCGCCGCGAAGCTCGTCACCACGCCGATCGAGAGCTTCCAATCAAACCCCAGCGGCGCAAACAGGGGCTGCACCGCCTGACCCATCCGCCCGGCATAGCTCCGCTCCAGCGCGTGCGAGGCCTGCACGCTCTCGGCCTGCGCGACCAGCCCGTCGCGCGCCTCGGGCGTGGGCGCCGCCTCGGCCTGCGCCCGCAGCTCCTGCGCCCGCGCGGGGGGCTCGACGTGCGGATAGCTGCTGAGCCACCAGAGCACGATGCAGATCGCAAGGATGTTCGTCCCCGCGTTCTTCAGGAAGATCCACCCGCGGTCGAGCGTCGCCGAGAGGGCGTTGCGCAGCCCCGGGCGCTTGTACGTGGGCAGTTCGATCGCCATGGGCCGGCTCGCGCCGCGGAGGATCGTGCGCCGGGCGATGAGCGCGCTGACCAGCCCCGCGACGACGCCCAGCGCATAACACCCGACGAACGCGAGCGCCGCGAGCAGGGGCGAATCGCGAAACAGCAGCGTGGTCAGCAGCACGTACACCGGGATGCGGGCCGAGCAGGTCATGAACGGCGCGACGAGGATCGTCGCCAGCCGCTCGCGCCGATCGGGCACGCCCCGGCACGCCATGATCCCCGGCAGCGCGCACGCATGGCTCGAAAGCAGCGGCACAAACGCGTGCCCGGGCAGGCCGAAGGGCCTCAGCACGCGGTCCATCATCAAGGCCGCACGCGCGAGATACCCCGTGTCCTCGAGGATCGAGATCAGGAAGAACAACAGACAGATCTGCGGCAAGAAGATCACCGTCGCGCCGATGCCCGCGATGATGCCGTTGGCCAGCAGGTCCGTCAGGATGCCTTCGGGCAGGTGCGCCGCCGTCCAGTGCGCGCTGAAGGAGAACAGCGCGTCGATCCAGTCCATCGGATACGTCGCGAGCTTGAAGATCGCCGCGAACAGCAGCGTCATCACGCCCGCGAAGACGAGCATGCCCCACAGCGGATGCACCAGCACGCGGTCGAGCCGATCGGTGAACGTGTCGGCGCTCTCACCGCGCGCAGGGCCCGCGTCGGCGCTCTCGCGCGAAGCCACCAGCGCGTACGTCTCCTCGGCCCAGGCCTCGAGCCCCTCGCGCGAGCCGGGCGGCGTGCGATTAGGAATCGTGAACCGCCCCTCGCTGAGCCTCGCGCGGAGCTGATCGAGCCCCGCGCCCGAACGCGCCGAGCACGCCAGCACCTCGCACCCCAGGCGCGAGGCGAGCACCGCCGGATCGATCCGCAGGCCGCGGGCGCGAGCGAGATCGGTCATGTTCAGCACGACGAGCGTCGGCAGCCTTCGGCGCAGCGCCTCGCCCACGAACACCAGATTCCGCGGCAGATTCGTCGCATCGGCCACGATCACCACCGCGTCGGGCTCGCGCGCGTCGTCACCGGCCGCGAGCGTCCCGGCGAGCACCTCTCGGCAGACGCGCGACTCAGACTGAGGCAGCTCGAGCGAATACGCGCCGGGCAGGTCGATGATCTCGACCTCGCGCGCCGCGCCCTGCAGCGTGCCGATTCTGGCTTCTTGCGTCGTGCCCGGAAAATTGCTCGTCTTGTGCCGAAGGCCCGAGAGGGCGTTGAAGATCGTCGTCTTGCCCGTGTTGGGGTTGCCCAGCAGCGCAACGCGTGGCATCGCGTCGGGCCGATCGGGCATCAGGCTCGACCATGTTGAGTTCGGCGCCGTCGCGGTCGTCATGGCTCAGGCCAGTTCGACCTGGACGCGCTCAGCCAGGGGCTTGGCCAGGCCAATCCGGCACGAGCAGACGCACCCGGCCGTCGCCGACGTCCCGCCCATCACTTCCACGATGCACGGCTCGCCGAGCCGGCAGAGCCTCACCTCGGCCGCGGGGCGCAGGCCCATCGCGCGAAGGAGCTGGGCGTCATCGTCGGCAAGGTCCGCCGAGCGAACGATCCCGCGCTGGCCGGGCTTCATCGTCGCCAGCGACACCGTCACCGCGCCGCGAGCCTGGCTCCGCGACTCCGGAAACGCCGGGAGTGCGCGACCACCGCCAGCCCCACCGTTGGCCCCGGCACAACAGCCAGCGCCGACGGGCTCGCTTCGTCCGCTCTCCATGCCCGAACAGCAGTCCTTCACGGCGCGACCTCGCTCCCGCACACCCTCGCCCAAGTCTACGGCATCCTGAGACTCAGTCGCAACCCAGATCTGAAAATCGGACACACTCGCCGGTTATCAGCCGCCCCGCGCGACCGACGCGAGGTCGAGGTTGCCGCGTTCATCCAGCCCCACGGCGCCCGCCGCGAGGCTCTGGCGGATCGCCTCCGTCAGCGCCGCACACACCGCCGTGGCGAGGTTCAGCCCGCGCTCGCCCGGCACCATCGGGAACCGCAGCACCCGTGCGGGATCCTGCGCAAGCAAGTCGGTCGGCAGGCCCTTGGTCTCCTTGCCGAAGACGAGATGGTCGCCCGGCGCGAAGCTCGCCTCGAACATGGGCCTCGGGCGCGCGGGACCGGCGGGGGTCGCGAACTCGGCGAGCCCAGAAAACATCCACGCCCGCGCGGGCCGGGCCGCCGCGACGTACGCCGCGTGCGACTCGTGATGCCGCACGTCGAGCCTGGGCCAGTAGTCCAGCCCCGCACGCCGGCAGGCCTTCTCGCTCGTGTCAAAGCCCAGCGGATGAATCAGGTGCAGCGCCGACGCGAACGCGACGCACGTGCGCCCGATGTTGCCCGTGTTGTTCGGGATCTCGGGCTCGACGAGGACGACATGAAACAGCGGCGCGGGTCGCTCCGATCGCGTTTCGTGTTCTGTCGCCACGCCGTTCACTGGCCCTTTCACTGGCCCTTTCACTGGCCCTTGGACTTGAGGTACGCGTCCTCAGCCGCCCGGCGGTTCTTGATCGCCGGGTCCACCGCGAGCACGCGGTCCACCGCGATCTTGAACCCATCGCGCCCGACGCTCCCCGCGTAGCGCACCACGCCGTCGGTCGAGACCACGACCGCGAACGGCATCGGCTCCTGCTGTGTGTTCTGCATCACGCCCTGCATCATCTGACCCGTCGGATCGACGGTGTAGAAATGCTGCGGCGTGCGGTTGCCCAGGAAGCGCTTCAGCCGCGCCTCGAACGCCTCGGGCGAGGTCGCCGAGGGATCCTGCATCCCGTTCTGCGACAGAGGCGACAGCACGCCCACCACCACAAGGTCCCGGCGATTCTGCGTCTGCAGCAGGTCCATCCGGTCCATCGGGCGATAGCTCTCCGGGAAGTCCGGGTTCCAGAAGTACGCGATGATCGCCCGCCCCTTGGTCTTGGGCTTGCGGGGCAGCATCGGCGTGTCCTCGCTGATCGCCTCGAACCGCATCGGGCCCTGCGACTGACCCGACTCATCGCGACGGACCGGAGGCCAGCCCGCTCGCGCGTAATCCTCTTCCGTGGGCGCCGTGAACGGAACGTCGGGGATCTCCGTCAGGTCCACCTTCTCGCGGATCGCGGCGGTGCGAGCTTCCTGCTCGCGACGGAGCCGGTCCGCCTCGGCCAGCCGATCATTGATCGAGCCCGCCTTGTCGCGCGACTCCTTCACGACGATCTCCACGGCCTTCTCGACCGACTCGGTCGCAATATCCGCAAACCGCAACTGCCCCGCGCGGTCGATCACGTAGAAGTCCGGGTCCGCGTCGCTGCCGAGCTTGGCGCGGAATTCGTTCTTGGCATCCAGCGCGACCAGAAGCTTCGCGGGCGCCGCGGCCGAGGGCTTCGCCGCGTCCTTCCAGCCTTCCTGATTGTGCACCAGCACCACGATCAGCCCGTCCTTGGCGTACTGCTCGGCCAGGCGCTTGCCCAGCGCCGCGGCCCGCGCGCTCGGACGGTGCCAGTCCGACCACATCGCGATCAGCACCGGCGCACCGGCCGTGTCCGCGGGCGAGAGCGCCTTGCCACCCGTCCACTCCGACAGCAGGCCCCACGCCTCGGTCGGGAACGCGGTGAGTTCCATCTTGGCCTGCGACGCGACGCGCACGCCTTCCCACTCGCGGACCACACCCTCGCGGTTGAGGGTCGGCGCGGGCTGCGCAAAGGCCTGCCCCGCCGCCGCCGTCAGGATCAGACCCACCGACCAACCCGCCAGCTTCATGTTCCGCGCCATGCTCAATCCCTTCATCCGGATGATGTGCTCGAAGGTGTGCAAAGACGTCCCGGCCACCCGCCGAGACGCAGATCCTACCGCGCCGGGCCTTGCCGGGTTCGACGCGGCGTCCCGACGGTCGTTCCGCTGGGCGCCGCCGCAGCCGCCCGAATGGCCTGTCTTACCCCGAACGACCCGCCAAGGTCAGCAGAACCTCGGGCAAGTGGTGGTCAAACGCCCCCCGCGTCAGGACTTCGTCCGCCCCGGCGTCCCTCGCGGCCTGGAGCGTGTCCTTCGCGACATGAGGCCCGAAGCACAGCACCCGCACCGCGGGCGGCGCCTGTCCCTCGGCCGGGCGTTTGACGTACCGGATCAGTTCAAGCGACAGGTCGGGCGATTCCAGGTCGCAGATCAGCGCCTTGACGGGCGAGTCGGCCAGGCGCGCCTTGAGCATGTCCAAGTTCCGCACAGGTCGGGCGGGCAGGCCCAGGTCCTCCGCCGTCGCCTTGATGCGGGTCGCCCAGAGCAGGTCGCTGGCCAGATAAAGGATCATCGCCCGATTATGGCCCGTCCGGACCGGTCAGAGAAGCGGCCGAGTGGAGTGGCCCAGAGTGCGGGAGGGGAGTTAGGATGGAGACCCTGCCCGGCGCGGCGTCGCCCGGTGTCGGGGGTCCATACGTGCGTGCGGGGCAATCTGAGGGCCCCCACTTCACCTTGACGGGATGTGATGCATGAGCGCGACGATGAGCAAGCCGGCCGCGGGGGATTCGGGCTTAGCGGGGGCGTACGACCACCCGATCTTCCACGAACTGAGCTTCCCCAAGGATCCGTCGAACCTGTACCGCGAGACGGTTGGGTCGATGCTCCAGGCCGCCGACGTCATGGGCCTGCCCCAGTACCTCAAGCTGGTGCTCGCCCAGCCCAAGAATGAGATCATGGTCCACTTCCCCGTCCGCATGGACGACGGCACGTGGAAACTCTTCAAGGGCTACCGCGTTCAGCACAACAACGCGCTCGGGCCCTACAAGGGCGGCCTGCGCTTCCACCCCGACGTTCACCTCGATGACGTCAAGAGCCTCGCCTTCCTCATGACCATGAAGTGCTCGCTCGTCGGCGTGCCCTACGGCGGCGGCAAGGGCGGCATCAAGGTCGACTCCCGCGCCCACAGCAAGGGCGAGATGGAGCGCATCGTCCGCCGGTTCACCACCGCCATCGCTCACAACATCGGGCCCGATTACGACATCCCCGCGCCCGACGTCGGCAGCGGCGCACAGCACATGGCCTGGATCGCCGACACGTACAGCTTCCTTTCCGAGATCGGCGGCGACAACCCCGCCGCGGTCATCACCGGCAAGCCCATCGAGTACGGCGGCTCACTCGGCCGCGAGAAGGCCACCGGTCAGGGCGTCGTCGACACCCTCGTTGAGATGCTCCCGGAACTCGGCCTCAAGCCCAACCAGTGCACGTTCAGCGTGCTGGGCTACGGCAACGTCGGCTCGTGGTCGGGCCGGATCTTCCAGGACAAGGGCGCGAAGATGATCGCGGTTGCCGACCATACCGGCTTCATCCGCAACGATCAGGGCATCGACGCCCATGACCTGGCGACCTATGTCTCCACCAAGGGCGGCGTGGGCGGCTATCCGAAGGCCACGGCGATCAGCAAGGACGAGTTCTACAAGACCAAGGTCGACGTCTTCATCCCCGCGGCGCTCGAGCAGATGATCCAGGAGCCCGAGGCCAAGATGATCGACTGCAAGGTCGTCGCCGAGGGCGCCAACGCCCCCACCACCCCCGCGGGTGAGCGCGTCCTCAACGCCAAGGGCGTCGAAGTCCTTCCCGCCATCCTCTGCAACGCGGGCGGCGTCACGGTGTCGTACTTCGAGTGGGTCCAGAACAAGACGTTCCAGAGCTGGGACCTCGAGCACGTCGACCGCGAACTGAACAAGCACATGGTCCGCGCGGCTCAGCAGACCCGCGCGGCCCGGAAGAAGTACAAGTGCAGCCTCCGCATCGCGGCCTATGCCGCGGCGCTCGAACGCCTCGCCAAGGCCTACGAAGTCCGCGGCATCTTCCCGTGACCAAGTCGCCCGCCTCCGCGGGCGAGGGATCTCGTCGCTCGCCTCCGCGGGCGAAGGGATCTCGTCGCCCGCCTCCGCGGGCGAAAGCCACCGCCTCGTTCCACGCCCGGGCCCCGCGCTCGGGCGTTTTCTTTGGAGTCTCCAATGGCCCGAAAGAAGCCTTCAACGCCCGAGCCGGCACCCCGCAAGGGCGCGCGGCGCATGGCCGATGTCTCGCCCGCGCTGTTGCGCAAGCTCGAATCGGGCCAGATCGAGGCGATGTCGCTGGCCGAGATCCTGAAGATCGATACGCGTGCGCTGTGCCGATCGGTGCTGCCAAGCGTGCCCGCACGGGCGTGGGAGGCGATCGATCCGGCGCTGGGCATCACGCAGCGATTGCTCACGGGCGCGCGGATTGCCGTCGAACATCTCGGGCCCAAGGCCGCGTTCGACGCACTGACGGACCACACGAGCGACACGGCGCGGGGGCTGGCGTGCTACGCGCTGGGTGTGCGTGAGTGGCCCCTGGACAAGAAGCTCCGCGCGATCGTGCCCCTGGCCGACGACCGCAACTCGGGTGTGCGTGAGTGGGCGTGGATCGCGCTTCGTCCGGCGGTCGCCACGGAGCTTGAGCGCGCGATCGAGCTGCTCGAACCCTGGACGCGGGAGCGATCGGCGAACCTTCGCCGCTATGCGAGCGAGATCACGCGCCCCCGCGGCGTGTGGTGCGCCCACCTGACCGCGCTCCGCGCCGACCCCGCGCCCGGCCTGCGGATCCTCGAACCTCTGCGCGCGGACACGACCAAGTACGTGCAGGACTCGGTCGCCAACTGGCTCAACGACGCGGGCAAGGACGCACCCGCGTTCGTGCGATCCGTCACGGCGCGCTGGGCGAAAGAGTCCCCGGGCGAAGCGACCGCGCGGATCATCCGCCGTGCGATGCGGAACCTGTGAGCGCGCTTACGGATAATCCTGCCGCGTGGGGCGGATCAGAATGTCCGACACGTGCACGTGCGCGGGCTGGGCGGCGATGAACGCGATCGCGCGCGCGATGTCTGCGGGCTCGAGCACCGGGCCCAGCATTTCGACCGTCTGCGCGTACCACTCGGGCTTGTACCCCGCGACGCCCTGAAACTCGCTTGTCACGAACCCGGGCTCGACCAGCGTGACGCGCACGCCCTTGGGCCCAAGCTCCCGGCGAGTGCCCTCGGCCAGGGTCTGCACCGCGGCCTTGGTGCACGAGTAAAAGCTCGAGAACGGCGAGACGTGCCGGCCGACCACCGAACCGAGGATGATGATGTCGCGGGGCGCTTTCGTCCACGCGCCGCGGAGCGTCACGTCGCTGTCCGCGAATCGCGCGAGCATGCGGGGCGCGATCGCGCGGATCTGCCGCGAGACGCCCAGAATGTTGGTGCGGATCATCTCGTCCCACTGCGCCGCGTCGCTGGTGATGGCCGTGCCGCCCAGCCCCCGGCCCGCGTTGGCGACGAGCAGGTCCGCGTCGGTGCCGAAGTTCTTCACGCAGGCGTGCGCGAGGTTCTCGACGACGCCCGCGTCGGCGCAGTCGCCCGCGACGATCGCCGAGGCTCCTTTCGGAAGCTCCGCCGCCAGTGCGCGGAGGCGGTCCTCGCGCCGGGCGTTGAGGACCACCCGGCAGCCCCGCGACGCAAGCTCGCGCGCGGTCGCCTCGCCGATGCCCGCCGAGGCGCCCGTCACGATCGCGATCCGGCCCTGCAAGTCCTGGTTCATGGGCCAAGCGTACGGGCTTCCGCGCCTGACAGGCGTCCGCGGCCTTCGGGCCGATACGATCCGGGCGTGAACGAACCCACACCTCAGGCGGTGCAGCAGCAGGCCGAACAGTTCAGGCGCGACTACGCCGCTGTGCGCGAGCAGATCGGACGAGTCGTCGTCGGACAGGACGAGGTCGTCGACGGCGTGCTCACGTGCCTCTTCTGCGGCGGGCACGTACTGCTCGAGGGTGTCCCGGGCATCGGTAAGACGCTGCTCATCCGCACCCTCTCTCGCGCGCTCTCGCTGAGCTTCTCGCGCGTGCAGTTCACGCCCGACCTCATGCCCGCCGACATCTCGGGCACGACGATCTTCGCCGAGCTGGACGTGGGCGAGGGCAAGAAAGAGCGCGGCTTCCGCTTCCAGCCCGGACCCGTGTTCGCACAGATCGTGCTGGCCGACGAGATCAACCGCGCGACGCCCAAGACCCAGTCCGCGCTGCTGGAGGCGATGGCCGAGCGCAGCGTGACCGTCGGCGGCACGACGCACGCGCTCCCCTCGCCGTTCCTCGTGATGGCGACGCAGAACCCGATCGAGCAGGAAGGCACCTATCCGCTCCCCGAGGCGCAGCTCGACCGGTTCTTCTTCAAGCTGCTCGTCACGATGTCGGGCCGGGCGGACTTGGCGCGGATCCTTGACAGCACGACCGCTAACGACGCGGGCGAGGTGGCGCCCGTGCTGGACTCGGCGCGGATCATCTCGCACCAGAAGCTGGTGAGGCAGGTCGCGATTGCGCCGCACGTCCGCGACTTTGCCGTGAGGCTCGTGCTCGCGACGCACGCGGGCGCGGTGGGCAGAGCGGGGCTCGACGCGGCGGAGAGTTTCTCGACGCCGATGGTGCGTCAGTACGTGCGTCTGGGCGCTTCGCCCCGCGCGGCGCAGACGCTCGTGCTCGCGGGCAAGTGCCGCGCGCTGGTCGATGGCCGCGCCGCCGTGTCCATCGACGACCTCCGCGCCGTGGCTCCCGCGAGCCTGCGCCATCGACTGATCATGAACTTCGAGGCCTCCGCCGAGGGCGTCTCACCCGACGACGTCGTCGCCAACCTCGTCCGCACGCTGCCCGTCGAGGCGCCGGGCGTCCCCGCATGAACCCCCGCGGCGCGCTCACGCTCCTGGCGTGCACCGTCGCGGCGCTCTCGGGCTGCACGCCCTCGAACTCCGCCCGCAACGACACACCGCCCCGCACACCGCCGCGCACACCCACCGTCCTCAGCGCGCGCGAGCCGCGCATCGACGCGATCTTCGGACGCGAGCTGGTCGTGCCCGTCGGCGTCGTCGGCGCTTCGGGGCGCGTCGCGTGGACGCTCGGCGGCTCGGCGCCCGTCGAGATCGACCCGCGCACGCCCCTGCGCGCCAAGCTCGACGACGGGCGCGACGTCCCCGCCTCGCTCTGGTATCTCTCGGCCTCGCGCGAGCCCCGCGCCCCCGGAGCGAGCGATCGCGCGGGCAGCGATCAGAAGCTCAGCGTGGATGAACGTTGGATGGCCGAGCGGTCCGACGTGCTCTCGTGGTCGGCCTCACGCGCGACTCCCGACGAGCCCCCGCCGCGCGATGCCGTCGTGCTCCTCCGCGCTTCGCTGCCCGAAGAGGGACTGGGCCTTGGCCTCTGGCTCAACGGCCTGCGCCACGACGTGCAATGGCTCATGCCGATCGCCGATACCGACGAATCCTCGCGTGGCGCGCTGCGCCCCACCGCGCCCGCGCCCGCGCTGGGCGATTCGCTCGCAGGCGAAGGCCTCCGCAGGATCGTCGCGCGCGAGGCCTCGCACCCCACGCGTCGCTGGCGCGCGCGACTCACCATCGATGGCCTCGGCCCCGCCGACCTTGCCGCGCAGCCGATGAATGATCCCGTTGTCGAGGCCCTTGCGGCCCACAACGACGAGCGCTGGCGCGTGGCGCTCGTGCGGCTCTGGAACGCCGACCCTGATCTTGCCGGGCGCGTGCGCTTCGCGCTCGCGGGCGTGATCGACTTCGGCGAAGACCCGCGCCTCTCGGGCCCCGCCTTCCGCTGGATGCCCGCGTGGGCGCCCGACGACGCGCGCCTCGAGGAACTTCGCAGCGCGCTGCTCGCGCGCGACGCTACGCCCGCCGAACTGCGCCGCGAGGCCGAGCGATTTCTCGACCGAAGGCCCGCCCTCGCCGCGACGATCATCGACGCGGGCGGACTCTCAGACGCCGACTCAGGCCAGCCGATCACGACCGCCGCGATCGTGAACCTGGGCCCGCAGCGCTCACTGGCGTGGCTCACCTCGGGTCAGGCGCGCCCGCGCGAGCTGGCAACGCTCGAATCCCTCGCCGCAGGCAAGCTCGCATGGTGGCCCGACGAACCCCGCACCCAGCCGGGCGAGATCCAGGCCCACGTCGGCGGCGCCGAGCGCGCGCTCCGCACCGGGCCCACGCGGTTCTCTGTCAGGCCGCCCGGCCTCACGCTCGCGCCGATGGAGCCCGAGATCACGATGCCCTTGTTTCTGGGCGATGCGCCCGCGGCGCCCGACGCCTCGGGCGTGCGCGCCGTGCTGCAGCGAGAACGCGCGGGCTGGGTGTTGGTCGTCCGCTGCGCGACCGAGCGCACGGCAGGCCCCGCCGCGGGCGAGGAAGTTCGGCTCTGGCTCGGCAAGTCGGGCCGGGGCGCGACGCTCATCGCTGCCTCGCCCGCGATGCGCACAGGACCCGGCGCCCCCGGGCCGGGATCCGCGCCCGAGTCCGTCCGCGTCAGCGTGACCGAGGGCGAGTGGGCCGCGGCGATCCGCATCCCCAGCGGCGCGATCGAGCCCGATGGCACACTTCGGCTGGGCCTCGAACGCGCGGGCCCGCGGGGCGAGCGTTGGTCCTGGCCCAGCGCGATGTTCCCCTGGCAGGCCGACCCGGGCCGCGCGGCGCTCGACCTGCGCGCGTGGGGCGGGCTCGAGCCCTGACGGATCTCAGTCCGGCTTGACGGGCGCGTGCGGGTCGACCTCGCGCGACAGCTTCATGTCGGGCAGCTTGGGCAGCGCCAGCGCCGAGGTCACGAGCGTGTGCAGCTCGATGTTGTCGATGAGCGGCTTGAGGTGCTCGCTCCCGGGCCCGAGCGCCGTGACCTCGACAAGGTCCGCCGTGTGGTTGGGCGAGAGGAACGCCACGCCGAACATGTTCGCCACGACCGCGCCCAGCGCCAGCGGCACCGAGTTGTTGAGGTCAAACCCGTTCACGCGCTGGCCCTGCGCCGCCCGCATCACCCAGTCGCGGTCCTCGGGCCTCAGCTCACCGCCGATCGCTGTTTCGGTGAAGCCCAGCAGTGCCTTGACGCGCTCGGCGGGCGGCGCGCCCTTGAAGTCGGCGTCCACCTTGCTGATCGCCCAGTCGAGCGTGTGCGTGAAGCGCGGGATGCGCGCGAACATCTCGGCGCCCGGCTTGCCGTACACCGTCAGCGCGGGGTTGGCGTTGCCGTGGTCGGTCGTGATGACCAGCAGTGTGTCGTCGCGCCCGTCCATCCAGCGCAGCACCGTCTCGATCGCATCGTCGAACGCGAGCAGATCGAACAGCATCGCGGGCAGGTCGTTGGAGTGTGCGCCGTGGTCGACGCGCCCGCCCTCGATCTGCATCACGAACCCGCGGTCCTTCTTCTCGAGCCTCCTGAGCGCGAGTTCGGTCATCTCCGCGAGCGAAGGGTCGCGCTTGGCCTCGGCCTTGGCGCGCCGATCCAGCTCAAAGTCCACGTGGCTCTTGGCGAAGATCCCCAGCAGCTTCTCCGCGCCCGCGGGGGCTTTGAGGAGTTCGTCGCGCGTGCGCACGACGGTCCAGTCCTTGTGGTCAGCGAGCAGTTCGTCGGGAAAGTGCCGCGCGCCGCCACCCAGGATCACGTCCGCGCCGCGCTCGAGCTGCTGGCGCGCGATCTCGTTCTCAAGCGAGCGCCTGGGGACGTTCGTGATGAACGAGGCGGGCGTCGCGTGCGTGACGCGCGTCGTCGTAACCAGCCCCGTGCCCCGGCCATCGGCCCGCGCGCGCACCAGCAGCGGCGCGGGCGTCCGCGCGTCGGGCGTCCAGTTCACCGCGTCGTTGTTGATGTGCTCGCCGATGCCCCACGCCGAGCCCGCGGCCGCCGAATCCGTCACCCACCCGTCGGCGGCGTACGTCGTCATGCTCGCGCGCCTCACGCCCGGCTTGCCCCACAGCCCGCACCAGCGCATCGAGCGCCCAAGGTTCGCCCGCGCGTACATCTCGCCCAGCGAGAGCGTGCTCGTGCTCATGCCGTCGGCGACCATGAAGATCACGTTCTTCGCCGGGCCCGCCGAAGCCCCCACCGACGCCGACCGGCTCGTCCGCACCGCGGGCGCCGCGCTGGCCGCGCCGGAAAGCCCGAGCCCCATCCCCACGCCGACGCCGATCCCCGCGCCCAGCACGCCGCGGCGCGAGACGGTCAGCCGTTCAGTCGGACGCAAAGAGTGCGTGGGCGTATCGCTCATGAGTGGTCTCGAAGAAATCAGACAGGCGTGCCGGGGGCTTCAGACGCAGCGGGCGGCGTTCGGATCCGCGAGCGCGCCGCGAGCAGGAACCATTCCAGAATAAGCAGCGCCGCCGCGGCCAGAACGCACCACACCCAAACTTCACGCCGCGTGGGCTCGCCCGCGCCCGCGGCCGTCCGCCCGCCCAGCCGAACCTCCGACACGCTCGTCAGCCCCGACTCGAGCTCATCCATCGCGTTCACCGCGACCGGCGGCACGCCCTCGGCCCGGTACACCCCCGCGCGCTCGGCCACGCCCAGCGACACGCGCTCGCCCGACGGACCCGACACCAACTCCGCGAACTCGCGCGCGCCGTCCACTCCCGGGGCCGTTGAAAGCTCGGCACGCATGCGCAGCGGCGGACTCTGACTCAGCCTGCCCGCGGGCGGCGCGACTTCGATCGCCTGCCCCGCGCCGAACGCAACCGACGAGCGCTCATCCAACGAGCCCGTGCCCGAGCCGAGCAGATCGACCGCGCGCGCCAGAAAAATCGCGAGCGAGGGCTGCGTCGCCCAGTTGGAATCCGCGAGCGAAAGCCCGACCGCGATCGACCGGGGCCCATCCGCAGGCTCGACCAGCGCGGCGATCGTGCCCTCTTCGATCGTCAGAAGGTCCGTCACGCGCGCCCCGGCGACCGTTTCCACGCGCGCATACCCCCGGAACACCAGCGTGTCGAGCGTGAGATCGCGCAGCAGCGGGTGCGAGCGCGCCCACGAGAGAGGCGAGCGCACGCGCGAGGTTTCGTCGCTCGCGATCAGCCGCGCGCCCCGGAGCGTGCCCGAAGTCCGAGAGAAGATGAGCGAGGGAATCGGGTCGGGCGTGTCGGGCGCGGCGCCGTCGTGCACGACCAGGTCGCCCCGCGTCGCCGCGTCAGCGCGCGCCGCGAGCCATTGCGCCGGGCTCATCACCCTCAGCGAGAGCGGACGGAGTTCCTCGAGAATGTCGCGGATGAGAAACTCCGACGCGGGCGCCTCGCCCTGCATCACCGCGCCGCTGGGGCGTACGAGTGTGATCGCGGGTCGCGCGGGCGCGGGGAGCCAGAGCGCCGCGCGGTCGTCGGCGCTCAGCACATCGGGCCTCACCAGCGCCAGTTCCAGCAGCCCCGAGCCCGGCGCGGAGATCGTGAACGCATCCGACGCCTCGCCCGGCTCGGTCGCGCTCGCGCGCGCGGCAATCCGCACAGGCCTGCGCGCGACCTCAGCGCCGTCGAGCGTCACGCGCACCAGCGCCGACTCTTCGCGCCCCGAGGCGTTGACGAGCCTGAAGAACACCCGCACCCGCGCGGGCTGCTCGAAGTCGCGCCTCGCGGCCAGGGCGACAAACCCCGCGTTGTCGCTCGCGCTGTCGGGCCCCGGCCCCACGCGCTCAACGCGCAGCACCGCGTTCCCCAGCGACCCCGCACGGACCAGATCCTCCGCGCGGTAGTTCGCATCGGTGAACAGCACGACCTGCACGGGCTCGGTGTCGTCCTCGCTGCCCGCCTGCGCGACCGTCAGCGACTCGATCAGCCGCGTCATCGCGCGCAGGTCCGCGGGCTGGTCGGTGGGCGTCACCGACGCAAGCGCCGAGGCCACCGCCGCGCGGCTGTCCGTGAAGCCTGTCAAGATCCGAGGCTCCGCGGCAAAGGCCACCACCGCCGCCGAAGCCCCCGACAGCGTCCCGCCCTGCTCGCGCGCACGCTCGAGCGCGACCTCGAGCCTGGACCGCCCCTCGGTCTGGTCGCGCGCGGACATCGACGCCGAGCGATCGATCAGCAGGATCCAGCGCCCGCCCGAGAGCCCGACGTCGGGCAGCGCGGGCCGCGCGATCGCCCCGGCGATCAGCAGCACAATGACCACATGCAGCAGAAACAGCAGCGACAGCGGCACCCATCGCAGCGGCACGTTCACCTGTTCGTCGCGCAGCGCCTGACGCCAGAGAAACGACGCCGTCACCCGCGCAGGCCGACGCCGCAGCTTCAGCAGATACATCACGACCAGCAGAGGCAGCGCGATCCCCGCGGCGAGCACGCCCGCGAGTGGATCGAGAAACGTCAGTCCCGCGGGCATCGGTTACGAACCCCAGCCCGGCTTGGGCGCGGGCCTGGGCGGCGCGACATTCACCGGGCGCTCGGCCGCGCGCGGCGCGCCGCCCTGATATCGCTTGCCCACGATGAAGATCTCCTTCGACACATCGCGCGAGGCCCGGGGCTTGGTCGCCGAAACATCCTCAAAGAGCCCCCGACACTCGCGGAGCAGCTCCGGAAACTCCCCGCCCTCGAGCACCTTCATGCACAGGTGCCCGCCCGGCCTCAGCACGCGCGACGCCACCTCAAGCACGCGTCGGCACAGCCTCACCGAGAGCATGTCATCCCCGTGCCCCGACGTCGAGGGCGCCATGTCCGACAGCAGCACGTCCACACGCTCGCGCCCCGCGGGCAGCGCCTGCGCGGGCTCGATCGCGAACGCGTCCGCCACGAACGTCCGAACGTTGGGCGCGATCGGGTGCGCGACCTCCTGCAAATCCAGCCCCACCACCAGCCCGTGCGGCCCAACCAGCTCCGAAGCCACCTGCAGCCAGCTCCCCGGCGCGCAACCCAAGTCGATCACCGCGTCCCCAGGCCGGATCAGCTTGCGCTTCTCCTGAATCTCCAGAAGCTTGTACGCCGAGCGCGCGAGATACCCTTCGGCCTTGGCCTTCTTGAAGAACTCATCATGCAGTACGCGCGGCTTGGGCACGCCCAGAGGGTACCCCCTCACCACACATCCCGATCCACTATCCTCGCGGCATGAGCCACCCCGAGCCCGACGCGGCCTCCACGCCCAGCACCTCCTCACCCAGCCCGGCCCAGCTCCTCCGCTGGATCGACGACTACGAGGCCGACGCCGCGCGCCCCGCCCGCTGGATCGCAGGCCTCTCGCGCGAAGAGTGCCTCGCGCACCCCATCCCCGGCACGTGGAGCGTGCAGGAGCTCGTCGTGCACGTGCTCGAGAGCGATCTGGTCGCGACGCACCGCTTCCGGCGCATCGTTGCCGAGCACCTGCCGATCCTCTACGCCTACGACGAAACAGCCTTCGTCCAGCGCTTGGACTACGGACGCGTCGACCTCGCGCAGGCCTGCGACCTCTTCGCGCTCAACCGCCGATTCACCGCCACCTGGCTCCGCACCGTCGCGCCGGGCGACTTTGAGCGCGCAGGAATCCACACGCAGCGCGGCAAGGTCGCGCTCTGGGAGTTTTTGCGCTCCTACGTGAACCACCCGCGCCACCACGAGACGTTCCTGCTCGCCAAGCGCGAGAAGCTCGGCAAGCCCCTCGTGTAAATGGGCAGAACTCAGTCCTCGTCGTCGTCTTCCGCGTCCGCGAGGTCCTCGCGCGCTTCGATCCACGCGGCCTGAATGTGCTCGAGGATCTTCTCGTTCACCGGGTGGCCCGGCTCTTCCTCAAAGCCCGGCAGCGCCACGACCAGCTTCTTGAGCTCGACAAACCCGATCCGCATCGGATCGCGGTCCGCGTGCCGCTCGGCCAGCAGTTCGCCGATCAGCTCGGTGTCCAGCCAGGTGAATCGCTCGCTCATCGACACGTCTCGCCCCCGTCTCCCACCCACACACCCTTCCAGACTAGTGCGGAACTTCCTTGACCGCGTTGCGGTTCCACGCCGGCACACGCACGACGATCGGCCCCGGGCCCGTCACGTTGCACTGACAGCTCAGCCGGCTGTTGCGCTGAAGGCCCGGCGCTTCCTCCACGCGGTCCTCTTCCGCCTCCGTCGGCTCCGACAGATGCTCCATCCCCTTCTCGATGTACACATGGCACGTCGAACACGCGCACACGCCCCCGCACGCGTGCTCGATGTTGATGCCGTGGTCCATCGCCACTTCCAGCAGGTGCTCGCCCTCCGCGGCCATCACCTCGTGCTCGGCCTTGCCCCCGCCCGTCAGCGACTCGGGGTCCTCCAGCACAAACTTCACCGGCACCACCTCGGGCCCGTGCTCATGATCCGATCGACGAAGATGCATCGGCGTACCTCCGCGGGGCGCAATGCCCGTCCCACCCTCTCCCGCACCCGCCTCAACCCTGCGCTCCCAACCTCTCGATCGGAGCCCGGAATAGTATTCGCGTCCGGGGGCCCTCCCCGACGCTCGACCACCTCCGTTCGCGTTGTTTTCCCGCGCCGAACCACACCCGCGACCCTCTCCATTGAACACCGGCGCCTCCACAACCGAACCGGACCTTGAACTCTCGATCATCGCCCCTGCGCACAACGAGCAGGACAACGTCGATGCCCTCGTCCGTGAGGTCGGCCTGGTCCTCTCGCGCATCTCGGGCGGCGACGCGCTCATCGCCTCCCGCGCCGAGTTCATCATCGTCGACGACGGCTCCACCGACCAGACCCGCGCCCGCGTCCGCGCCCTGATGTGCGACCGCCCGTGGCTCCGCTGTGTCGCGATGCAGCAGACGCCCCCGGGCAAAGGGCACGGGCAGTCGGCCGCGTTCTTCGCCGGCTTCCGCGCCGCGCGGGGCAAGCTGATCGCCGTCCTCGACGCCGACCTTCAGAACGACCCCGCCGACCTCCCCGCGATGATCGAAGAGATGCGCCGCGAGAAGGCCGACATGGTCCAGGGCGACCGCTCGGCCGCGCGAAAGGACAACGTCGTCCGCCGCGTGGGCTCGATCGTCGGTCGACTCTTCCGCCGATCGCTGCTGGGCGACCCGATCCGCGACACGGGCTGCTCGCTGCGGGTCATGAAGCGCGAGATTGCCCTCGCGATCCCGCTCCAGTTCCGGGGCCTGCACCGCTTCATCCCGATCAGCGCGATCCATCTGGGCTACACGGTCATCCAGCGCCCGGTGCACCACCGCCCCCGCGTCGCGGGCCAGACCAAGTACGGCTTCGGGATCGTCCAGCGCGCGCTCCCGGGCCTGATGGACCTGCTGGCCGTGCGCTGGATGCGCTCGCGCAGGCGCCCCACCGCCTCGGTCGAGGTCGGGCCCGATGAGACGATCGACGCCCCGACCGTGGACGTTCCCAGCGATGCGGGCGCCCCGGCCCGGACGTCCGCACCCGCATGAGAATCCCCAGCCGCATCTTCGGCGTGAAGTGGGAGCCCGTCGCCCTCATGGCCGGGCTGCTCTTGGTCGCCCTCGCGATCTTCGCGCGCCCCGACATCAAGACCGCCCCGGGCGCGCACGTCGAGCCCGTCCGCATCGGCTCAGAGAAGGGCGTGCTCGAAACCACCCGCGATCCCGCGACCGCCGAGCCCGCCTTCAAGCTCATCATGCGCGAGGGCGTCGCGACCGAACTCTCCGCCTATCAGGTCCGATCGATGTTCGGCGAGCGGGTCTTCGAGGCCGCGACGAGCCAAGCGAGCAACTGGCTCTTCAAGGTCCTCAACATCACGTCCTGGTCGGCGCTGATCTGGGTCACCGTCGGCCTGCTGGGCCAGGCCGCGTTCACCGGGCGCGCCCTCATCCAATGGCTCGTCAGCGAGCACAAACGCACGAGCGTCGTCCCGGCCGCGTTCTGGTGGCTCAGCCTCATCGGCGGGCTGATGCTGTTCGCCTACTTCGTCTGGCGCCAGGACCTCGTGGGCGTGCTGGGCCAGACCACCGGCATCGTGATCTACGCGCGGAACCTTCGGCTGATCGCCAAGAACAAGCGCCGGGCTGAGCGCGAGGCCGCCGCGAGCGCCTGATCGGTCCGAGCCCAACCTTTCACCGGACCGCCGGCCCCTCTTCCCGCCGACCGGCGCGGGGTCCTGCGGGGGTTGGGCGGGGGTCGGGGATGCCTCCGGAAGGCCCCGGCCAGCGAACCGAGTGGGATTCTCGGACGTTTTGTGGCCGACGGGCTGGCGGACTCGCCGATGGGGTGAAGACTATGGGTATGCGTGTCCTCGTGGACGAACAGGCGGTGGGTTCAGACGAGAGCTCCGTCGCGGGCGCGATCCGCGCGGGCGTCGCCGAAGCCGAGCGCCGGGGCCGGATCATCATCGAGGCCTGGGCCGACGGGCGGAAGATGGCCGACGAGGAGCTGATCGCCCCGGCCTTCCATGACGCGGGGATCCGCGAGCTCAAGTTCATCTCCGCCGACCCGCGCGCGCTGGTCCGCGTCACGCTTCTCGACGCCGCCGACACACTCACGACCATCCGGGAAGATCAGCGCTCGGCCTCGGACGCGATCCTCGCCGGCAAGACCAGCGAGGCGCTCGAGGCGCTCGGGCGCTGCATGGCGACCTGGCAGCTCGTCCGCGACTCGGTGCAGAAGGGCATGGACGCACTCGGGCTGTCGATGGCCGATCTGCCCGGAGATCTGGCCGTCGGGCCCCGCGTTGCCGACCTCGCGTTCCGGCTGGGCGAGATTCGCCGGATGCTGACGACGCAGGATTGGTCGGGGCTGGCCGACGTGCTGGCCTATGACATGGACGAGCAGGCGCAGGCGTGGGAACGCCTCCTGCGGGGGCTGTCGGACGTCGCGGCCTCCTCGCGGGGGCCCGGTGCGTGATGACCGCCGACCAGGCCGGCACCATCGACGGGCTGATGGACCGGGCCTCGGAGGCCCTGGTCGCGACCGACTATTTCCTCGCGGAATCACTCTGCCTGAAGGCGCTCGCCAAGGCCCGCAAGGCCGGGGACTTTGAACGCCTCGCGCGGCTCGCGCTCCCGCTTCAGGAAGCGCGGAGGCAGATCCGCCAGCTCGCGACCGATGCCGCCAGCGCCGGCAGCATCACCGTCCTCAGCAAGCCCCCCGCGCGCTCGGACACCTTCGAGCCGGGCATCTATCTGTGCCAGCCGCCGATGATCGGCAAACAAGCCCGGGCGCTCCGAGAACTCCTGACCTCGCGGCAGATCCCCGCGCTGGTGCTTTGCCGCGAGCCGCTGACCCGCGCAGGCCTCTGGCCGATCGTCGCGGTGACCGAGGGATACGAGCCGGGCCTGGGCGCCTCAGCGGTGCCGATGTTCGGGCACGCCTCGCTCCGCGCGCCGCAGGGCCTGGCGATCCGCGCGTACGTCACGCCCCCCGCGGGGGTCGAGCGAGCAGAGTCGAGCCCGACGCGCGACAACGCGTGGGACGGCTCGGTCGTGCCGAGCGTCGCGTGGTGTCTGGCAGCGTCCGAGTCTCTGGGCGATGCGGGGATCGCGCGGGCCTCGCGCGAAGCGATCTACCGCGTCGATGATCTGCTCGACGCGCTGGACGCGGTGCCCGAGCACGAGAAGCTGCACCAGCGCCTGGCCGAGGCTTCGGCGCAGGCCGTGGGCGCAGCGATCCCCCGCGGGCCCCGGATGCCTGAGTCGGGGGAAGTGATCTGAGTGATCTGATGGACCTCTGCGCGGGCGCTTAGTCGCCGTAGCGCGAGTTGCGGTTGCTGCGCTCGTTCTGGTCGCCGAGCACGGCGCCGCCGAGGCCGCCGACGACCGCACCGATCGCCGCGCCCTTGCCCATGTCGCCGTAGAGCGAGCCGATCGCCATGCCGCCGAGCGCACCCGCGGCCGCACCGGACAGACCGCCCTCCACCGCGTTGTTGCAGCCCGTGGCGCCGACGGTCAGCGCCGCCGCGGCCGAAAGAGCCATCCAACGAACCTTGCTCACGCGACGAGTTCCGCCCAGAGAAACCGACATACCTACCTCCATTCCCGCACCCCGCCCCACCTCACCCTACCCCACCCCTCATCCCCATCCAGCCCCGGCACGCGTGCCGCCCGGTCCCATCCCGGCGGTGCATCGCCCGAGCCCACGAAGATAGCCCGCAGGGGCACACTTCGACCAGCCCAGAGCCTTTCGTCCTGTTCTTTGATACCGATGAGCGGCACGCGTGTTCCCGAGGGCTTTCTCGGGACTCGGAACCCTCGTCCGCGTCAGACTTTGCGCAGGCCAACCCGCCCGAGAATCAGCGCTTTGTCCTTCCACCCCGCCCAAAACCCAATCCTCAATTCCAAGAGCAACCCTTGGGCCAATCCTCAGGCTTCTGGGCGAGCGCTTTGCGCACGAGGGTTTCGAGGTCGCCCAGTTCGCGCTCGATCAGCGCGACGCGACGGTCCGGGTCGGCCTCTTCGAGGAGGGCGTACCGGGCCTCGGTGTCGCCGACCATCAGGAACGAGACCAGTTCCATGATCACGGGCGTCGGGAAGCGGTCGTTCTTCAAGCACTCGACGATCGGGCCGGACTTGGTGTGCTTGCTCAGCGGGCCGGACTCGAGCATGTCGGCCAGACGCTCGCGGAAGGCGTCGACGATCGCCGAGTGATCTTCTTCGATGCCGATGGGCTCAAGCATCGCCTGGCGGTAGAGCCGGCCTTCTTCGGGCGGGGCGGGTGGCATCTCGCTGACGATCCGTGCCCGGCAGACGCCCTGCAGCAGCAGGTTGAAGCGCCCGTCGGGCAGGCGCTCGTGTTCGATGATCTGCGCGACGCAGACCGCGGGGCGCAGCGGAGGCCGACCGTGGTACTGCTGCTTCCAGGCCGAGCCTTCGAAGGTCGCCATCGCGAACTGGCCCGAGCCGTCGAGCGCGCGCTCGACCATCTGGCGATAGCGCGGCTCAAAGATGTGCAGCGGCACGACCTGCTGGGGCAGCAGCGTCACGCCCTCGAGCGGGAAGAGCGGCATGGGCCTGGCGAAGTTCACCTGGATCGAGTGTTCGTCGCTCGACATGCCTTGGAACCTCCCTCGCGGGCCTGAAGGTCCGCGCTTTCAGGCCAACGGATCGGGGCGATAGAGCTTGGTGTCCAGCGCCCAATTCTTCTCGGTGAAGTTGCCGCCGAGCGAGGCGGTCTCGCGCTCGGGCCGGGCCGCGGCCAGGGCCATGGTCGTCTTGGCGTCCATGTTGTCGAGCATCGCGACCAGGATCGCCTCGGGCGTGGCGGGGATCTTGGCGGCGCCGAACTCGGGCACGGCATGGTGGCTGATGATGATGTGCTGCAGGACCATCACCGCGCCCGGGGGCAGGCGGACGCCCTTTTCGCGCATCAGGGTCTGGGCCTTGTCGTGGAGCATGATCGCGCCATCGACGATGTGCCCGATGAGCTCGCCGCGATCGGTGTACGAGAACGCGCGGTCGTAGACCAGCTCGCGCGTCTTGCCCAGGTCGTGCAGGAACAGGCCCATCATGACCAGGTCGCGGTTGATCCGCGGGTAGAGGGGGCAGACGCGGTCGGCGAGCTTGAGCAGGTTCAGCGTGTGCTCGAGCAGCCCGCCGAGGTACGCGTGGTGCATGCTCTTGGCGGCCGGGCACTGCTTGAGCGCGGTCATGAGGTACTCGTCGCTGAGGTACGCCTCGGCGAGGGCCTTCATCGCGGGGTGCTGGAGCGTGCCGAGGAGCGCGGTGAGTTCGGCGAACATCTCGGCCGCGGGGCGCTTGCTCGCGGGGAGCAGGTCGCGCATTTCCTCCGCGGAAGGTTCCACCGGCTCGATCGAGTGGATGATGAACTGCAGCTCGCCCTGGTAGGGCTGGGTCTCGCCCTCGACATAGACGAACCCGTCGGTGGGCAGCCGGCGGAACTCGGCCTCGTCGATGGTCCACTTGCGCGCGGGCAGCTCGCCTGTGCGGTCGCCGATGAGGCAACGCAGGTAGGGCTTGTCGGCCCGGGTCTTGCCGATCTGCGCGTTGGAGATGCTGAAGAGGCCCCGGACGCGCTCGGTGGGCCCAAGCTCGGCGATGAGCCGGCGCTGGGGGGCGTTGTTCTGGTCGGGCGTCGAAGGTCGGGGCGCGGCCTGGGTCATCGCTGAAGAGCCTTTCGTGTGGGCGCGCCGTCAGAAGCGCGGGACGCCTTCGGCAAGTCTAGAGGCTCGCACCCACCCACGCGGGCCGGGAGATATCCCCTTTCGAGGGAATCCCTCCGCCGATTCTCGACCCCGCCCAGGCCCTGCACGGGCAATGATGCCCCCGATGTCGCACGACGCTCGCACACCTCCGCTCGCGCTGGGCTCGCACGATTCTCCCGCGGCCCACGGCGTCGGCTGGCGCCTGGCGGGCATCGTCGTCACCCACTCCGTCATCGACTTCTTCTCCTTCGTCATCGTCCCGATCCTAACCGTGCTCGAGGGACGCCTGACCCTCACGCCCGGCCAGGGCGCGATCCTGCTTGCCGCGGGCTCGCTCTCGTCGGGGCTGATTCAGCCCTTGGTCGCGCTGTTCGGCGACAAGCACGACACGCGCTGGCTGGGCACGCTCGGGTTCATCGCCGCGGTGATGGCGATCTCGTGCACGGGCTTTGTGAACAGCTTCACCCAGCTGCTGCTGATTCAGATCATCGGCGCGGCGGGCGTCGGCGCGTTTCACCCGCCGGGCGCGGCGGTCATGGGCCATCTCTCGGGCCGACGGCGTTCGCTGGGCGTTTCGGTGTTCTACGCCGCGGGGATGATCGGCGGCATCGCGGGCAACACCATCACGCCCGTCTACGTCAAGCACTTCAGCCTCGAGGCGCTCGCGTGGCTCACGATCCCGGGTCTGTGCGCCGCGGTGGTCCTCGCGCTCGCGGTCCGGGGGGTCACACACCGCCACCACGGCGCGCGCGACGCGCACCTCGCGCTCGACGCGGGCCTCCGCCGTGCACGCTGGAATGCCGTCTGGCTGCTGTACGCCGCAAACATCCTGCGATTCACCGTCAACATGGCGCTCGTGCAGCTGGTCATCCGCTGGACTGAGCACGCGGCGCTCGCGCGCACGGGCGGCGAGACGCTCGACACCGCGACGCGCACGCTCGCCTCGACGATCAACGGCCCGTTGCAGGCCGCGATGCAGGTCGGCATGGGCGTCGCGGGCCTGGCGTTCGGCGCGCTGATCCGCCCCAAGGGCGAGAAGGTGGTGCTCATCGTCGTGCCCGCGCTGGGCGCGGTGTGCATCGCGGCGTTTCCATACCTCGCGAACGAACAGGGCCGGGGCGTGCTGCCGTTCTTTCTGACGGTCCTGGGCGGCATCGGCTACGCGGGCGTCGCGCCGATCACGATCTCACTCGCCCAGCGGCTGCTGCCCCACCGCACGAGCCTCGCGAGCGCGCTGATGATGGGCGGCGCGTGGGCCTGGGCCGCGGGCGGACCGCCGCTCGCGCAGGCGTTCATGGGCTGGTTCGGGCTCTCGGGCGCGTTCGTCGCGACGGGCGCGCTGCTGCTGGTCGCGTCGCTGCTGGCGCTGCCTTTGCCGACCAAGCTCATCACCGAGTCCAAGTGATCTTCGCGGGCTGACTCAGTACTGATACTCGCTCGCGGCATCGGGGAACTGGTACGTCGCCGCGGCCAGGCCCACGCCCGCCAGCATGGGGATCGAGGCCAGACCCACGCGGAGCGCCGCGGCCTTCCAGCCCGTCAGCTTCGCGAACATCGGCGCGTCGGCGAGCAGCGCCATCAGGGGCGACGCGAGGACCGCGGGCGCGAACCACCAGACGGGCATGGTCGCCTGGCCGAACAGCATCCCTTGCAGCAGCGCGGGCCCCACAACGAGCACCACGGCGTGCACGCCTCCGAACGCGAGCGTGAACCGCGGGCGCAGCAGGCCCATCACCATCGCGACGCCCAGCGCCGCGGCCAGGCCCGCCGCGATCTGCGCGAGGCTCACCGAGTAGTACCCGAGCACGAGCACCTGCGACGCGCCGAACGCAAAGACGAGCAGCACGCCCGGGCCCCCGGCGCCGCGGACGCGATCGACCGACCGCTCCAGCGCCCACCAGACGACCGCCATGACCATCGCAAAGCCCACGGTCCACGCGATTGCCTCCGTCCGGCTTGATTCGTCGGCGAAACGCCTCCACATCGGCGCGCCGCCCGCGGCCAGAAGCACCAAGCCCCGCACCAGCCAGCGCACGACCGCGCCGAAGCGCACGCGCGTCGCGAGCAGGCCCAGCGCGAGCCCGACCGCGGCGAAGATCGGGATCCACTCTGCCGCGGCCTTGGGCGGGAGCTTCACCGCGCCCAGCGCGATCCAGGGCACCGCGATGCCCGCGAGGCCCAGCACCACGGGCGCCGCCCAGCGCGGGTCGCCCTCGGTGTTCGCAGGCGAGATCGGCGTGGGCTCGCCCCGCCTGCGCCACCAGATGGGCACGAAGACCGCGAGCGCCAGCAGCAAGGGCGGCAGCGTGGAGGTCGCGAGCATCTTGATCTGCGCAGGGTCCATGCGGAGGGCCTTTCGATGGTCCGGGCGGAAAGTGAGGGTACGAAAACGCCCGCGCCGGTGCACGACGCGGGCGTGACGGGGATCCGATCAGAGCGTCAGGGCCGGTCGGTTCAGCGCTTGCCTTCGAGGCCGACCATGACGGTGACCTCATCACCGAGGGCCTGCGGGCCGTAGGTGATGCCGAACTCAGCGCGCTTGATGGTGAACTGCACGTCGTAGCCGATCATCGTGCCGCCGCCGCGGGCGGGGCCGGTGCCGGTCTGGGTGGCCTTGGCGGTGATGGGCTTGGTGGTGCCGCGGACGGTGAGCTCGCCAGCGAGTTCGAAGGTGTTTTCGCCGGTCTTCTTGATGGAGGTGGACTTGAAGGTGAGGTTGGGGAACTCCTTCGAGGAGAAGAAGTCGGGGCTCTTGAGGTGCTTATCGCGGCCTTCGTTGTTGGAGTCGATGCTCTCGACGGGGATAGTGAAGGAGGCGGAGGGGTTGGCGCCCTCGAAGTTGAACTCGCCCGAGAGCTGGCGGAACGTGCCGTAGAACGGAGCGCCGTTGACGCGCTGGATGCGGAAGGCGACAGATGAGTGAACGGCGTCGACCTTGAACGCGCCGTCAGCGGAGGCCGCCGCGGCCGCGGGCTGAGGCGCGCGACCGGCCGCGCCCATGATCGCCGCCGCGCCGCCGAGGGCCGCGACAAGCGTGAACGCCGCCGCGAGTTTGGTGAAGCGAGTTCCGCCGAGGTTCTGCTGCATGGGTCCGTGCTCCGTGCTGAAAAGGCCTGTGTTCGGTCCCCCGCCCCCTTTGAGGGGCTCCGAGCCCGCGCGGGCCCGGCTGGGGGTCCTTCTTCGACGCTCGAAACGCCCGGAAGGTTCAGTTTACCCGGGCTCGGGCCACAAATACTTGTTCCAACAGGATATCGACACCCGTCCCGACATGCCCCGTGGGCCCGGTCGGCGCGGGCTGAGAGGCGACGGCGCGCGCCACCGATGCCCAACGGCGGGCGGTACCATCCTGCCCCGGGCCGGCCAGCCCGCTCGGGGTTCAGGAGCACCGTATGTCCAAGTCCTCGTTCGCCCCCGCGTCGACTGGCGCGCGCCCTTTTGACTCCCGCGCCGACGCGCTCCTGGAAAAGCTCCACGCCGACGGGCTCTACAAACACCTGCGCATGATCGATGGGCCGATGGACGCGACGGTGCGCCTGCGCCAGGCCGACGGCTCGTTCCGCGAGGCGCTCTGCTTCTGCTCCAACAACTACCTGGGCCTGGCGAATCACCCCGAGGTGATCGAGGCCGGGCTCAAGGGCCTTCGCGACTTTGGCGCGGGCACCGCGAGCGTTCGGTTCATCTGCGGCACGTTCACGCCCCACGAAACGCTCGAAGAATCCATCGCCGACTACATGGGCACCGAGGCTTCGTACTCGTTCGTCTCGGCATGGACCGCCAACGAGGCCGTGTTCCCCACGCTGGCCGAGCCGGGCGACATCATCATCTCGGACGAACTGAACCACGCCTGCATCATCGACGGCATCCGGCTCGCGACCGTCATCAAGAAGGGCGTGCACAAGGGCATCTACAAGAACAACCGGCTCGAGGGCGAGGGCTCGCTCCGCGCCGCGCTCGAAGCCGCACGGGCCAACAAGGACGTCACCGGACAGATCTGGGTCATCACGGACGGCGTGTTCAGCATGGAAGGCTCGATCGCCGACCTTCCCACGATGCGCGCGCTGTGCGATGAGTTCAACGCGATCCTCGTCGTCGACGATTCGCACGGCCATGGCGTTATGGGCACGCGCGGACGCGGCACGCACGAACACTTCGGCATGATCGACCCCTGGCAGAGCGCGGGCGAAGCGCCCGCCTCGCCCAAGGCCGCGCCCGGCGCACGCGTCGACATCTTCACGGGCACGCTCGGCAAGGCGCTGGGCGGCGGCGCGGGCGGCTTCATCGCCGGGCCCCGCCGCGTGATCGACCTCATCATCCAGCGCGGCCGGCCCACGCTCTTTTCCAACGCCCTGCCCGTCACCATCGCCTGCTCAGCCACCAAGGCGATCGACATCATCCGCCGGGAGCCCCAGCGCGTGCAGCGCCTGCGCGACAACGTCGCCTACGCGCGCAAGAAGATCGCGCAGGCCGGGTTCCAGGTGCTCGAGTCCCCCACCGCGATCTGCCCGATCATCGTCCACGACACGGCCAAGGCGATCGCGATGAGCGCGCGCCTGCTCGAACTCGGCGTCTTCGTGATCGGCTTCGGCTATCCCGTCGTGCCCGAGGGCCACGCCCGGCTGCGCTGCCAGATCTCCGCGGCGCACACCACGCAGCACATCGACGCGCTGGTGGACGCGCTCAAGAAGCTCTGAGCCGCGGGCCGAACGGATCAGTTCGCGCGACGCCGACGCGCCGCGGCGAGCAACCCTGCGCCGAGCAGGCCCATCGCGCCGGGGGCGGGTACGACGGTGAAGCGCGCTTCGACAACGGTGTCGAACGACGTGAACCCGACGCCCTCAGAGAGCACGCCGTCCGCCACGCCGTTCGGGATTCGCGCCGCGTAGTACAGCTCGAGCAGGTACTCGTGACCGGCGATCAACAGCGCGCCGTCGATCTCAAACTGCGAAGGATCGCCGAAGGACTGGAACGACGAGAACGCGGTGCCCGCGGTCAGGTTGCGCACGGTCCAGAAGAACCCGCCGTCGTTGATGCTCGGATCGACGACCGCCTCAGCGACGTCGACCACGAGGGCGGTGTTCGCCTGCGCGCTCTGCACGTCGTTCCAGTTCATGATCATCGGTGCGCTGGCCCACAGATTGACCTCCGGCACGGAGACCGTGCCCGAGCTGTCGCCCAGTGTGCCGCCCGTCAGGCTGAAGGTGTAATCGCCCGCGGGCATCCACCCGTCGAGAGCGGCCTCGCTCGTAAAGCCGCCTGCACCCGCGACGAAGTACCCGTCAAAGAGCAGCCCGAGCGTGCGCTCCTGCCCGCCGGGTAGCGTGACCTTCACGTCGCCAGCGGTCGTCGGGTTCAGGCTCGGCCCGCCGACCACGCGATGGATGCCCTGGTACACGTACGCCTCGAGCACGCCCGCGCCGGTCTGGGTCGTGTAGCGCGACTTGAAGTTGGAGTAATCGGACACGCTGGCCTGCGCGAGGCCCGCCAACGCACAGACCGCGGCCGCCGCCGCTCGAACGCTCCACGTACGCATGTTGTCGCTCCCTCTCTCGCTCTCGGACCCGCTCCGATCGGCGGGCATGAGGGAAATCTGCCACGCGCCTCGGGAAACGCCCAGCAAACAGACAGGGTTTTTGTCCCAATCTGCACCGGCACTCGCACAATCTGTGGCACGAACAAGGGACACGCGCCCGGTCAGATTCGCCGCGATCCCCGCGTCTCAGCGTCGAACGATCACTTGGCCCCATCGGCGGCAGGCTGAGCTTGGGCCTTGGTCGTGTCCAGGCTCGCGCGCAGCGCTTGCGCTCGCGAGAGCAGCCCCGCCCGCACGTCCTCGATCGGCATCGTCGCCTCGGGCTGGGGCTCGAGCGTGAACTTCCACGCCAGCTTGGTCTGGATCCGCGCAGGGAGCACGGTCGCGATCAGGTCCGGGCCCGGATACTACCAGATCGGCGCTTCGAGCTTGGCCTTGGCGTGCAGCGGCTCGTACCCGGCCTTCTCCACACGCACGTCGTAGACGCCGAAGTACGTGAACTCCATCTCCGTCGGCGTGTTGCCCACTTCAACGTCGTTCACCCAGACCGTCGCGCCGGGCGGGTCCGAGGCGATCGACACGCGCCGCTCCAAACACCCCGCGAGCGAAAGCGCCGCGGCCGTGCAGAGCGTCGCGGGGGTCCAGCGGCCGAGTGTTTTCGCGGGCGTGTTCCCAATCGTGTTCACGGTGCGGCGCATGGTCAGAGCTTACCTCCGCGGGCCGGGCCGCAGCGAACTGAGATTCAACGGTCCGGGCTGAAGCCCGCTGGTCGCAACGCCCTTGGTCGGCTGCGGAGCGCCCGACCCCGCCGTCGGTGCCGGGGCGGTCGGCGCGATCGCGGGCTTCGGAGCGTTCGGCACCGGCGCCTGGGGCTTGGCGGCTGGGGCCGGCTGCGTGGCAGGCGCGGGGGGCGGCGCGGCGGGCGGATCGAACTCATCGCCCCGGAAGAGCGAGCCGAGGTAGACACGCCGGACCATCTCGTTGTTGATGAGTTCGCGGGGCGTGCCCTCGGCGAAGACTCGTCCGTCGTCGATGATGTACGCGCGATCGCAGACGCGGAGGGTCTGCTGCACGTTGTGGTCGGTGATGAGCGCCGCGATGCCGCGGGACGCCAGCCGGCGGATCTCGGCCTGGAGATCTTCGACCGCGATGGGGTCGACGCCGCTGAAGGGCTCATCGAGCAGGATCAGGCGCGGGTTGGTGACGAGGGCGCGGGCGATCTCGAGCTTTCGGCGCTCGCCGCCCGAGCACGTGCGGGCCGCCTCGTGGGCCTTGTGGGTGAGGCCGAACTGCGCGAGCAGCTCGCCCGCGCGGATGCGCCGTTCGCGCCCGGGGATGGGCAGCGTTTCGAGGATCGCCAGCAGGTTTTCTTCGCACGTGAGGCGCTGGAAGACGCTGGGCTCCTGCGAGAGGTAGCCCATGCCCAGGCGCGCGCGGCGGTACATGGGCATCGCCGTGACGTCCTGCCCGTCGAACAGAACTTGGCCGCCGTCGGCATCGATCATGCCGATGGTCATGCGGAAGCTGGTCGTCTTGCCCGCGCCGTTGCGCCCGAGCAGACCGACGACCTCGGCGGGGTTCACGGTGATGGAGACACCGTTGACGACCACCCGGCCATTGAAACTCTTCCGCAGGTTGGACGCACTCAGGAGAGCCACAGTCGGGAAGGATAGACCCACGCCCCCGGCGATTCAGACCGGGCGGGGCCGGGGGCTCAGGCCTTCCCGTTCTCGTCCGGCCGGATCCGCACGCGCCCGTCGGAGTCATCGACGACGCCCAGCTCGCGCAGCGCGGTCAGCGCGGCCTGCTGCTCGGCCTTTTTCTTCGAGTTCGCCCACGTCGACGAGAACTGGCGCCCGCCGATCTCAACAGCCACCTTGAAGCACTTGGCGTGCTCAGGCCCCTGCTCGTCGAGGACGCGGTACGCCGGAACGCCCCCGAGCTTCTGCTGCGCGTGCTGCTGCAGGACGCTCTTGAAGTTCTCCTGGTGTCCGCCCGTTGCGGCCTGTTCGATCAGCGGGTCGATCCGCGGCAAGATGAAGGTCTTGCACGCCTCGTACCCGCTGTCGAGATACATCGCCGCGATGACTGACTCCAGCGCCGCCGCCGCGAGAGAGTGGGGCAGCTCGCCGCCCGGCCCGGCGCCCAGGATCATGCCCTTGCCCAGCGAGAGCATCTGATGCAGCCCCAGTTCGCGGGCGATCGCGGCGCACGTCGAGCGCGAGACCGCCATCGACTTGATCTTGGTCATCTCCCCTTCGAGCAGGTCCGGGAAGCGCGAAAAGACGCGCTCGCAGACAATGAGCCCGAGGACGGCATCGCCCAGAAACTCCATGCGCTCGTTGGAGCGCAGGCGCTCGTCGACGTTGCTCGCGTGCGTAAGGGCGCGCTCGAGAAGCGCGGGGTCCTTGAACGTGTAGCCCAGGGCCGATTGGGCCGCGAGGCGAACCTGCTCATCCATGCCGAAGCCTCCGCGAGAGGCCGGCCCGGCCCGGGCGCGCCCCTACGAGAGAGCGGACCTGACGGCCCCAACCGGCGTCGGACTTCGACGCGAATGCTCGTGAGCCGCGCGGGCCGATCGGGCGCGATGCGCCAGAGGGGCCCGGACGTCCTGCGAGGAGTCGCGTCCGGACGGACGATGATAGATCGGCGGTCGGGGGGACTGGCCTGAGGCCGGGGAGCGGGCTATCGTCTTGGCCCGGTCGGGATCGGGAACGATCTCCGCGGGATCTTTGTCGAGGCCAGCCATGCATTATCCGCACAAGTTCAGCCGTCGTAAGCGCAAGCGCAGCATCGGGTTCCGTGCCCGGATGAAGACCACCAACGGTCGCAAGATGATCAACCGCAAGCGTCGCGCGGGCCGGTCGCTGAACACCGCCGACAAGTAAACCGCCCGGTCAACCCGCGGCCTTTGACACGCCCACCGCGCCCCTCGGCTCGGCGGGCGCTGTTGTTTTTGCACGATTCCGGGCTCTGGCCTTCGCCCGCCCCACGAGTACAAAGTCGTGCGTGCCAAGGATTTAATCCAAACCGGACAGCATCTTTGTGCCGTCTGTGCCGCCTTTGCTGGCTTTTTTGAACATTTGGGTCATGTTCGGATTGCACCGGCGGCAATCCCGGGTATATTGGTCTCTTCGCTGGAGGAGTGAGAGAGAGCGTGCGGTTTGGGTTTCCGCCCCGACGCACACACCAAGCTCAACCGGCGTGTTCGTCCCGGTCCGAGTTCACGCATGTCTCAGCGTGTGCACGGATCGTGGCGTGTCCACGTGCTCGGCGTTTCCCCGAGCACGCGGACTGTTCGCGGCGCTCTCGTCGAGGGTCACGACGGTCCGTGCATGTTCAAGGATGGGGCCAGGCCAAAGGCCGCGGCCTCGCATTCAAGAGGAGAGAGAAATGAAGAAGCTCGCTGTTCTCGTGCTCATGGCGTCCGCTGGCGTGGCGATGGCTGACAAGGCCCCCACCAGCGGCCAGGCTCTGTCGGGCCACGGCGCGATCGGCACCGCCGTCGACGCGTTCGCTGACCGCGCGGTCACGAACATCACCCTCTCCGGCATCCCCTCGTTTGACCCGTTCGGCGATGCCAACAACTTCGTCGGCGGCGTCTTCATCGGCGCGAACGCCCAGATCGTCGGCATCGGCTGGGACGTGAATCTCACGGCCAACAGCCCCTCCTGGCTCTCGGAGCTCACGGTCGCGATCGAGAACACCAGCCAGTCCGGCGGCGTGTTCCTCGCCCCCGGCACCGGCGACGACTTCGGGGGCACGAGGACGTACTCCTCGGGCGGCATCGTTGACCTCGTCGGCCTGGGCCTCAACTTCACCCTCGGCGGCGACGGCATCCTCCGCCTCGAGTTCTTCGAAGGCTTCGATGACTTCGCCAACGGCGTCGACGGCTTCTGGAACAGCGGCACGCTGAGCATTCAGTGGATCCCGACGCCCGGCGCGCTCGCGATCCTCGGCCTCGGTGGTATCGCGGCTGGCCGTCGCCGCCGCTAAGCCCGCAGCGGGAGTTCACGCTCTCGCCTGAGATCTGTCTGAAACCACGACAACCCCCGCTCCGTGCGGGGGTTGTTTTTTTTCGTTTGGACGATCTGAGGCGTGGCCCTCGGCAACTCGGCCGTCGGCCCAAAATCCCACACCAAAAGGTCCGGTATTCCGTTGTGGTGCAGGTCGCAAATAGGTAGTCTGACCTTACTTGGGTCCCGAGCCGTGGGCGCTGCCACCCGCTCCTTGGGCCCTTCTCTGCCGCGTCGTCTTTCCAGGCGCGCGGCCTTCCGCTGAGGGATTTCTGGCAGCTTCGAAAACTCCGCACGGAGCCCAACTCCGTTGCGATCGGACCGACGCGAGCGACAGCTCGCGCCGCGATCTCTTTGGCTCGGTGATTCGCCCTCTCGCGTTGGAGTGGGCGGCCGGGCCTTGGGTCCTGATCGGCGCCCTTTCCGCGGTCCGGTTGGGACAGTCTGTGGGGCGCGCAGTCGCGCCCCAAGGAGAAGAGACCATGACGAAGCTTGCTCTCACCGTGGCCCTCGCGGGCCTCGCGACCACTGCGCTCGCGCAGGTCGGTCCGAATGCGTTTTACTCTGCGAATGTTCGGGGCGACTTTGCCGCTGGCGGCTGGAGCACCCGCGGGAATGCGGCCTCGAACGTCAACCTCGCGGGCGTCGGCGGCGGCGTCGTGCGCGCGTTCGCCGTCTGGAACTTCCTCTCGAACAACGCGCTGGGCGCCGCGGGCGAGAACTCCATCATCATCAACGGCAACGCCGTCAACGCCTTCATGGGCGCGACCGGCGCGCCCGACCTCTGCTGGGGCTTCAACGGCGTCAACACCTACGTCGCCGACGTCACCGGCATCGTGCTGGGCAACGGTGTGTACAACGTCAACGGCGCGCAGGACGGCGCGGGCCGGCTGGGCGAAGGCGTGTCGATCGTCGCCGTCTGGGACAACGGCACCGGCCCCACCCGCACTGTGGACCTTTTCCACGGTATCGCCAACAACGTCCCGACCTCCGGCTTCGCCCTGAGCACCATCAACTTCTCCGGCGTCTACGGCGGCGGACCCGCTCACTTCCTCGCCAACGCCCTCGACGGCCAGTTTGCCGGCGATGAGTTCGTCATCAACAACTCGGGCCCGCTCGGCGGCATCTATCCCGGCACCGGCGCCCCCGGAGACGCTGCCCAGGGCGCACTCGGCGGCCTCTACGACCACTTCGACGGCGACGCCTCTCCCTACATGAATCTCGGCGATACCTCGATGCGCTTCGGCACCACTCTGCCCTTCGGCGACTGCGTCGGGCACACCCTCGCCGCGATTTCCTACATCCCCACGCCGGGCGCGATCGCGCTGCTGGGCATCGGCGGCATTGTCGCGGGCCGTCGCCGCCGCAACTGACTCCTCAGGGGCTCACACGCCCCTTTTGAGACCTCCACACTCGGATGTGTACCTCACGCCGGCCTCCGCGAAAGCGGTGGCCGGTGTCATTCCGGCGTCGATCACTCCGCAGGGTGGGCGAGGGAGGACCCCGGGCGATGCACCCGCGTTCTGCCGGTTTCCCAACGTTCTCGGAGGTTTTTGTGACATTTGGGTGGGCTTGTACCGGCGGCGTGGCATGGTCAGTCTGGAGAGGGCCGCTCTCGGACTTCCGCGTCCGCGATCGGCCGAATGCTTGAGCGAGAGAGAGACGCCCCCACAACCGGACCGCCTTCAGGGTGTGTTCACCGCTCAAGTGGTGTCTGCTGGCCGACTTTCCCGCGTGGGGGAGCCGGGCCGTGTTGGGTTTCCGGTGGTCCGAGAGAGACTGACAGAGATGAAGACGATTCTGGCGACGGCCCTGGTTGCAGGCCTGGCGGCAAGCGCTTCGGCCCAGATCAACGCGACGGCGTTCTACAGCGCCAACGTCCGCGGCGATTTCTCCGCGGCTGGCTTGGGCACCCGCGGCAGCGGGCCTGTCAACTTCAACCTCAACGGCGTCGGCGGCGGCGTGGTCCGCGCCTTCGCGGTCTGGAACTTCCTCTCGAACAACGCGCTGGGCACGCAGGGCGAGCAGACCATCACGGTCAACAACAACCGCGTCACCGCCTTCCAGGGCTATCGCGGCTCGCCCGACCTCTGCTGGGGCTTCGGGGGCATCAACACCTATGTCGCGGACGTGACCGGCATCATCACCGGCAACGGCGCGATCACGGTCTTCGGTGCCGACGACGGCGCGGGCCGCCTGGGCGAAGGCGTCTCGATCGTCGCCGTCTGGGACGACGGCGTGAGCGACTCGCGCAC
>JANRKN010000168.1:0-24274 GCA_033763435.1 Planctomycetota bacterium
AACAGGTACGTCCAGCCGGCGTCGCCGATCCAGCCCTCGTGCAGCACGCCGATATCGACTTTCAGACAGTCGCCGGGCGCCAGCGGGCGCGCGAGGTACCCCGCGGTGCCGTGGACGACGCAGTCATTGACGCTGAGGCAGGCGTGCGACGGGAACGCGGGCTCGCGCCCGGGCTTGTAGCCCCGGAAGCACGAGCGGGCGTTGTTCGCTTCCAGCGACTGCGCGACGAAGGCGTCGATCTGCGCGAGCGTGAGCCCGGGCTTCAGGAAATCGACGAGGCGACGGTGAATGTCGACAACGATCGCCGCGGCCTTGCGCGCGCCGCGGACGTCTTTCTCGGACAGCGATCCCACCGCCCCTGTGCTGAGCTCGGCCATGATCGCCCAGCATAGGACGGCCCCGGCGCGCCTACGCCGCCGGTGAGGGGCTCAACGCAGGGCCGCGACCTCGGCGGGCTCGTCGGCCTCGACGCCCTTGGCGTAGGTCGAGTACACGTACACCGGGACGCCCAGCGCGCCCAGCGTCTGCGCGATCACGGGCTTGACCTCCGCCCACGCCAGCGCGCCCACGCCCGTCGCGAGCTTGGGCACCGCAACCCCTTCGGGCTTCTCAGCCTTGATCCACTTCGCCAAGGCCTTGAGCGCCTTGTTCACATACTCGATCTTTGCCGGGCCGGGCTTGGCCCCGTGCAGGAGCTCGCCCGACTGAGTCAGCAGCGCGATGATCCGGATCGGGCCATACTCGCTCATGCCCGACCAGGCCCAGATCGTGCCGGGCTCGGGGTGATGGGTCTTCACGAAGTGCCGGAAGTCCGTGTACATCGCCGGGTAGAGCTGGCGGAGCTGCAGCGCCAGGCCCGAGTGGAAGTCGTCGTTGGGCGCGACGCCATGGACGAGCACGGGCGCCGAGGTCTTGAGGATGTCGCCTCGAACTTCGTGGATCACGGTCCGCTCCTTTCGCGGGGCCGCGGCCGTCCGAGGGAAACACACATCGGGCGGGCGAATCTCCCGCTGCGTCAGAGGCCAGCCACCTTGCGCGTCGTGCCCAAGGCCTCGCCGGCCCGGAGACGGATCCCTCCCGCCCGCGTGCGCCAAGCACGCCGAGCGCCCCGGACCACGCACGCCCGAAGACCGGGACAAGGGGTCCGTCCGAAAGAGTCGCAAAACTCTAGACGCGGGGCCACTCACGTCCACCCCTCCGCGAGCTCGCCGCGCGGGGGGACGTTCACCCAGCCCCAACTCTCCCGCATCTCACCTCTCGGGCCAGCGTTACTTCAGCGGCACGCGGATCGGCTGACCGTCCACGCCCTCGGCCAGCACCTCGCGGTCGCTCAGCAGCAGCCGGACCACCACCTTGCGGCTCGGGCGGGCCATCTTCCCCTCGCTCCCCGCAAGCGTCACGACCACCGCGTCGCCCTCGGTCTTCGCCGCATAGGTGGACAGCAGGAATTCGCCCGCCTGATAGCCATAGCCATCGCCCGCATCCTCGTACAGCGTGCCCGAAGCCTTGCCCTCGTGGTCGAGCGTCACGATCAGCGTCAGCGGATCGAGCGGCTTCTCGTTCACGTACTGCATCACGGGCCCGGTCGGGATGATCGACCCGCCCCGCGCGTACATCTGCGGCTGGTGCGGGTCGCTCGAGTCGGGCTTGCCATTCCACGTCGTGAAATCGAACTTCCGCCAGATGCCCTGAGGCAGGATGCTCACGCGCGAGCGGTCCCGCGCCGTCTCCGCGACGATCAGCAGGTCCGAGCCCCACAGGAACGACTCATCCTCCGCACGCAGCGCTTGGTCCGTCGGATCGGCAAAGAACGTCGGCCTCGCGACGGGCAGGCCGGTCGTCGACGCTTCGTGGAAGAGCGTGTACAGGAACGGCATGAACCGATAGCGCCGCTCAAGCGCGATGCGGCTCGCTCGCTCGACCTCGGGCCCGAAGCTCCAGGGCTCCTTGTCGATGTTGCCCGTGCCCGTATGCCCGCGGCTGAAGGGGAAGAACGCGCCGATGCCCATCCAGCGGGCAAAGAGCTGCCCGTCGCCGTTGCCCGCAAAGCCGCCGATGTCCGGCCCGATGTTGGGCTGGCCCGAGAGGCCCACGTTGAGCATCATCGGGATCGAGATGTCCAAGTGGTACCAGTTCGCGACGTTGTCGCCCGTCCACGTCGCGCCATAGCGCTGACCACCGATGAAATTGGCCCGGCTCAGCACGAACGGGCGCTTGGTCGGGTTCGCGGCTTGGATGCCCTCGCGGCTGGCGCGGATCATCTGCATGCCGTACACGTTGTGGAAGCGCTTGTGATCGCCCGGCGTCACCGCGCCCGTGGGGTGTGTCGGGTCGCCGCCGTGCAGGTTGTCCTCGGGCATCGTCTTGCTCGGGACGTTGAAGATCGCGGGCTCATTCATGTCGTTCCAGACGCCCGTGACGCCCATCGCCATGAACGGCTGGTAGAGCGTTGCCCACCACGCCCGCACGTCGGGGCGCGTGAAGTCCGGGAAGAAGCACCAGCCGGGCCAGACTTCGCCCTCGTAGACCGAGCCGTTGGCGCGCTTGGTCCAGAAGTCGTTCTTGGTGCCCGCGTCGCGGATCGCGCGGAAGTTGTTCCGCTGCTCTTCGCGCTGGGCCTTGAGCGCCTCGGGCTCGGCGTCGAGCAAAGCCTTGGGCGGATCGTTGGGCGAGGGTTCCTCGCGGCTCTTGACGCCCGGGTTGATCATCCACACGTTGTGGAAGCCCATCGCGAGCAGGTCGGCGTTGAGCTTCTTGGGGTCGGGGAAGTGTCCCTTGTTGAACGTGAACGTGCGGAAGCCCTCGAAGTAGTCAATGTCGAACCAGATCACGTCGGCCGGGATCTGCCGGGCGCGGAACTCATTGGCGATCTCACGCACGCGCGCTTCGGGGAAATACGAATACCGACACTGGTGATAGCCGATCGACCACTTCGGGGGCAGCGGCATCTTGCCCGTCAGGTCTGCAAGCTTCTTCAGCACGTCCTGAGGCGTCGGGCCCTCGACGACGATGACCGCGAACTCCGGCCCATCGGCCGTGAACTGAATGCCCGTCGCCAGATCAATCGTGCAGCGATAGGTCGTGTCGGCGAGCACGCCGAAGGCGGTCCCGTCGGCACGCACCGCGAGCACCCAGGGGTGGGACTGATAAAGCGACTGCGCGTCGTCGCCGTAGCCGTAGGCGTCGGTGTTCCACGTGGTGACCGAGCGCCCGTTGCGCATGAGCGGGCCCGAGACTTCGCCCGTGCCGTAGAGCGACGTGCCCGCGGCGATCTCAATGCGTGCACGGGGCTTGGACCCGCCGTGGATCGAACCGACAACGCTGTCGCTGGGAGCCATCGAGAAGACGGGCCTCACGGCGAAGGCCGCGGGGGCCGGGCCCTGCGCCGGGCGGGCCTTCTCAAGGGCGTAGGAAGGCAGCGCCTTCTGACGGGCGTCCTCGGAGGCAAAGAAGCGGACGATCCCCTCGCCGATCAGCTCTCCGACGGGCGGGGCCGCGGGTGCAGTCGTGGGGGCGGGTTGGCCCGCGAAGGCGGTGAGGATGGCCGGGGAGATCGCCAACCCCAGCAGAACCGCCGCGGCCAGGGAGCCGTATCGGGGCGTGCGAGGCGTGGGCTGGACGGTGTTCGTGCGCGCGTGTGCGGTCATGAGCTACTCCCTCGGAGGGCACAGATCGTTCGTGAGCCCGCGAGCCAGAGTTCGGCCCGCGCCCTTGTTCGGCGATGGTTGGTTCGGCGATGGCTGGTCAACCGCGCCGGCAAGGGGACGGGAGTGTAACCCCCGGTCCGCATCGGCGGTTCTCGGGCGAACATTCTCGGCCGCAAAGTTCGAGCCCTCGCGATCGCGGGACCTCCCGCGCGTCCGAGAGCTTTGGGCCCGCGGCCACCGCGCGAGGGGGTGATCGGGATCGGCAGGTCCGCTGTTCTACGGAGCTGTCGGTGGCGTTCGTGAAGCCTCGCGATTCCCGGGAGAATCACGGCGGATTCTGCGGTCTTCCGCTTCCGCCGGGACCGGACTCGTGGCATAATCGAGCGTCCGCGGTCAGGCCGCCCGAGACGTCGCTGCGCGCACCGCATCAACGTTCCTCCGGTCGGCCGACACTGCGGGACTCGTCCGAGCTTGGGCGGTGGGGTCTGAGGTTGGTCGGTGGGGTCCGAGGTTGGTCGGTGGGGAATGCGGTGGGGTCCGAGGCGTTTGCGGGGCGGGTGGATCGTTTGGTGGTGTTGAGGATGGAGGATTCAATGAACTTACGGGACGGCTTACGGCGGGGGCGGATCGGCGGCGGTATCGGTTTGGCGGTGATGGTCGCGGCGGCGGGGCTGGCTCTGCCCACCCAAGCCGCGCGGGCGCAGGACAATCCAGTCATCCTGCAGTGGTTCGAGACGCGCTGGGCGGACATGGAGCGGCGGATGCCCGACTTCTTCGCCGCCGGCTACGGGGCCCTCTGGCTCCCGCCCGTGACGCGCGGGTACGTCGACCCCACGATCGGCAACCAGAATTCCAGCTCGGCGGGCTATGACCCGTTCGATCGCTTCAGCCTCGGGCGCCCCGGCGCGGAGACCGCGTATGGCACCGAGACTTCGTTCCGCCGCGTCATCGATGAATTCAAGAAGGCCAACGCGCTGGTCTATATCGACTCGGTGATGAACCACAACGCGGGCCGGCAGGGCTCGGCCACGTTCCAGTCCTGGGGCGGCTACCCCGGCTTCTGGATGGCCCCCGCCAACCCGCCCGTGAACAAGACGTCCACCAGCAACTGGGGCGACTTCCACGCCGGCAACGCTAGCGGCTATCTCCAGTCAGAGAACCCCAACGGCGCCAACTACGACCTCTACCGCGGCGACCTTGTCGCGCTCATCGACATCGATCAGGGCACCAACCACCAGTTCATCCGCAACCCGGTGGACGCCAACAACCCGCAGAACATCCCCGGCGGTACCTACTTCAACCGTCCCGATCCCACCAATCGGCGCACCTACCCCGACCGCGACCTGCCCAAGCGCACCATCAACAACCCGGGCGTCCCCGGCCGCAGCGGGCCCATCACGCTGGACTTCTGGCCTTACAACACCGCCAACCCCCAGGCGGGTGACCCGGTCACCGACAACGGCACCGGGTATCTGCTTCGCTGGACGCAGTGGATGCTCCAGGAATTCAAGATCGACGGCTATCGCATCGACGCGATCAAGCACGTTCCGAGCTGGTTCTGGGATCAGTTCTGGGATTCGGTCGTCCACCTCCAGCGTCAGACCCCCGACGGCCGCTGGGTTACGCCCTACTCCTTCGGCGAGAGCGTCGAAGGACAGACCTTCACCATCAACAACTTCGTCCGCAAGGACTCGTTCGCCAACCGCGACGCGCTGGACCTCAACGGCTCGGGTGCTCTGCGCGACATTCTGAACAACCCGGCGGGCAACACGTGGCAGAACGTCCTCAACACGCACATCGACGCCTTCGACAACGGCTTCAACGACGGCTCGGTCGGCGTCAACCACGTCTTCAGCCATGACAACGGCACCACGGGCGACGGCAACAGCGCGCCCGCCTATCCCACCATCCGCCAGCAGGGTTGGGCCCAGAACGCCTATGTCCTGATGCGCTCCGGCCCCGTCAAGATCTATCACAACTCCCGCGGCGTCACGCGCTCGGGCGGCTTCTGGCCCCGCCAGGGCATCCCCGTCGCGCTGGGCGTCGACTACAACACCAACGCCGCCAACCCCGTCATCACCAACCTCGTTCAACTCCACAACTTCTTCGCCCGCGGCGAGTTCAACGTCATCAACGCCTCCGACACCTCCAACCCCGGGCTTCAGGACGTCATCGTCTTCGAGCGCCGCAAGAACCTCGGCGGCGGCAACTACTCCGCCAACGTCCTTGTCGGCGTCAACAAGCGCTGGGACTCGGGCTTCGATCAGCGCAACGTCCAGACGAGCTTCCCCTCGGGCATGCGCCTGTTCGAGTACACGGGCAATGCGCAGAACGCCACGATCGACCCGACGAACAACATCGTCGATGTCCTCACCGTGGACAGCAACCGCCGCGTGACGATCGCGACGCCCCGTAACGTGACCGGCACCAACGAGCACGGGCGCGGCTTCGTCGTCTACGCCCCGGCGATCCCGGGCGGCACGCTCAGCTTCACGCCCACGGCCTCGACGATCTCGCCCGACTCCTCGGCCATCCCGGCCCAGCGTCGTCGCGCGGCGTCGATCCCCGTCATCACCGCCAACACGTTCAATATCGTCCTCAACACCACCAACGGCGACCCTCAGGGCATCGACAACGCTTCCGACGACAACGCCCTCTTCCGCGTCAACGCCGGCTACACCGACTGGGGCACGGGCTTCATCGGCTGGTCGGCCTCGCTCCCGCAGTCGGTGGTTGGCTACTCCAACTTCCAGAACCGCTCGCCCCGCGTGGGTGGCGGCACGGGCACCTACAGCCAGCCGATCGACGCCACGCGCCTCCCCGAGGGCATGAACTACGTCTCGGTCATCTCGTTCCGCCAGCGCAACAGCAACGACGACCCGATCTTCCGCGAATGGCGGCAAGCGGTGTACATCGACCGGGTCGCTCCGCAGGTCACGGTGCGTGACCCGGGCACGCTGACGTCGACCAGCGCGTTGTTCTGGGTCGACTCGACGGATCGCACGGTTAGCCGCGTGCACCTGATGCTCAATCCGTCGGGCGATCCGGTGACGATGGCGAACTTCCTGAACCAGGCCGCGGCGTTCGACCGCTTCACCTGGAACCGGACGATCGGCGGCATGCAGCACGGCTGGAACACGATCACCGCGGTCGCGTTCGAGGATTCAGGCCGGTCCAGCGTCGTCAGCCGCGACTTCTTCGTCGATCTCTGCGTGGCCGACTTCGACAAGTCGGGCTTCACGGACTCCGACGACTTTATCGCCTACGTCGCGGCCTTCGAGCTCGGCTGCACAGGCGTGGATGATCCCGACCCGGCGTGCGAGCGCAGCGCCGACGTCGACGGCTCGGGCTTCATCGACAGCGACGACTTCATCTTCTTCGTGAATCGCTTCAACGCGGGCTGCTAAGCCTGCACGTCTCGGAACCTTCGGAACACGCACGCGGGCGACGGGCTCATACCCCGTCGCCCGTTTTTTAGTTGACCTCGCGGGCTAGGCGCCGCGCGCACGAAAAAACCCTCCCGATCGGGAGGGTTTGTGCGTGCGGTGTGGATGCTCAGGCAGAGAAGCTGCGGATTACTTCACGCCGTCCTTCGAGGCCATGAGCTTGATGAAGTCGACGCAGCGGGCGGCATAGCCAGCCTCGTTGTCGTACCAGCTCACGACCTTGAAGAAGCGCTTGTTGAGCTCGATGCCCGCGAGCGCATCATAGATCGAGCTGCGGCGATCGCCGATGAAGTCGCTCGAGACGATCTCTTCTTCGGTGTAGCCCAGAATGCCCTTCATCGCGCCCTCGGACGCGGCCTTCATCGCCGCGTTGATCTCCTTCAGGCTCGTGTCCTTGGCGGTCTTGAACGTGAGGTCCACCGCCGACACGTCGGCCGTGGGGACGCGGAAGGACATGCCCGTGAGCTTGCCCTTCAGCGCGGGGATGCAGAGCGTCACGGCCTTGGCCGCGCCCGTCGAGGACGGGATGATGTTCTGGTAGGCGTTGCGTCCGCCGCGCCAGTCCTTCTTGCTGGGGCCGTCCTGCGTGGGCTGCGTCGCGGTCGCGGCATGCACCGTCGTCATCAGGCCTTCCTCAAGGCCGAACGCGTCGTTGATGACCTTGGCGATCGGCGCCAGGCAGTTCGTCGTGCAGGAGGCGTTCGACACGATCTTGTGCTTGGCCGGGTCGTACGCCTCGGTGTTCACGCCCAGCACGACCGTCGGCACCTGCGCGGGCTCGGCCTTCGTGGGCGCCGAGATGATCACGCGCTTGGCGCCGGCATTCACGTGCAGGCTGGCCTTCTCAAAGTCGGTAAACAGGCCGGTCGATTCGAGCACATAGTCCACGCCCAGGTCCTTCCAGGGAAGCTGGGCCGGGTCCTTGATCGCCATCGTCTTGGTCGTCTTGCCGTTCACGGTGAACGAGCCGCCCGTGTCCGACGCGACAGCCGAGATCTCGACGGCTTTGCCGCCGACGGCAAACTGGCGGTGCATCGTGTCATACTTCAGCAGGTACGCGAGATTGTCGGCGGGAACCAGGTCGTTCACCGCGACGATTTCGATGCCGTGCTCAAAGGCGGTGCGATACACCAGCCGGCCGATGCGACCGAAGCCGTTGATGCCGATGCGGATGGCCATGGGATCGAGTCCTTTCTGGCAACACGCCCCGAGCGATTCATGAGAGGCCGGGGCGCGTCTGCGTTCGCGCGGGATGTGATCGGCCGCGGCGGCGCGATCTCCCGTTCGGAACCCGCTCGGAGGGCACGTGTCCCCATGCCGCTCAGACCGGCCCGATCAGCCCCACCCGGCAGGCCCGGCCAGCCCCGCAGCACGCGGCTCCCTCCGCGAATTCGGCCCATTCTAGGAGGAATCTCCGCGGGTTTCGAGTCGCCTTCGGACCCGTCGATCGATTGCCCCATCGCGCGCAGCGAACCGCGGGGGCCTCAATCCCGCCGTCCGATCAGTCGTCGCGATATTTGTCGTGGCACTTCTTGCACGAGGCCGTCAGCGCCGCCAGGCGCTTGTTCAGCTCTTCGTTGCTCAGTTCCTTCGCCAGCGCCTGCTCGAGGTCCGAGGCGAGCTGCTCGCCCTCTTTCATCCAAGGATTGAACGGATCAGGGCGGGCGCGGACGCGCGGGTTGTCCTGCAGCGCGCGGTACATGTCCGTGATGTCGCCCGCGAGGCCCGCAAGCGTTGGCCCGCTGGTGGGCTGCTTCCAGCCGTTCTTCGCGGCGGTCTTGAGGATGTCGTAGTTGTCCTCCATCTTCACCATCGTGCGCTTGAGGCCGCTGACCTGCGCCCGCTCGGGAAACTCGCTTCCCGCCGCGTCGAGTTCCGCCTTGGTCAAACGCTTGGCCTCCTCGACGACCTTCCACAGGCCTTTGAGCGCGGGTTCAGTGCCCGAGACCTTCATCCGCCCTTCGACCGCGGCGCGGTCCCTCTGGCCGAGGTCAATTGCCACGCACGCGGCCGCGGCCGCCGAGCGGTGCTTGCCATGGTGGCAGTGGATGTACACAGGCCCGGGCAGGTCGCGCACCGCTCGGGCGAGTTCACCCTGGCGGGCTTTGTCGAACCCGTTGTAGCTGACCGGCAGGTGGACATACCGCATGCCGCGCGTCTTGGCCAGCTCGACCGCGGGCTCGGCCCCGTCGACGGAGATGATCGTCTTGAACCCGAGCTTCTGAAGGCTGTCAAAGCCGGCCGCCCCTTCAGGCCTCGCGCCCGAGTACACGCCCTCGGCATAGGCCACGACCCGGTGCAAGCCCGGATACTCCGCGGGCACCACGTCGCTCAGCTTGGGCCGGGTGGGCGTGGGCTGGTTGGACTGGTCGGGTGCGGGCTCGGCTTTCTTCTCTGCCTCGGGCTCGCGCCACGCGGCAAAGCGCAACGCCCCCGCGATGAACGATCGCTCTTCGCGTTCGCCTTCCGAGGCCGCGGGCGAGCCTCCCGGCGCCATCGATCGCACGCCGTGGACGTGAACCATCTGCCCGCCCAGATGCGACGCGGCCATCAGATAGAGCAGCCCGATCGAGTGCAGGGCGAGGTACGCCACGCCGCCTCCGATCGTGACGCCCGACTTGAGCTTCTCGTGCTTCCAGAGCACCAAGCCGACGCCCAGCGCGAGGACCGCCGAGAGGGCGATGAAGATATTGCGGGCGATCTCGGCAAGGTCTTCGTGCTGATCGAGCAACGCCGCCGCCGCGGGAATCGCCTCCGCGGCTTCTTCGCCCGCTTCGCCCGACGACACGGCGAGAATCGCGCCCAAGGTGCCGACGAGCGTCGTCGCGAGCGCCGCGATCAGCAGCCCGCGACGGTGGGTGCGCCACACGAGCCCGAGCACGACAAGGATCGGTGTAAAGGCCAAGAGCGCGATCGGGAAGTGAACGATGATCGGGTGAGCCGACTCCCAGGCCGGGAGCGGCGGGGGTTTGGGGAGCATCTTGTCCGGAGTATAAAGACTTTGGCTCAACCCCGGGGACGCTCGTGCCGAACCTCGCCCGCGACGATGGTCGCGATCGACCGACCCTGCACCGCCCGCCCCAGGAAAGGCGTGTTCCTTGATCGTCCGACCAGATCCGCGAGCGAAATCGTCCATCGCAGGTCCGGGTCGATGACCGTCACGTCCGCGGGCCCGCCGACCGCAAGGCGCCCGAGGCCCAGCGCGTCCAGCCCGCAGAGCGCCGCGGGGTTGACGGTCATCATCTCGATCACTTTGGGCCAGCGGAGCACGCCCGGCGTGATCAGCGCCTCGATGTACAGCGCCAGCGCCGTCTCGAGCCCGATCAGCCCGAACGGCGCCTCTTCGAAGGGCAGGTCCTTCTCTTCGGCGGTGTGCGGGGCGTGGTCGGTCGCGAGCACCGTGATCGTGCCGTCGGCCAGGCCCTTGGCCAGCGCTTCCGCGTCGGCCTTCTCGCGCAGCGGCGGGTTCACCTTCGCGAGCGTGTGATACTCCGCGCACGCCTCGTGCGTCAGCAGCTGGTGGTGGGGCGAGGCCTCGCCCGAAACCGGAATCCCTGCCTTGCGCGCCCGACGGATGATCTCGACCGTGCCCGCCGACGAGATGTGCTGCACGTGGTACTTGCACCCGACCGAGGCATTGAGCCGCACGTCGCGCTCGACCATGATCTCCTCGGCGACCCTGGGCCAGCCGCCCAAGCCCAGCTTCATGGAGATGCTCCCCGCGTGCATCGATGCGCCGCGGGTGAGTGTCGGGTCTTGGGCATGCTGCATGAACGCGCGCCCGGTGGGCTTGATCGCGCTGAGGACGCGGAGCATCACGCCCGCCGAGGCGATGCCGTCACCGTCGTCGGAGAACGCGCACGCGCCGTGGTGCAGCCCGCGCGAGGCCATCAGACTGATCTCGGTCGGCTCCTCGCCCTTGCGCCCGCGCGTCGCGGCGGCGACCGGAAACACCCGGCAGACGCCGGTCGCGACCGCCCGCTGGTGCACAAACGCGAGCATCTCGGGCGTGTCGAGTGCGGGGCTGGTGTTGGGCATGCAGCAGACGCTCGTGAAGCCGCCGGACACCGCTGCCGACGTGCCCGAGGCGATCGTTTCCTTGGCTTCCTGCCCCGGCTCGCGCAGATGCACGTGCGGATCAATGAGCCCCGGCGCAACGATGCACCCCGTGGCGTCGATCACACGCTGGGCCGGCGACGAAGGAAGGTTCTTGCCCATCGCTGCGATCACCCCTCCGGAGATCGCGACGTCCATGACCTTGTCCGTCCGCGAGGCGGGGTCGATCACCCGCCCGCCGCGGATCAGGATCGACGCTCCCTGAGCGTCCCCGCCCTTGGCGGAGCGGGGTGAAGCGGGTGAGGAGGGTGGGGTGGGTGGGGTGGGTGGGGTGGCGGTTGATCGGCGCGCAGGCATGGTCCGAGAGCGTATCGAGGGCCCGGGCCGCGCGGCAGGCCTCGGCAGGCCTGGGAGATCTGAACACGAAGACCTTGCCCCGGGCTTGGAGTTCGCGTTCAGGGGGCCTATGCTCCGCTCCTGCACCGACGGGGTGTAGCGCAGCTTGGTTAGCGCGCTTGACTGGGGGTCAAGAGGTCGGCGGTTCGAATCCGCCCACCCCGATTGCCTCGCCCTCGCGATTTTTCGCGGGGGCGTGTGCGTTTTTGGGGCGCCCGTCGTGCCACACGCCTCCTGGACCCCGACATTTGCCCCGGCGGGCGTACGCTCATGAGGCCGCGTTGCAAGCGCGCCCGCGGAGCGCCCCCCGATGTTCGAGATGCCCGGCAACCCGGACGACGCGATGCGCGAGGTCGTGGACCTCATGCGGGCGCTGAGCGCCGAGACCGAACCCCAGGCCGCCGTCCGGCTTTACCGCGACCGCGTCCGGCGACTGATCCCCCTTGACGCGACGATCGCGGTTTCACGCCGGGACCTGACCGCCCCGTGGTACCGAATCACCCGCGCCTCGGTCTGGAAAGACGAGATCAACCCCTGGACCCAGAAAGACCGCCTGCCCCTGCACGACCGGGGCCTGCTGGGCGAGCTGATCTATCGCGACGAGCCCACGATCATCAACGACCTGAACCCCGACCCGGCCGACCCTGCGTACGAGCTGCTGACGGGCTTCGGGTCGTTGTTCGCGCAGCCGCAGTATGACCAGGGCGTCGCGAAGAACATGGTCATCGCCCTGAGGAGCGACCGCAACGCGTACGACCTCCGGACCGCGCCGACGCTGCTCTGGCTGACCAATCTCTTCGGGCGTGCGACGCAGAATCTGGTGCTCGCCAAGCAACTCGCCGAGGCGTATGAGATCGTCGACCGCGAGCTGCAGGCCGTGTCGCAGATCCAGCGGGCGCTCTTGCCCGTCGTGCTGCCCGACGTGCCCGGGCTGAGCTTGTCGGCCCACTACCAGACCAGCAAGCAGGCCGGCGGCGACTACTACGACTTCTTCCCACAGCGCGACGGCACCCTGGGCATCCTGATCGCCGACGTTTCGGGCCATGGCACGCCCGCGGCCGTGCTCATGGCGATCACGCACACGATGGCCCACCTTGCGCCCGAGGCGTCTTCCTCGCCCGGCGCGCTGCTGGGGTACCTGAATCGGCACCTCGCGGATTCGTACCAGCGTACGGGTACGGGCTTCGTCACGGCCTTCTACGCGATCTACGACCCGCGCGCGCGCTCGCTGCGCTTTGCCTCCGCGGGGCACAACCCGCCGCGGATCCGCCGGGGCGACGGCGCGGTTGAGGTGCTCGACGCTGCGCGCGACGTGCCGCTTGGCGTGCTGGGCGACACTGAGTATGCCGAGGCCTCCGCCTCGCTGCGGGCGGGCGACGCGCTGGTGCTGTACACCGACGGCATCACCGAGGCACGCAACCGCGAAGGCCAGCTCTTCGGCGAGTTCCGCCTCGACCGCACGATCGAACGCGCCGCCGGGGGCTCGGACGGCCTCGTCGCGGGGATCCTCGACGAAGTCCGTCGATTCACGGGCGATCGCGCGGCCGACGATGACCGCACCCTCGTCGTCGCGTCGGCGCTGGGCTGAGAAGGGAACGGCGCATGGGCCGGACCGAGCAACACACGCCGCGGGACTCTCAGCGCTCGATGTCGCTCGCGGAAGCGATCACTTCTCTGGAAAGCTTGGTTGCTCGGGCGCGGGCGCTGGAGGTCCGGTGGGCGCCGATGCTCGAGCGGGTTGCGCCCGAGCATCGGGCGGGCGCGGCGAACCTGGTGCATTATGTCGCGTTCCGCGAGCGCGACCTCCGCCGTGAGCAGGACACGCTGGCGGCGTTCGGCCTGAGCTCGCTCGGCCGGGCCGAGGGGCACGTGCTGCCGACGTTGCGCGCTGTGATTGAGGCGGGCCGGAGGCTGCTTGGGGGCGACGCGCCCGCCCACGGTCTGGCCGACGCGGTGGAAGCTTCGAGGCGGATCCTGAGCACGAACGTCGCGCGGGCGCTGGGCCCGGGTCGGGGCGACGTTGCGGGGGCCGGTCGTGTGCGGATCATGGTGACGATGCCCAGCGAGGCCGCGACCGAGCCCGCGCTGATCCGCGAGCTTGTGCAGGCGGGCATGGACGTGATGCGGATCAACTGCGCGCACGACGATGAGCGCGCGTGGGGTGCGATGATGGCGCACCTTTCGCAGGCGGGCGTCGCGCTGACGCTGATGGATCTGGGCGGGCCCAAGCTGCGCACCGGGCCGATCGAGCCCGGGCCGATGGTGCTGAGGCTGACGCCCGCGCGGGACGCGCTCGGGCGCGTGGTCACGCCCGCGAGGCTGAGGCTCGTGACGGGCGAGGTGCCGACGCTTGCGCCCGCGGACGTGGCGGAAGGCACGCCGATGGTCGCGCGTGCGGCTGAGGCGTTCGTGTGCGAGGCGCGGCTGGGCGATGTCGTGCGCCTGCGCGACGCCCGCGGCAGCGTGCGGACTTTGCGCGTGACTCGCGTCGACCAAGCCGAGATCGAGATCGAATCGCGCCGGACGGTGTACCTCACACCCAGCATCGTGCTCTCGCTCATGGCAGCGCGCACGACGGCGCCTCGCGCGACGACGACCCTCTCGGGCATCGTCGCCCGCCCGGGCGGCCTCCTGCTTCGCGCGGGTGACCTGCTCGACGTCATGCGCTCGCTCGAGCCCGGCCTGCCCGCTTCGACGGCGCGCCCCGCGCGCATCGGCTGCACGCTCCCCGAGCTGTTCACGTGCGTGAAGCCCGGGCAGCCGATCTGGTTCGACGATGGCAAAGTCGGCACCGAGGTTGTCACCGTTGGGCCCGAGGCGGTGCGCGTCCGCGTGACCCACGCCCCGCCCGAGGGCGCGGTGCTGCGCGCGGACAAGGGCATCAACGTCCCTGAAACTGTCCTCACCACGCCCGCGCTGACTGAGAAAGATCGGCGCGATCTGTCCTTCGCGCTTGACCGCGCGGATCTCGTTGGGCTCAGCTTCGCGCGGACGGGCGCCGACATCGAGGCGCTCCAGGACGCGCTCGGCGCACGCGAGCGCCCGGGCATCGTGCTGAAGGTCGAGACCGTGCAGGCGTTTGAGAACCTGCCTGAGCTTCTGCTGACGCTGATGCGCACGCCGACGGTGGGGGTGATGATCGCCCGCGGCGATCTCGCGGTCGAGATGGGCTACGAGCGTCTGGCGGAGGTGCAGGAAGAGATCCTCTGGATGTGCGAGGCCGCGAGGCTGCCCGTGATCTGGGCGACGCAGGTCCTTGAGCGCCTCGCGAAGAAGGGCCAGCCCACGCGCGCCGAAGTGACCGACGCGGCCATGGGCGTTCGGGCCGACGCGGTGATGCTCAACAAGGGGCCCTACATCGTCCAGGCCGTGCGGACGCTGCGGGACATCCTGAACCGGATGGAAGCGCACCAGCGCAAGAAGACGCCGACGCTCCGGGCGCTCTCGATCGCCCGGCGTTTCGCGGGCCGGGCCTGAGATCCTGTGCCCTCGGTGTACTGCCCGATCCCCTCGCCCTTCGGGCTATTCTCACGGCTCATGAGCACCACACTCTCCACCGGCCCGTGGCGCACGCTCGCGCGGGCCTCGCTGATCGGTCTTCACCTCGTCCTCGGGCTGGTCACGCTTTCGGGCTGCCAATCGGGCCCCAAGGTCGGCGAGCGACTCGAGCGTCGAGGCGATGAGATCGTCATCGCCGGGCAGTACTTCCACACCGGCGCGCCCGTCGTGCTCTGGACCGACCCGGGTGGCTACGACGCCTATCGCGTCGAACGGCGGTTCGTCAACTTCGCCGATTCGTCGTGGGAGGTCACGCAGAAGACCGGCGCCGTCGCGACGCCCAACCGCTACGGCCTCCGTCGCGCCCGCGAGGGCGCCATCCCCGACGGACAGCTCACCTCGGGCCAGATCGAACGCTTCCGTGGCGGCGGCTGGGACCTGCCCAGCCTTCAGGACTCCGTCGACCAGTTCGTCATGCACTACGACGTCGCGGGCACCGCGCGTACCTGCTTCCGCATCCTCCACGACATGCGAGGGCTCTCCGTCCACTTCCTCCTCGACATTGACGGCACCATCTACCAGACCATGGACGTCAAGGAGCGCGGCTGGCACGCCACCATCGCCAACGATCGCTCCGTCGGCATCGAGATCGCCAACATCGGCGCCTATCCCGTCGACGCCAACGGGCGGCCCGTCAAGGGCACCGACCCGCTCGACACGTGGTACAGCGCCGACGACGAGGGCCGGACGCGCATTAACCTCCCCGTCGCGCTGGGCGATGGCGGCGTCAAGACGCCCGGGTTCATCGGTCGGCCCGCGCGCCCGGAGCCGGTCGTCGGCATGATTCAGGGCGAGATGCGCCGGATGTACGACCTCACGCCCGAGCAGTACGAGTCGCTTGCGCGCCTCACCGCCGCGCTGCACGCCGCGCTGCCCAAGATCAAGCTTGACTACCCGCGCGAACCCGACGGCACGCCGATCAACCGCGCTCTCTCGCGCGAGGACTTCATCAAGTTACAGGGCCTGATCGGGCACTATCACATTCAGGACGACAAGCAGGACCCGGGCCCGGCCTTCCAGTGGGACTGGGTCGTCCGCCGGGCGCGCGAAGTTCTGGGCGAGCCGACGAACAAGTTCGACCCGACGCCCTGGGTCCGGCACGCCCCCCCGCCCCCGCCCCGGGCCGACGAAAAGTTCTGAGAGCCAAGCTCGAGCAGTCTGTGCGTTTGGGTTCGTGCGTGGAATGGAGAGGGACGAGCGATGTCGAAGGAACTTGAGCTGACGTTGAGCCGCGCGCAGGTGTATCTGCGCGACGTGATCGAGGCGCTGCCCTTCCGCGAGTCGCGCCCGGCTGAGGTTGGCATGACCGCCCCGGGCGACCAGATTCCCGTCCCCTCCGCGCTCAGCGCAACCTATGCGCCCGCCGCGATCGGCCAGGCCTGGGGTCCCAAGTGGTCGACCGCGTGGTTCCGTCTTCGTGCTGAGGTTCCGCGCGCTTGGGCGGGCGAGGCGGTTGCGCTGCGTTTCAGCTCCGGCACTGAGGCGATGCTCTGGGACCTGCGCGACCCCGCGCGGCCATGTCCGGTCCAAGGGCTCGATGTCAACCGCGACACCGTCCGGTTGCTCGAGCACGCCTCCGGGGGCGAGAAGCTTGAGGCCTACATCGAGGCCGCGTGCAATCACCCGTTCGGCGTGCTGGCGTTCGAGTGGGACCATCCGGAGGTCGGCGCCCGCTGGAACGGCCCCACGCCGGGCCGGCTCGAGCGCGCCGAGATCGTGACGCTCGATGAAGCCGCGCTCGAGTTCGTCTGGGCGTTCCGCTTCCTTACGCAGCTTGCGAAGGAGCTGGACGTCGCCTCAACCCGCGGCGCTCAACTCATCACCGCGCTTCGCGACGCGATGAACGCCCACGATCCCCGCGACCGAGCCTCAATCGCCCGCGCCCGAGCGATTCTTGAGCCCGCGCTCACCGGCACCCCCGCAGGCGGCAGCGCGACGATCTGCCATGCCGTGGGCCATGCGCACATCGACACCGCCTGGCTCTGGCCTCTCCGTGAGACTCGGCGCAAGTGTCTCCGCAGCTTCTCGAACGTCCTGCGCTGCATGGAGCGCGACCCCGAGTTCATCTTCCTGTGCTCGCAGGCGCAGCAGTATCAGTACGTCAAGGAAGACGCCCCCGCGCTCTACGACCAGATCCGCGCCCGCGTCGCTGAAGGACGCTGGGAGCCCGGCGGCGCGATGTGGATCGAGAGCGACATCAACGTCATCAGCGGCGAGTCGATCGTCCGTCAGATCCTCCACGGCACGCGCTTTTGGGAGGCCGAGTTTGGCTCGCGAGGCCAGCAGCGGTTCCTCTATCTGCCCGACACTTTCGGCTTCGGCGCGGCGCTCCCTCAGATCATGAAGCTCTCGGGCCTGGACACCTTCATCACCAACAAGCTCTCGTGGAACCAGTTCAACACCTTCCCGCACACGCACTTCGTCTGGCGCGGGATCGACGGTTCCGAGGTGCTCGGGCATCAGGCGCCCGGCCATGACTACAACGCCTGCAACACACCGCGCGAGCTGCGCCGGGGCGAAACCAACCACAAGGGCAAGCACCTCCACAGGCCCGACGCGGCTCAGGCCCACGGCGCGCGCTGGCTCCAGCCCTTCGGCTACGGCGACGGCGGCGGCGGTCCCACCGAGTGGTCCGTCAGGTTCGCCCGCTACAGCGCCAGCAGCGAAGGCCTGCCCAAGGTCAAGCTCTCTCGTGTTGCCGACTTCCTCGACGAACTCCATGCCGACCGCGAGGCGCTCCGCGCGCGCGGGCGCGACTTCCCGATCTACTCAGGCGAGCTCTACCTTGAGCTGCACCGCGGCACGCTCACCACCCAGGGCTGGATCAAGCGCGCGAATCGACTTGCTGAGGAGGGCCTGCGCGAGGTCGAATGGCTCGGCGCCGCGACGCCCGCGGGCGAGTCGGGCCTCTCGCCCAAGCTCCGCGAGCGCCTCGATTCGGCCTGGAAGACCGTGCTGCTCAATCAGTTCCACGACATCATCCCGGGCTCATCGATCACGCCCGTGTACGACGACGCCCGCGCCGATCACGCCCGCGTCGCGCAGACCATCGACCACGCGCGCGAGAAGGCCCTCAACCGCTGGCTTGAGTGCGTCGATGCCCGGCGATTCCGTCGCCCCGCCCTTGTGCTGAACGCCTCGAGCACCCCCGCCTCGCGCGTCGTCGAGCTCGTGGGCGAAGAGGGTGACGAGCTCGCCTTCGCGCGCGATGTTCCGGCGCTGGGCATGGCGATCATCGAGCGCGAGGCGCCCGCGAACGTGGTTCCCGTCTCGGTGGGCGAGCGAGAGCTGAGCAACGGGCTGCTCGCGGTCAAGTTCGACAAGGAGGGCCGGATCATCTCTTTCAGCCGTCCGGGCCTCGGGCGCGATGCCTGCGAGCCCGGCAAGCCCATGAACCAGCTGGTGCTGTACGAAGACCGGCCTGTGATGTGGGACGCGTGGGACGTGGACTTCTACTACGAGGAAAAGCCCCGCCCGGTCGCGGGGGGCATGGTGCGCATCAAGGTCGTGCAGGATTCGCCTCTGCGCGGTGAGATCGTCGTCTCGCGCACGCTGGGCGAGAAGAGCCGCATCGAGCAGACGTACCGGCTCGACGCGGGTTCGCACGTGCTTGAGGTCCGCACGCGCGTGGACTGGCGTGAGAAGCACACGCTGCTTCGCGCCTCGTTCCCCACGGCCGTGCGCTCGGCCCGCTGCACGGCGGGCACGCAGTTCGGTTTCCTCGAGCGGCCCACGCACCGCAGCACCACGCGCGAACTGGCGCAGTTCGAGTTCCCCGCGCACGGCTGGCTCGATCTCTCTGAACCCGGGCTGGGCGTCGCGCTTCTGACCCGCGGCAAGTTCGGGCATTCGTGCCACGACGGCGCGATGGGCCTCAGTCTGCTCCGCGCGCCCGTCCACCCCGACCCGCAGGCCGATCAGGGCGAGCACGAGTTCGAGTACGGCCTCATAGTGCACGAGGGCGACTTCCGCGCCGCGGGCGTGGATGCCGCGAGCGAGGCCTTCCAGTCGCCGATGCGAGCGATCGCTCTCAACCCCGATGGCCCCGCCAAGGGCCGGCTTGGCTACGAAGCTTGGTCGCCCTTCCGGCTCGAATTCTCGGCGCCCGAAGGCTTCGCGCCCGGCGTGCGCGTCGCGGCGTTCAAGCCCGCCGAGGAAGGCTCAGCGCTGATCCTCCGCCTGCACGAGGCCCACGGCGTCGCGTCGACCGTCGCCATCGACTGGACCCTGCCCGTCGCGAACGTCGCGCCCGTCAACCTGCTCGAGCGCTCCATGGCGCTCGAGGGCTTCAGCCACGCGGGTCAGCGCTCGACGCTGAATCTTCGGCCTTTCCAGATTGTGACGCTCGCAATCACGCCTTCCTGATCGGTCCCCCTCAGCGTTCCCAGGGCCAGGCGATCCGCACGCCGCTCGCCGCCAGTTCGCGCTGAACCTCCGCGACGAGCGCGGGGTCCTCGTGCACGGCATGGGGCTCGGACTTTCGTGCAAGGCAGAACGCCGCGAGCGTCCCCGCCGACTCGCCGATGTTCCACTCCACATGGTGCATCCGGTAGCACGAGTTGGTGATGTGCGTGACGCCGATGCCCTTGCCCGCGGCGAGCACGTTCCGCACCCGCCGGGGGATGAGCGAACCCATCGGAATGCGGAAGGGCGCCGCGGGAACGTAGATCGAGTTTCGCCCGGCGGTGCTCGGGTGCAGGTCGAGGCGATAGTGCCCGATGCCCACCGTGTCGGCGAAGGGCTCGGCCAGTCCCCACTCGGGCCGATCGACACTTGCGGGGTCGCCCCCGAGCCCCTCGGCCTCGCGCTGCTCGGTGCCAATATGCCGTTCGGTGACGATCGTCCGCGCGAGAAGGCGCCTGGGCTCGCGGATGTACGCGGCCTTCGCAAAGCCATCCGCGGTTCCGAGCGTCTCGCCCGCGAGCTTCAGGCCCGGATACCCCGTGCCGCCGTCGTGCCGGGGCGCCTCGGTCTGCATCCAGTAGAACAGGCACAGGCTCTGCTCGCGAGCCTCGGCCAGCGCCTCGCGCTGCTCCGCCGGCCCCACGCCCAGCAGCGGCTTGAGCCAGTAGTCCATCTGCACCCAGTTGACCAGGCACACGTCGGGAAACTTCGCGGGCTCGGCGTGGATCTTCGCATCGCGGATCCGCCGATAGCGCCAGAGCTCCCACGCGCCGCCCTTGGGCTCGTCGGGCGCGGGCACCATGCCCAGCTCGCGCCAGCCCGGCGCATCGTGCGACGGGATCCGCCACGAGAACAGGGGCCCGGTCCAAGGCGGGTCCATCTTCGGCACGTACGAACGCCAGAAGTCGTACTTCGCGGGCCGCGAGATCACGTGGTTCTCGCCCGCGCGGTGCTCCATCGCAAAGCACCACGAGATCGCCTGCTGGTCGAGCGGGTCGGCGCGGTCCGTCCGCGCGTGCATCTCACCGTACTCGCGCTGATGCTCGGCGCCGATCGCGTGCTCGATCGCCGCGAGCGGGTACAGATCGCCCAGCTCCGTCGCGTCCAGAATCATCGGCGCACGCGCGACGACCTTAGTCCCATCCTCGGCCGCGAACGTCACGCTCTCGACCCGATCGCCCGAAACCTCGGCCCCGATCGGTGTGTGCCCAAGCAGGACCGTCACCCGCCCGCTCGCGACGTGCGGCGCAAGCCACGCCCGGATCACCTCGTGCCACACCGTGGGCTCCGCGCACAGGTGGCTCACCCACCCATTGCCCGGGTTCAGCCGCGGGTTGGCCGCCGCGTCAGGCGTTAGCTGGCGATTCGCGCGGTACCACTCGCGCACGCTGTTCCGCAGCGCCTGATACGACGCCGTCACGCCGAAGTCCTCGACCCAGCGGTTCTCATCCGGCGGCACGGCCTGATTCGTGAGCTGCCCGCCCAGCCAGTCGGTCGGCTCGGTGATGACGCACGAGATCCCCCGCCGCGTGAGCGCCAGCGCCGCCGCCACACCCCCGACGCCCCCGCCCACGATCAGCGCCTGCGTCTGGATCTCGCGTGCGGAAGCATTGGATTGGGCCGTGCTTGAGGTGGTCGGGGTCATGAGTGGTCCGGCGATTCCAGACGAGTTAGCCCTTGACGCTCCCGGCGAACAGCTCGCCCTTCAGGAAGCGCTGAGCGATGATGAACACGCCGACGATCGGCACGAGCGCGAGCACGCTCGCGGCGTACGCCGGGCGAATGTTCGTCGAGAACTGGCCCATCAGGTCGTTCATCGCGACCGGCAGCGTGAACTGCCCGCGCGACTCCAGAACAATCAGAGGCCAGAGCAGCTCCGACCACGCGCCGATCACGCTGAAGAGCGCGAGCGTCGCGAGCGTGGGGGCGCTCAGAGGCAGGATCACGTTCCACCACGTCCGCAGCGCGCCGCACCCATCGATCCGTGCGGCCTCTTCCAGGTCAAAGGGAATCGCCACGAACGCCTGCCGGCACATGAAGATGCCAAAGGCCGTCACGCTGAACGGCAGCACCACCGCCGCGAGCGTGTCAAACAGCCCGAGGCCCACGACCGTGCGGAACATGGGGACGACGATCACCTGCTCGGGGATCATCATCGTCGCGAGGATCAGGACGAACACCACGTCGCGCCCGCGGAAGCTCATCCGCGCCAGCGGATACGCCGCGAGCGCTGCGACGAACACGTTCAGCGCCGCGCGCGCGATGGTGACGAGCACTGAGTTGACCAGAGGCCCCGCGAGCCCGGAGGCCCACGCGTCGGAGAAGTTCTTGACCGTGAAGCCCGCGGAAAGCTCGTACAGAGGCGCCTCGGGCGGCTGGAACGCCACGAGCACGAGCCACAGCGCCGGGCCCACCGCCAGCAGCGTGAGCGCGCTCGCGCCCAGATACATCAGCAGCGTCAGCCACAGCGGGCGACGGTCCAGCAGCGTGGGTGGCTGGACGTGCGCGGCAGGTTTGATGACGGTGGGGGTGGTGGGGGAGGTGGGAGTTGCGGCGCTCATGCCTTGGCTCCCTTCTCGCGCCGCTGCGAGAGCCGCAGGTTCACCAGGCTGAACGCCAGAATCGCGACGAACAGCGCGACGCCGATCGCCGACGCCATGCCGTAGTTCCCCTCTTCGAACGCGACCTGATAAATCAGCGGCACCACCGTCTGATGCGTGATCGGCGCGCCCTTGATCGTCACATACAGCTCATCGAACACCTTCAGCGCTGAGATTGAAGAGACCAGAAACACCAGCACCACCGCGGGCCAGATCGCCGGCAGCGTCACGCTCGTGAACGACCGCCAGCGCCCCGCACCGTCCAGCGCCGCGGCCTCCTTCAGCTCGCGCGGCACCGCGGCGAGCGCGCTCAGGAACACCATCATGTAGAACCCAAAGCCCTTCCACACCGTGACGAGCATCGCCGTCATCAGCGTCCAAGGCTGCTGGCTCAGCCAGCGCACGGGCTCATCGGTCACGCCCAGCGCCATCAGCCCACGGTTCAGCAGCCCCGCGTCCTCGTTGAACAGGAGCCGGAACGCCATCGCCGCGACGATCGTCGGCGTCACCACGGGCAGGAAAAGCACAAGCCTCAGCCAGCCGGTGGCCTTCAGCCTCGCGTCGACGATGATCGAGGCGCCCAGACTCACCGCGATGATCACCGGCGTCACGAGCAGATACACCGCGCTGTTCACGAGGCACAGCCAGAAGCGGTCGGTCGCGAGCAATCGGCGGTAGTTGTCAAGCCCGACGAACACCGGGCCTTGGAACGCCGTGTACTTCGTGAGCGAGTACCACGCGACCTGCACCATCGCCGCGAGGCTGAAGGTGCCCAGCACGAGCAGCGCGGGCGCAAGAAACGCCAGCGGCGTGAGCGGATGATGGACGCGCCGCGAATTCACAGGGTGGCAGTGTACGGGCGGGGCACCACCGCGGGGCTCGCGCCGCCGCTCGCCTGGAGAAGCCGCGCCCAATCCTCTTCCACGAGCGCGAGCTGAGCATCAAGCTCCAGCCCATCGAGCAGCACGCGCTTGAATCGCTCCTCGAACGCTCGGCGCATGTCGGGCCAAGGCTCGAGCGCGGGCGTGAACGCCACGGCCTCGGGCAGGCACTCGGCCGCGATCGCCCGCCCGAGCGTCAGCTTCGGATCCTCGCCCGGCGCGCCGCCCGTGCGGGCAAACAGCGGGTCCGCGAGCGACGCCCGCGTGCTCGGCAGGATCGGTACCTGACGGCAGAACTCGAGCTGATTCGCCGCGCTCGTCATGTGCGCGGCCAGCGCCGCCGCGAGGTCCGGCCTCTTGGACTGCGAACCCACCGTAAGCACCATCACGGGGATATGCGTCGAGCCCGGCGTCGCCGTGATCCCCGGCCCAACCTCCAGTGCCTTGTACACGCCCGGCGCATCGCTCTTCACCCGCGCGATGAACGAAGGCCCGATGTTGATCAGTGCCGTCTGGCCGCGCTGGAAGTTCTCGACCAGGTGCGCGTGGCCCGTCGTTCCCGCCTCCCGTGGGATCGCGCCCGACCGGTACAACTCAACCCACGCACGGATGTACGCAATCACCTCAGGCCGGCGCAGGTCGGGCTCGAGTGTGTTGTCACCCTTGAAAGGCGCGAGCCCCTCGCCCAGCAGCATGATCGGAATCTGCGACTCCTCGCCCAAGTCCTGCGAGAACAGGAACGTACCGTTGGACCTCGCTCGAAACTCCGCCGCCCGCGCCGCGAGCGCTGACCAGGTCGGTGTCACGTCCGCGACGCTCATTCCGCCCGCCGCCAGCGCCTCGCGGTTCATCAGCGCAACCTGGGGCGTCAGATACCAAGGCAGCCCCATCAGACGCCTCGCGCCGCTCCGATCTGGCACCCGGCACAGGTCCAGCGCGCCCGGCAGATACTCCCGGCTCACACCCTCCGGTCCGCCCGGCACGTGCGGAGTGATCTCCGCGAACGCCCCCAAGCCGACAAACCGCGTGAAGTTGATGTCCGACATGTTCACCACGTCGGGCGCACGCCCGGCCGCGGCGGAGGCGATCAGCTTGCGCTCCATCGCTTTGAACGGCACATCGACCCAGTCCACACGCACGCCCGGATGCGCCGCCTCGAACGCCCGCAGGCACGACTCGATGTAGCCGCGGAATCGCTGTCCGAGGTCAATCGTCCAGAACTTCAGCACATCGGACGAGCGAGCCGCCGGGCCGCACGACGCGAGCCAAGGCAGCGCCGCCGCGCC
>JANRKN010000169.1:0-19516 GCA_033763435.1 Planctomycetota bacterium
CTCGGGCCCGCGGGCTGCGCGGGGCTCGTGCCCCCGCCCATGGCCCCCGGCGTCGGCATCGCGGGCAGCTGCGTCTCGCTCAGCAGCGCGGGCAGCGTGTTGAGACGGTCGATCCCCGCGATGCGCTTGTCCGCGATCGTCGCGTGCATCGAGAGCTTCGCCCCCGCCGCGACCGACTTGATCCGCTCGTACAGCGACTTGGCCTCGCCCATGTTGCCCCGGCCCTCGGCGACCGCCGCGAGCCCGAACAGCGCGCTCACCTCGATCACCTCGCGACCCGCGCGGTCCTTGGTCGATTCCTCAACCGCCCTGAACAGCTCCTCGGCCAGGGTCAGCTGCGTCGCGCGTTCCTCGTCGCTCAGCTTGTCGGTCGCGGCAAAGGTTCCGTCGGCCTGCGGCGTCGAGCCGGGCCTCACGCCCCGCCGGACCGCCTGCAGATGAACGTCCGCCGCGCGAAGCCGCGCGAGCTCCGCCACCGCGCCCACGCCCGCGTGCTGGTCCGCGACCGCGCGCAGCGAGTCCGGGCTCGGCGCCGCGACGCGCGTCGTCGCGTCCAGCTCGGCCCAGGCCTTGTCGGTGTTCTCCGCCTGGCGCTTGGCGTACTGGTTCCACGCCCACCACCCGCCCGCGATGACGATCAGCGCAACAGAGATCGGCGTCGAGTACCGGCGCAGGAACTCGATGAACCCCAGATTCAGCCGCGACTCTTCCAGACCCGCCCGCTCGCGGATCTGCATTTGCCTCTCGTCCATGCCGATCTTCCCAGACTGGGCGCCCACAGGCCCCGGCCCGGCAACCGCCGAACCACGCCCGCACGCGCAGCAGCAAGTCTAGGGCGAGCGAACCGCCCGGTGCCCTGCCTTGGGCGTCACGTCCTGCCTTGAGCGGAGCGGCCTGAGCGCCCGAGCCCGCCCAAACCTCTCCCCCGCCCGGCCCCGCGCCCCCCTGTGAAGTGCCATACGGACACAGTGAAGTGCCATACGGGCATCGTGAAGTGCCATACGGGCACAGTGAAGTGTCATATGGACACCCAATCATAAGAAGAACAGAAGAGAAAAGAAGAGGGAACATGCTCCGCCGACTTTTTTGTCGGCTTCGCGGAAAGACCACGGATCCGGACCAAGCCACCGCGCGAGGTTGGGTGCCCCGACCCGCGAGACGGAGCGCAGCGACGTCCGCGCGTCGGGACGTACGACCCGAGGCTCAGGATCTCGCCGCTCATCTCGAGCGGGCGGCTCGATCCTTCGACTCGGGGCACCCTCGCTGGCGGTCAGGCCGCGGGGTCGTCCTCCCAGAACTTCCAGGGCTCTGGGCTCGCCTCATCCTCAGGCCTGACGAGCCGCTCGCGGATGAGCCGCGCGAGGGCGCCCAGGCCGCCGTCGTCCGTTGTTCTCGGCGCGCCGACGCGGACGGCCAGGTCGTGCGCCCACGTCGGGGTGCCCAGGTCCGCCCGCAGCGCGACGCGGAGCACCTCGCCCCCCGTCTCGACCACGGGCGGCGGGCTCTGCGCATCGCCCACGAGCAGGACCAAGTCCGCCGCGGGAATCAGCCCGAGCGCGAGCCGCTGCGCGCGCTGCTCGACGTGATCGTTCGTCTCGCGCAGGCCCGGCGTATCGACCACCCGCGCGACGAGGCCGCCCAGGTCGATCAGCACGCCGACATGATCGCGCGTCGTGCCCGGTTCGTCGGCCGCGAGGGCGACCGCCCGCCCCGCGAGCGCGTTGAGCAGCGTGCTCTTCCCGACATTCGCGGGCCCGACCACGACGACCATCGGCGGATCGATCAGCCGGTTCAGGCGTCGATCACGAGGCGAGCGTGCCCGTGCTTCATCCGTCCCGGCCCATCGCACGGGCTGCTGGAGCAGCAGATGGACGGCACGGGGGCTCTGCGCGCGGGCCAGCGCCGCGAGCATCCGCGCTTGCACGAGCGTCCGTGCCGCGGGCCAGAGCGCGCGGAGCGAGGCCTCATCGCGCGCGCCCGGGTCGAGCTCGGTCGCGCCCGCCCGGCGCAGGGTCTCTTCGATCGCGCTCACCGCCAGGGGCGAGCCGTGGGGCATCAGGTCGGCCAGGTCCTCGCGCAGGCGGACGACGACACCCGCGTCGAGCTTGGCCCCGTGCTGGTCGTGAAAGGTCCGCAGCGCCCAGGCGCCGACCGGCACGTCGCGCGCGCCGAGGGCCGCGAGCGCGCCGCGGACATCGCCCCAGATCCTCACGATCGCGACCGCCGCGGGCCTTGGGCCGGTGAGCCGGGCCAGTCGGAGCGCGAGGGGCATGGTTCAGTCCTCGTCCCGGCGGTCGTCGGGGCCTGCGTCGTCGTCGTTCAGGTCGTCGCTCGGATCGTGCACCTGGCCGAGCAGGAGGAGGCAGGCGTGGGCCATGCCGCGGATGACCAGTTCGGGGTCGACGACTTCGACGAGCGCGTCGTGCTCAAAGAGCGCGGGGGCGTCGCCGCCGGTCGCGATGACGCGCGGATATCCGCCGTACGCCTCGGCATAGGTGTCGATCAGATGATGCGCGAGCCCCACGGCCGCGGCATGCACGCCCAGCACCATTGCATGGCGTGTGTCCTTGCCGAAGGGCCCGCGCGCCGCGTCGGGCTTGGCGTAGACGATCTCGGGCAGCGCGGCGGTCTGCTGATGCAGCGCCCGCAGCCCGAGCGTCACGCCCGGCGCGATCGCCCCGCCCTGGAAGGTGCCCTCGCCGTCGACAAAGTCCACCGTGATGGCCGTGCCCGCGTCGATCACCACGCACGCCTGCCTGAAGCGCGCGAAGGCGCCCAGCGCCGCGAGCAGCCGGTCGTGCCCGACCGTCGAGTCGTCGTCGAGCGCGCGCGCGATGGGGATCTCCAGGTCGCGCCCGAAGCGATAGACCTCGTGCCCCGCGGCGACGATTGCGCTCTCGATCGCCTCGGCCCGCGGCGCGTTCACCGACGCCAGAACGAACGTCGGCCCATCGAGCAGCGCCAGCGCCTCGCGCGCACGCCCGAGCGTCTGCGCGGGCGCGTCGGGCGCGTGGACATCGACCGACCAGGCCTGCGCGACCTCGGTGCCCCGCACGGCCGCGACGCGGACGCGCGAGTTGCCCACCAGGATCGCCACCAGGGCCAAGGGCGAAACGCCGTCGGCAAGGTCCGCGTCGCTGCGAGAGAACGGAGATCCGGTTCCGGGCATACGGGCGGGAGTGTATGGAGGTTGGGTAGGTCGGCTCTCCGAGCCCGCGGGCAGTCGTCGAGGGGCCGGGTGCCCCCAACCCGCAACGTCAACGCGCGTCGCGCGGCCAATTGCTCAGCGCGGCCTCCAGCATGTGCTGGAGTCGCTCGCGGTCGTTCGGCCCGCCCGCCCTCGGATCACGCGGCATGCAGCAGCCTCGCTTCGTGCAGCACCGCGTCGCGGAAGTACTTGGAGAGCATCGGGGGCGTGCACAACTGCACCTCGCGCCCGATCAGCTCGCTCATCTCCATCTGCATCGCCGCGAAGCGAAGCAGGCTCGGCACCTTCCCCGGCTGAAACTCGACGAGCATGTCCACGTCGCTCGTCGGGCGGAAGCCAACGCCGCCCTCGGCCGTGGCTTCGCGCAGGATGCTGCCGAATAGCGACAGCCGCGCGATCCCGTGCCGACGGCAGAAGTCCGCGATCGCGCTCTCCGGAAAGTTGATGCCGTTGATCAGCATGACGGACGCAACTGTACCACAACATGCGCCGGGCTATTCATCCTCGTCCAGCACGTCATCGCGCTTCCATCGCTCGCGGAGCGAGTCTGCCGTGAATGGTCTGCCGCACGCCGGGCACGCCCCCGACGCGAACTGCGGTGCCCGATCCCCGCTCCGCGTGTTCGACACGGCACCCCCGCGCGTTGCCGAGTGCCTCCCCTCCGCCTCCGGCCTGCTGAGGTCGCCCCGGGCCGTCCCGGCCCGCGCGGAGCCCCTACGCTGCCCGCGTGATGCCAGGCTGTCGAGCGGATCCCGCGATTGAGCGCAAGAAGGTGGACGGCTTTGCCTTTCCGCTCGGCGTCTACCCCGTTGAGCCCCTGACGCCCCGCGCGGGCTACACCATGGAGTTTGAGCCCGCCGACGGCGACGAATCGCCCGGCTATCCCCGCGCCTCCTTCTCCGCCTCGGGCGACGAGGACGACGACGACGGCCCGGGCCCCTCCTCAGGCCTTGAAGAATGGCCCGACCGCTACGTCTTTGACATCGTCATCAGCGCCGACCGGCTGCCCGCCCTCTGCCGCACGCTGTTCACGCTGCTCCCGCCGCGGATCTATCCGATCCTCGATGTGCTGGGCAACGACGCGTACCGCGAGATCGACCCGTTCGTCTCCTACGACCTGCTGGGGCTGGACAAGTTCCTCGAGCACGTACAGCGCTTCAAGGACCTGTTCTTCGAAGACGGCCTCACGGGCTTTGGCGCGATGAGCGACGAGCCGTTCGTCTACGTCTTCATCGACGAGCACAAGGTGGTCACCGTCCGCGTGCAGCCCGAGCTGCGCGAGCGCGTCGAGAAGATCCTCGCGCTGTTTGACCTGGAGCCTCTGGGCCCGACCGCCAAGGGCGCCCCCGCGCCGACGGGCCCGAAGCCGCCCGCACAGCCCGAGGCCAGCCCGGCGAGCGCCGAGTCGGTGCAGACCGTCCCCCCCGCACCCGCGGCCGCCGACGCCGCCGCGCACGAGCATCGCGGCGTGCTGCTGGAATCCGCCGAAGAACACCTCTGGGGCGCGGACCAGGTCTGGGAGTATCTCCGCGACGAGTGGAAGCTCGAGCTGAACGTCGACACGTCGTCGAATGAAGACGAAGACGGCCGGCCCCTGGGCATCACGCCCTTCCGGGTCGTCGTGCGCGTTCAGGCCGACCACGTGAAGCAGTACGCCGAAATTCTGCTCCGCGCGGAGAATCTGCGTCAGGCGCAGGAGCTGGCCGCGGACGTGATCGAGGAGTTCGAGCCTCACCCGGCGTTCCACGAGCTGGCGATCCGCGAGGAAGGCGTGACGCTCGAGCCGACGATCGTCGCCGCCGACCGGCTGATGCCCGACGAGTTCAAGGCGCTGATCTCGGCGATGCCCAAGGCCTCGCGGCGTTCGCGCGCGGGGAAGGTCGTCTCCGACCCGGGCGAGGGCGTCGAGGGCGTCGTGAACTGGCGCTGGCTGGAGTGACGCCGAGCGCGGCGCGCCGAGTTTTCCACAATCCGGAGTGCGGGCCGGTCCGTCGCGAGGGCCGGTTCGTCGCGCGACCTTGGGCGGTCATTCACCCCGACCGGGGGGCGCGCGAAAGCTCGCGAAGAATTTTGTGACGGATCTTCCGCCATCCCGCAACGGTCGGGCCCGGCGCAGCGGTACAACTCGCGTCGGAGGCCCCGCGGGCGGGTGAGGTGCAGCGGGCTCCGCATGGGTGAGCGCCCCCAGAAGGCCCGGGCCGCGGACGCGGCTTGAGCCCCGAGCGGGCCCCGCCCGGGGTGACCGTGAAAAGGCGGGAAGGTCGGTTGCTCCGGCGGAGCGGTCCGATTATCTTTCTGCCCCCTGCGCGGTTCGTGAGCGTTCACTATGCTGGTAGCCCGCGGGGACGGCGGTGGGGAAGGTCGGTGGGGAGTGGGTGGGGAGGGTGAGGATTGGGCGTGGATGGTGGGGCAGTGCGCCGCGTGAGGCGGCAAGCGTGGTTGAAGTTTCGGGGGTGACCGGAACTGGAGACGGCGATGCGCAAGGTTCAGAGCGGGATGCGCGGGACGGGCAGGATGTGGACGGGTTCGGTGTCGGCGCTGGTGTTCGCGGCGATCGCGCCCGCGGCGCTCGCGCAGTCGGCGGGCGGGACCACCGCCATCGTCCCGACCGCGGGCTCGGCCCAGTCCTCGGGTGAGCGGGCCCTGACCCTCGCCTCGGACCTGATGGGCCAGGGCAAGGCGATCCAGGCCCGTGCGACGCTGATGGAGCTGGTCTCCCGCTCGGGCGGCTCGACGCTGTCCGAGTCCGAGCGCGCCAAGGCCTTCGAGGCGCTGAGCCTGGCCAACCGCCGCATCTCGCAGATGGACCCCAACGAAGCCTCGCTCCAGCGCGCCGAGCTGGCCCTCGAGCAGGCCGACCTCCGCCAGGCCCAGCGCCAGGCCGAGAGCGTCGTCAAGAGCGACCGCTCCAAGCCCGAGCAGGTCGCGCAGGCGAACGAACTGATCGCGAAGATCGCGCAGCAGCGCGACGCGGCCCGGGCTCAGCTCCCCGCGCTGCTCGCGGGCGCTGAAGGCCAGCTCGCCGCGGGCAACGCCGCGGGCGCCAAGGCCTCGCTGGTCAAGATCCAGAACAGCGGGCTTGAGCTCATGGGCGCCGACCGCGAGCGCTTCCTGCGGGCGCAGGAGCGCGTGATCGCCGCCGAGGGCGCGATGCCCAACATCGCCGCGGCCCCCGCGGTCTTCCAGCCCGGCGAGATCCAGCGCCGCACGCCGGAAACCAACAAGCCCGCCCCGGCCCCGGCCCCGGCGCCCGCTCCGGCCCCGGCGACCAGCAGCGTGACGCCCGCGCCGGCCCCGGCGCCCGCGACGACGACGACGACCGTCGCGACGACGACCGACAGCTCGGCCATCCGCGAGGTGACGCCCGGCTCGCCGATCACGACGACGGTGCAGGCGGCGCAGCCCGAGTCGGCCCCGGCCGCCGCGGCCCCGACGACGACCGAGCAGCCCGCCGCGCAGCCCGAGGTTCAGGCCCAGACCCCGGCTCAGACTCCTCCCGCGACCGATGACCTGATCACCAGCGCGCGGAAGATCGAGGCCGAGGCCCTCCTCGCCGAGGCCAACCAGGCGTTCGATCAGCGCCGGCTGAACGAAGCGCAGGCCAAGTACTCGCGCGTGCTGGAGCAGTTCGCGGGCGTGCTGAGCGCCGAGCAGAAGACCCAGGCCGAGCAGCGTCTGGCCGAGGCGCGTCTGCTGATGCAGGCGGCGGTCGGCCCCGAGGGGAACATCCTTCAGGGCGTGATCGAGCAGCGCGAGCTGGCCAAGCAGCAGAAGATGGCGGCGTTCGAGAACGAGATCGGTCAGGCCAACGCGGCGCTGACCTCGGGCGATGCCGAGCGCGCGCGCGACCTTGCCGCGCAGGCCCGCGTTACGCTGCAGTCGGCGCGTCCGGTGCTGGCCGAGAGCGAGTTTGAGAACGGGAACAACCGCCTCAGCCAGCTCTTCTCGACGATCGATCAGCGTCAGGCCGAGATGCGGGCCTCTGAGGAGGCTCGCCAGACCGCGGCCAACGCCGAGGCCGAGCGTCGCAAGGGCGCCGAGGCGCTGCAGGACCGCGAGCGCAAGATCATGGAAGCGCTGGGCCGCGTGCGCGAGCTTCAGCGTGAGATGCGCTACAAGGAAGCGCTGCAGGTGCTGGACTCGGTCCTGTTCCTGGACCCGAACAACCCCGCGGGCCTGCTGCTGAAGGAGATCATCAGCAACTCGGACATCTACCGCGAGTACGCGAAGGCGCGCGACGCCGCGGGGCTGAGCTACGCCAAGGCCGCGCTCGACAATCAGCGCGCTTTGATCTTCCCGAACGAGCTGATGGCGTATCCCTCCGACTGGCCGCAGCTCTCGTTCCGCCGGGGCGAGCCGGTGCAGTTCTCCGAGCCCGCGGCCAACCGCTCGGTGCTCGCGACGCTCGAGACCAAGCGCTTCCCGGTCGACGTCAAGGACGTCGCCCTGGCCGACGCGCTCACCTACGTCGAAGCGATGACGCAGCTCTCGGTCGACATCGACTGGGCCTCGCTGGAAGCCATCGGCATCAACAAGGACACGCCCGTCAGCCTGAGCCTCAAGAACGCTCAGGCCCGCGTCGCGCTCGACCGCCTGCTGGCCAAGGCCAGCCCGAGCGAGCGTGACAACGAGCGCGCCGGCTGGGCCGTCGAGGATGGCGTGCTGGTGATCGCCCCGCAGAACATCCTCAACAAGAACCGCCAGCTGGTCATCTACGACATCCGCGACCTGCTGCTCGAGGTCCCCGACTTCACCGACGCGCCCAACTTTGACATCACCCGGGCCGCGCAGCAGGGCGGCGGTGGTGGCGGCCGCGGCGGCGGCGGCGGCGGCGGCGGCGGCCAGTCGCCCTTCGGCGGCGGCGGTGGTCGCGGCGGTCAGGGGCGGGGCAACGACGCCGTTCGCCCCCTCCGCGAGCGCACCGAAGAGATCATCAACATCATCATGGACAACGTTGATGAGCCCAACTGGACCGAGCGCGGCGGCGAGGTCGGTCGCATCCAGCAGCTCAACGGCTCTCTGATCATCAACCAGACCCCCAAGAACCACCGCGCCATCGGCGGCCTGCTCTCCAAGCTCCGCGAAGTCCGCGCGATGCAGATCAATATCGAGGCCCGCCTGCTCAGCGTCGCCGAGGACTTCTTCGAGCAGATCGGCTTTGACCTGGACATCTACTTCAACGGCCAGCGCGACGTCCAGTACCTCCAGAACCTGGGCGACTTCTCCGCGATGCCCAGCGACCTCGTCGGTCCCGACGGTCGCCCCCGCCGCAACGCGGGCTTCGGTAACAACACAACCGACGGCCTGCCCACGCCCCCCGGCCCGCCCGGCCCGGATGGCATCCCCGATCAGCCGCCGCCGTTCCCGACACCGGGCGCGGGCACGGCGCTTCCCAACCCCTCCGCGTGGAGCGTCCTGCCCGGGCGCAACAACACGCTGACGGGCGCAGAGAGCCTGGTGCCCACGTCGGCCTTCGGTCGCTCGTTCTTCACGAGCCCCGGCGCTTCGTTCGCGGGCACCTACCTGAACGACGTGCAGGTCGACTTCCTCGTGAAGGCGACGCAGGCCGACCGTCGGGCCGTCACGCTGACCGCGCCGCGGCTCACGCTGACCAACGGTCAGCAGTCGTGGATCGCGATCACCAAGAACACGCCCTACATCTCCGACGTTGAGCCCATCGTCCAGCAGCAGGCCGTCGCGTTCGACCCCGTCGTCGGCTTCGCCCCCGAAGGCGTTTCGCTGAACCTCCAGGCGACGGTCTCGGCCGACCGCCGGTACGTCACGCTGAACGTCAACGTCGGCACCCAGACGATCGACGGGTTCGAGACCTTCACCACCACCGGCGGCGCGGCCGCGGGCGGCGGTGCGGGCGGCGGCGGCGGCGGCGGCGGCTCGCCCTCGGTCAACGTCACCGCGACCTTCGACATCCCGATCACCACCAGCCAGCAGATCCGCACGACCGCCACGGTCCCGGATCAGGGCACCCTCCTGCTCGGCGGCCAGCGCAAGGTCACCGAGGTCGAGGTCGAGGTCGGCGTCCCCGTCCTCTCCAAGATCCCCATCATCAACCGCTTCTTCACCAACCGGATCACCAGCAAGGAAGAGTCGATGCTGATGATCCTCGTCCGCCCCCAGATCATCATCCAGAACGAGGAAGAAGAGAAGAACTTCCCCGGCCTGCTCGAGTCCCTCAAGACCGGCCTGGGCGGCTGATCCGTCCTGCCCCTTCCGCACTCGACGCCCTCGGCCTTTGCCGGGGGCGTTTTTCATTTCCGCCCGCTCGCCCTTGGGCGCTTTCCACGATCTCCGTGATGACGCTCGCCCGCGAAGGCGGTATCATGGTTTTCTGAGTTGCGGGATGGTGCGGGATGGTTCGGCGGTGGGAATGTGGGGATGTGGGGCGTGGGGAAGCGCAGGCCGCGGGGCGTACTCTGCCCCGAGCATTCAGGAGTGTCACGATGCCCGGTTCGGAATCTCGCCTTCGCGTCCGTCGCCAGGACAACGTGACGCAGATCGAGTTCATCGATCGCAACATCCTCGACGAGGCCAACATTCAGATGATCGGCGAGGAGATCTCGGGCCTGGTCGACGCCGAGAAGGCGCCCAAGCTGCTGATCTCGTTCACGAACGTGGACCACCTCTCGTCCGCGGCGCTGGGCACGCTCATCACGATCAACAACAAGGTCCGCGCCAAGAGCGGCCAGCTCAAGCTCGCGAACATCGACCCGCAGATCTACGAGGTCTTCGTCATCACGCGCCTCAACCGTCTCTTCCAGATCCACGAGACGACCGACGAGGCCATGAAGTCGTTCAAGTGATCGGCGCCGCGACCGAGCACCCCGCGCACCGGCGCACGCGATGAGCGACGTCCCCTCGCCAGCCCCCGATTCTCTCACGCTCCGGTTCGTCAACGACCCGGCGGTGATCGAGCGTGTTCTCTCGGCCTTCGTCGAGGCGGCCGAGCGGCACGGGTACAGCAAGGCCTCGCGCTTTGCCGTGCGCCTCGCGCTGCAGGAAGGGATCGTCAACGCCTTCCGCCACGGGCACCGGAACCTGCCGCCCGACGCGACCGTCGAGGCGCACTACGACGTGAACCCCGCCGAGATCCGCTTATGGATCCACGACAGCGGACCGGGCTTTGATCCGAGCTCGATCCCCGATCCGACGCTCGATGAGAACCTCGAAACGCCGAGCGGCCGGGGCATCATGCTCATGCGCGCGTACATGTCGCGCGTGACGTTCAACGCCCAGGGCAACCGCGTCGAGATGATCTACAGCAAGCCCAAGTCGCCCGCAGGCGCGGCCTGAACCCGGCGACCGGCGCAGCCCCGCGGCATCCAACCCAGCATGCATCCCCAGCCCGCGTTCCACGGGCCCGTCTCGACCGAGCCCGCGTCCAGCGGGCCCGCCCGGACGAATCGCGACGTGGATTCTGGCCCGCGGGCCCGTCGGCTGGATACACTCGCCAGTCTAGAACGATTCTAAATCTCACGGCGAGGTCGAGAATCGCAGCGGGGGAGGCCTATTCCGGGGCGGGACGGGGCGGGCCGGGGTGGGCCGGGGTGGGCCGGAGTGGGGTCGAGTAGGCCAAGGGTGGGTACGGGTTGGGTGTCAGGGACGGATCAAGCACACTCTCACGAGGTTCGTATGAGCACCAGCGGCGTGAACCTGTCATTCCCGATCTACATGGACCACGCGGCGACCACGCCGTGCGATCCCCGCGTCGTCGAGGCGATGCTGCCCTACTTCACCGAGACCTTCGGCAACCCGGGCAGCCGGAACCACTCCTTCGGCTGGGGCGCTGAGGCAGGCGTCGATCGCGCGCGCGAGCAGGTCGCCAAGCTCCTGGGCGCCGACGAGAAGGAAGTGATCTTCACCTCGGGCGCGACCGAGTCGAACAACATCGCGATCAAGGGCGCGGCGTACATGTACGAGAAGGCGCCGGCGGGGGCGGGCAAGCCGCGGGGCCACATCATCACCTCGATCATCGAGCACAAGGCCGTGCTCGACCCCTGCAAGCGCCTCCAGAAGGAAGGCTTCGACGTCACCTTCCTCGAGCCCGGCGCGGACGGCATCATCACCGCCGACCAGGTCCGCGCCGCGCTGCGCGAGGACACCCTCCTCGTCACCCTCCTGTGGGCCAACAACGAGATCGGCACGATCAACCCCGTGCGCGAGATCGGCGCGCTCTGCCATGAGAAGGGCGTGATCTTCCACACCGACGCGACCCAGTGGGTCGGCAAGATGCCCACCGACGTCGAGAAGGACAACGTCGACCTGCTCAGCTTCAGCGGGCACAAGGTCTACGGCCCCAAGGGCGTCGGCGTGCTGTACGTCCGCCGCCGCAAGCCGCGCGTCCGCCTCACCGCCCTCGTCGATGGCGGCGGCCAGGAGCGCGGCTTCCGCTCGGGCACGCTGAACGTCACCGGCATCGTGGGCCTGGGCAAGGCCTGCGAGATCGCGCTCGCCGAGATGGAGAAGGACGCCGAGCGCCTGTTCAAGCTCCGCACGCGCCTCGAGCAGGCCATCACCTCGCAGCTCGACGTCACGCAGGTGAACGGGCACAAGGACAAGCGCCTGCCGCATATCACGAACATCAGCTTCGGGTTCGTCGAGGGCGAGAGCCTGATGATGGCGATCAAGGAGATCGCCTGCTCCTCCGGCTCGGCCTGCACGAGCGCGTCGCTCGAGCCCTCGTACGTCCTCAAGGGCCTGGGCATCGGCGATGAGCTGGCGCACTCGTCGCTGCGGCTGTCGCTCGGCCGGTGGTCGACGCCCGAGCAGGTGGACTATGCCGCCGAGCGCATCGTCGCGGGCGTGCGCAAGCTCCGCGAGCTCTCGCCGCTCTACGACATGCACAAGGAAGGGATCGACATCTCGAAGATCGAGTGGGCGCACCACTAGCCCCACCGGTCGCCCAACCGGCCCCGCCGGGCCGAGCCAGCCCCGGAAGTTTGTCGGATCAGCAACTCAATCGCAGATGATCGCGGGCGCCCCGGCCCGCGTGCAAGGAGCAGACCCATGGCGTACGGACCCAAGATCATCGACCACTACGAGAACCCCCGAAACGTCGGCAGCTTCGGCACCCAGGCCGAGATCAAGGCCCGAAAGGACGTCGGCGTCGGGCTCGTCGGCGCGCCCGAGTGCGGCGACGTCATGCAGCTCCAGATCAAGGTCGACCCTTCGACCGGCATGATCCAGGACGCGAAGTTCAAGACCTTCGGCTGCGGCTCGGCCATCGCGTCCAGCTCGCTCGCCACCGAGTGGCTCAAGGGCAAGAGCCTCGACCAGGCCGAGGCGATCAAGAACACCGAGATCGTCGAAGAGCTCGCCCTCCCGCCGGTCAAGATCCACTGCTCGGTCCTGGCCGAGGACGCGATCCGCGCCGCGATTCAGGACTACCGCCAGAAGAACGGCATCGCCGCGAGCGCGCCCCAGGCCGCCGCGCACTGATCGGTCCGACCGCGCGGATCTTCGCTCGGCGTAGATTCAAAGGCTTCACCGCACCCGGGCCCGCGCCCGGGTGTTTTTTTCGCGCGTCGAGCATGTCCAAAAACACACACGCCCGGCGTGAACCGGGCGTGCGCGAAGAAACTCAGTTGGACACCGGGCGCTCAGGCCCGATGCGGCTTAGCGACGGCGACGGCCCGCCGCGATGCCCGCCAGGCCCAGCAGCGCGAGGCTGCCCGGCGCGGGGACGAGGCCGATCGTGATGTCGGCCGTCGAGGACGACATCGTGAGCGTGTACGTGCCGAAGTCGGCGTTGTCAAAGCCCGTGACGACGACGAAGTACTGCAGGCCGCCGGTCAGCGAGCGGCTGAACTGCGGGTTGCTGCCGAGCACGTCGTCCGACGCGACGAGGATGTTCGCGAGCGGCGTCGCGGCGTTGAACGAGCCAGCGTAGAGCGACATGAAGGTGTCGAACGCGGCGGGCACGTTGTTGTTGATCGTGAACAGCACCGAGGCGCTGAAGTCGGTGTAGACGGGGATGACCTGATAGCGCACGGACGTGCCGACCGCCGAGAGGCTCGTCGGCGGGTTGCCCGCGAGGGTGCGGTTGTACGTCGGGCCGCCGGTGGTGTTGCCGTTGAACACTTCGACATCGGCCGAGGCCATGCCAGCAGTCGCGGCCAGAATGGCCGCCGCAAGAGCGATACGCGTCATGTCTTCTCTCCTCACTCAGAAGCTGTGCAGCGCTGCGACTGGCCACGAGGCCGCGGGGGAAACTCCGCAGCGCTGCACGAGTGGAGGCTATCGGAACCTCCCGAGTCGTGCAAGAAAATTCTCGAAATTACGCTGGGCGGGCTTGATTTTTGAGCTTTGTTCGGGGAAAGGTCGAGCGCCGTCCCCGAGCGCCCAATTCAAAAAACACACGCCCGGCCTGAACCGGGCGTGCGCGAAGAAACCGAGATGGACACCGGGCGCTCAGGCCCGATGCGGCTTAGCGACGGCGACGGCCCGCCGCGATGCCCGCCAGGCCCAGCAGCGCGAGGCTGCCCGGCGTCGGGATATTCGTGAACGTGATGTTGTCCACGCCCACCCAGTCAGTGAACGTGCCGGGCACCACGATGGCGTACGCGGCCGTGCCGCTGAACGTCACCGACAGGTTCTGCGCCGACGTGGCCGAGGTGTTCCCGGCGCGCACGTTGCCGAGCAGGTTGTTGCTCGCGTCGTACACGTCAAAGCCGGGTCGGAACCTCGTCGGGGTATAGCCGCCAGCAACGCCCAGGAAGAGCATCGACAGCGAGCCGGTCGCGCCGTTGGTGAAGTCGATGCGGAAGTTCGGCGTGCCGTTCTCAGCTGACCAGCCGGTGATCGAACGCAGGATGTTGCCCAGGCCCGAGGGGGCACCCACGCCGAGCGCGCCCACGTCGCCGCCCGTCGTGCTCACCGCCTGCATGTTCGTGTTCGTCGCCCAGTTGTTCGTGCCGTCACCCGACGCGCCCGAAAGCGGGTTGGCGCTGAACGTCGCGCCCCACGCGGCGTACTGGTTGGCGATCACCGAGTTCGCCGCGATCGTGTTGCCCGCGGCATCGGTGTTGAAGTTGATCGTGTACGTCTGGGCCGCGGCCATACCGGCCGACGCGGCCAACACGGCCGCCGCGAACGCAAAGTTCTTCACGGATCTCTCCTCCGTCACTCTGTGCTGTTGACGCGGGCCACGAGGCCCAGTGGAAACTCCGCCGACGGCACAGGGAGTGAGCGTACGGACGGTGTCGTTAGCTCGCAACATCTTTTTCTTCGATTCGCTTGACAAGCCCGCGGTTTGGATTAGGTTTGGTATGCCTTGCGCCGGTCGTCAGGCCCGGGCTTTGCCCAACCCTGTCTCCCGTGACCAGCCGCGTTGCGGGGGCATCGAAGACGCGGGGCGAAGGCTCTGGACCCAGAGGCCTGAACCTGCAACACTTGCGGGTACGAATGGATTCGGCGGGGGGAGTGATCCGGTCGGGATCCGGGGGAATGATCCGGGAGTTGACGATGAGCGTGATTCTGAGCGAAACGGCTGCCCGCGAGATCAAGAACATCATCCAGCAGCAGGAGCTGGACGCCGACAAGGTCCGCCTGCGCGTCGGCGTCAAGGGCGGCGGCTGCTCGGGCTTCTCCTACGTGCTGGACCTCACCGAGACCCAGAAGGAGACCGACGAGCTCTTCGAGCAGCACGGCGTGAAGATCGTCTGCGACCCCAAGAGCATGCTGTACCTCAACGGCGTGACGGTCGACTTCCGCGACGAGATCATGGGCCGGGGCTTCGTGTTCAACAACCCCAACGCCACCAGCACCTGCGGCTGCGGCTCGTCCTTCACCGCCTGAGCCCCTCCAGACCCCCTCTGCACTTTGGCACGCCCCGGGCCCTCGGTCTGGGGCGTGTTCGTTTCCCGCGGCCCACGAGGGGGACGGCAAGGTGTCGGCTGGTCAGGGCTTGACGGGCTCGCTAGACTGGAAGCCGGAGGTCCGGGTGCTTTGCACGCAGGTGTCTCGTCAGCCGTTGCACGGATCGTGGAAACGGGGCTCGCCATAAAGGACTTTCGATGAGCCAGGCCGCGATGCCATTAGGGACCAACCAGGGGTTCGCCCCGCCGACGGTGACGCAGTACAGCGTCTTCCTGTCCAACAAGGTCGGCCGGCTGCACGATCTGGTCCGCGCGCTGGAAGAGAACAACTGTCAGGTGTGCGCCCTGAGCGTGCACGAGGCGAGCGACCACGCGGTGGTGCGGGTGATCACCAATCGTTCGGCGGTGGCGCGCCGGGTGCTGCGCGACGCGAACCTGCCGTTCTCAGAGAAGGACGTGCTGGTCGTCGAGCTGAGCCGCGGGCACACGCTGGCGAGCATGTGTTTGTGTTTGCTGGGCGCGGAGCTGTTCATTCAGTTCGCGTATCCGCTGATGCTCAGGCCCAACGGCACGCCGACGATCGCGCTCGCCGTCGACGACCTGACGCTCGCGGGCCAGGTGCTGAGGCGAAAAGAGTTCCGGCTCTTCGGCGAGGCCGACCTGCCGAGCGTTCCCTCGGCCCACGACCACTAGCCCGCGGCGGGATTGCCGGGCGGAACATCACGAAGGCAGAAGAAAACAGGGCTCCCGGTGGGGGAGCCCTGCGGCGTTTACAGCGGTCTGTCGGGGACGGGCGATCAGAGCGTGCAGTTGAACGCGAGGACGAAGCGGGAGAAGTCGTCGGAGTCCACGAAGCCCGAGCCGTCAACGTCGGCGTTGCGGGTGCAGGAGGGGACGGGGTCGCCGACGCCGATGCAGCCCTGGCTGAAGTCGGCGACGAAGGCCACGAAGTCGTCGACGTCGACGAAGGTCGAGCCGTCATAGTCCGAGGCCGAGGGGCCGATGCTCAACGTGCGGGGACCGGAGGACGCGGCGGTCTGCCCGTTGGCGTTGACGGCGTCGACGCTCCAGAAGTACGTGACGCACGGCTCGAGAATGCCGCCGGAGACGGTGAAGGACGTGCCGCCGATGCCCGACTCATCGATGAGCGCGTTGGAGAGGTCCGCAGCGGTGGAGACCCGGAGGCGGTACGTCGTGGCGTTCGAGGCCGAACCCCATTCGAAGGTGGGCACGAACGAGCTGAGCGAGGCGGCGTTGTCGGGCGCGGTGAGGGCGAAGGCGCCGGGAGCGCAGATCGTGTTGAACGTGCGCGAGGCGGGCGAGCTGTTGGTCGAGCCCGAGGCGTTGACCGCCACGACGCTCCACTGATAGCTCAGGTTCGGATCCAGCGAGCCCGGGGGCAGCGTCAGCGTGGTGTCGGTGATGTCGGACTGCGTGAAGTAGATGTTGCCCGGGTCGCCCTCGACATGAACGAGGAGCGAGTAGCTGTCCGCGTTCGCCGCCCCCTGCCAGGTGAACGTGGGCTCGGTGCCGACGCAGTTCGCGCCCGCGGCCGGCGAGATCAGGTCGAACGCGCCCGGCTGGCAGATCGTGTCGAACGTCCGCGACTCGGGCGTGCCGATGCGGGCGCCCTGCGGATTGATCGCTTCGACCTTCCAGAAGTACGACTGGCCCGCGGGGAGCGTGTCGGCCGGGGGCGTGAAGTTGGTGCCCGTGATGTTCGACTGAACCAGCGCGGGGTTCGAGAAGTCGGCGTTGGGCGAGACGGTCAGGGTGTAGGACGCGACGCCCTCGGCGCCGGTCCAGGTGAACGTCGGATTGCGGGGCTGGCAGGCCGAAGCGTTGGCCGGCGTGCTGAGGTTGAACGCGGTGGGGATCGACCCGCCGAGCATGACGACCTCGACGCCCGAGTCGGTCGCGTCGCCCAGGGTGATGGTGATGGTGTCGGTGGGGGAGGCGCCGATCCACTGGAGGTTGGCGTTGAAGTACCAGAAGCCGTTGTTGGCAAAGAAGCTCGAGGTGCCGGTGACATACTCAGCGGTGAAGGTCTGGCCCGAGGCGATGCTGACGGCGTCGTCGCCCTCGCTGAGCCACTGCTGCTGGCCTCCGGCGTTGGTGAGATAAGCCGAGCCGCGGCCCGAGCTGAGCACGAGCTGCCCGCCCGTGTACGTCGCGGTGATGCGGACGGTGGTCTTGAGCTGCTTGGCGAGCGTGAGGTCGTTCAGCAGCGAGCCGGTGGCAAACAGGCTCCACGCCGAGCAGCTCGCGCCGGTGCCGTTGGCGACCAGGTTGCCGAAGACGCGCACGGTGTCATCGATGCCGTCGCTGTTGGTGTCCACCACGAGCGAATCAAGGTCGGCGGCCGGTGAGCACTCGGAGGTGACGTTGGGACCGAAGTCCAGCGAGATGCCGGTGGACTTGACCTGACCGAACGCCGAGCCGGCGCAGAGCGCGAGCAGCGCGCACGTTGAAAGTGCCTTGCGGCGGATATCCATGGACCGAACCCTCCTTCACGCCTTCACGCCGGGGCCGCGGCGACCGGGGCTTGCACCACACAAAGCCTCACCGGTTCCGAACCCCGCGCCCGGATGCGACACGCGGACCCAGAGGGCCACGACGCTGCGAACCCGAACGCTGTTCCAACACATCGAACATACCACGCGATTCCTGCGCGGGCCAATGACCCTACGAGGGTGCAAGGTCCGAATCGAGTTATCCGCCGGAATAGACAGCGCCGACGACCGAGGCCCCGAACAAACCCCGGTCCGGTAACGCGGTCAATTTGGGCGACGCGCGCCTCGATGCTGCGCGGGCAGGGTCAGCGGATGACCTCGAGCCCGCCCAGGTACGGACGGAGCGCCGGGGGAACCCGGACCGACCCGTCGGCCTGCTGGTGATTCTCCAGGAGCGGGATCAGCACCCGAGGCGAGGCGATCACCGTGTTGTTGAGCGAGTGGCAGAAGGTCGTCTCCTTCGCCCCGGTGCCGCGATAGCGCATGTTCAGTCGCCGGCACTGGAAGTCGTAGAGGCGGCTGGCCGAGTGCGTCTCGCCGAACGCGCCCGCGGGGCTTCCGTCGGCGCCCACCTCGCCGCGCCCGGGCATCCAGCACTCGATGTCGACCATGTCGGCGTTCTTGGGGCCAAGGTCGCCCGTGCAGCACTGGAGGAGCCGGTACGGCAGCTCGAGCATCTGCAGGATCTCTTCCACGAACCCGATCATCTTCTTGTGCCAGGCGCGGCTTTCGGCCTCGTCGTTCTTGCAGATCACGACCTGCTCGACCTTGTCGAACTGGTGGATGCGGTAGAGCCCGGCGGTGTCCTTGCCGGCCGCGCCCGCCTCGCGACGGAAGCACGTCGAAACCGTCACGTACGCCAGAGGCAGCTGCGCCTCGTCCAGGATCTCGTTCTGGTGGATGCCCATGAGGCCCACCTCGCCCGTGCCGGTGAGGAACAGGTCCTGCCCCTTGCTCTTGGCCTCCGGGTCGTCGGCGCTCTGGCGCTGGCTCTCGGGGATGTGGTACGCCTGCTCGCGCCCGGCGGGGAAAAAGCCGGTGCCGACCATCGCCTCTTCGCGGACGAGCACCGGGACGGACATCGCGCGGAAGCCGTGCTTGAGGATCATGTGGTTGAGCGCGAACTGCAGCACGGCCTGATGGAGCTGCATGCCCACGCCCGTCAGGATGTACGAGCGCGAGCCCGCGAGCTTCACGCCCCGCTCAAAGTCCGCGAGTTTCAGGTCGCGCACCAGCTCCAGGTGCGTCTTGGGCTTGAAGCCGCGCTGCGACGCGAAAGGCTGCGACGGGTCAAAGCCCGCGGGCGCCCACCGGCGGATCTCTTTGTTCCCCTCGGACCCGACGCCCACCGGCACGTCCGCGTCGGGGGGGAGCGGGATCTGCAAGAGCAGCGTGTCAAGCTGCGGCGAGAGCTCGGCGATCACGGCCTCGGCCGCGGCGATCTTGCCCTTGAGCTCGTTCGGGCGCGCCTTGAGGGCGTCCAGCTCGGTCTGGATCTGCGCGGCCTCGGGTGAGCCCGGCGCGGCCTTCTTGAGGGCGCCCGACAGCTTGCCCATCTGAGGCCCCAGGTCCTTCTCGATCCGCTTCTGCTCGGCGCGGAGCGTCTCGGCCTCGGTCATCGCGGCGCGCTTGCGGGCGTCCAGGTCCAGCACGCGGTCGATGTCGGCCGGGATGTTCTTGAGCTTGGCGCCGGCGCGGAAACGGTCGGGGTTCTCGCGGAGAGCTTTGAGGTCGATCATGGGAGGCGACTGTAGGAACGGTGCCCGGGATTCTGCGCCGATTTCGGGCGGGCGGGTGCAACGCGGGGCGGGGCGTGTTCGTTACCATCCGTGCATGCCGCTCTATGTCTTGAAGGCCATCCGCGGGCAGTCGGGCAACATCGCGCTCGGGCGTGAGAAGATCACGTTCGGGCGCCACCCGGACAACGCGGTGGTGCTGCAGGACGATCTGGCGAGCCGTCACCA
>JANRKN010000170.1:0-4142 GCA_033763435.1 Planctomycetota bacterium
GAGGGGGGCTGGCGGAAGGTCACGACGATGCGGGAAACCTTCTTCTTCAGGCGCTTGCCCGTGCGCAGGAAGAACGGCACGCCCTGCCAGCGCCAGGTGTTCAGGTGCAGCCGCACCGCCGCGAAGGTTTCGACGCGCGACTCGGGGTTCACGCCCGGCTCTTCGCGATAGCCGTTGAGCTTCTGCTCGTTCACCTCGCCCGGCCCGTACTGCCCGAGCACGAAATCGCCGGGCGTCAGGGGCGCGATCGAGTCGAGCACCTTGATCTTCTCGTTCGCGACGGCGGTGCCCGTCAGCGTGCTCGGCGGCTCCATCGCCGTGAGCGCGAGCAGCTGGAGCACATGGTTCTGGAGCACATCTCGCACGGCCCCGGCCTGCTCGTAGAAACTGCCGCGGGCCTCGACGCCCAGCTCCTCCGCGACCGTGATCTCGACCTGCTGAATCCGGTCGCGGTTCCAGAGCGGCTCCCACAGCGCGTTGCCGAAGCGGAACGCGAGCAGGTTCTGCACCGAGTCCTTGCCCAGATAGTGGTCCAGCCGGAAGACCGAGCTCTCGTCAAAGTACCGATGGATCAGCGCGTTGAGCGACTTGGCGCTGCCCAGGTCGTGCCCGAAGGGCTTCTCGACCACCAGCCTCGTCCAGCCCTTGGACTGGTGCAGGTTCGCCTGCGCGAAGGCGTTGATCGTCGGCGTGAACGCGGGCAGCGGCAGCGCGAGATAGAAGATCCGATGCTGGTACAGATTGTGCATCGTCTCCAGCGCCTCGATCCGCCGCCGCAGCGCCTCGTACGCGTACGCCGACTGATCGCCCAGCGACTGAAAGAACACGCGCGTGAGCCACTCGTCGGCCTCCAGCGCCGGCACCTTCTGCTTCAGCAGGCTCTCGCGGACCATCGCGCGGAACTTGTCGTCGTCCAGCGGCGCGCGGGCCACGCCCAGAATGATCGAGCGGTCCTTGGCCGCCCCGAGCCGGTTGAGCTGGAAGAGCGAGGGCAGCACCTTGCGGTGGGCAAGGTCGCCCGTTGCGCCGAAGACCACGAGCACGTGACGTTCCGGGACCATCGTGAGTTCCAGTGGTGAAAAAGGCCCGCGAGGAGAACGCGAACGGTGAGAACGATCAGTCCTTCTTCATCGCGTGCCCGCCGAAGGCGTTGCGCATCACGCTGAGCATCCGGTCAGAGTAGCTCTCGCTGTCGCGCGAGCGCAGGCGCGCCTGCAGGCTCAGCGTGATCACCGGCGCCGCGACATCGAGGTCGATCGCCTCCGCAACCGTCCACCGGCCTTCGCCCGAATCGGACACGAATGGCCTCACACTTTCGAGCGTCTGATCGGCCTTGAGCGCCTCGGCCGTGAGATCCAGCAGCCATGAGCGCACCACCGAACCCACGCGCCAGACCTCCGCGACCTGCGCGAGGTCGAGCTTCAGCTCGGTCTTCTTGTGCATGATCGCAAAGCCCTCGGCGAAGGCCTGCATCATGCCGTACTCGATCCCGTTGTGCACCATCTTCGTGAAGTGACCCGCACCCGCGGGCCCGACATGCCCCCAGCCCTCGGCCTTGCCGGGCGCGAGCGTTTCGAAGATCGGGCGAAGCCGCTCGACGGGTGCGCGGTCGCCGCCGATCATGAGCGAGTAGCCGTTCGCGAGGCCCCACACGCCGCCGGACGTGCCGCAGTCGACAAAGTGCAGGCCCTTGGAGGCGAGCAGCGCGTGCCGGCGCTGGGAATCCTTGTAGTTCGAGTTTCCGCCATCGATCACGCAGTCGCCCGGGCTGAGCAGCGGGATGAGCGTCGCGAGCGCGTCATCGACGGGCTGGCCGGCGGGGATCATGAGCCAGACGTGCCGCGGGCCGGTGAGCTTGCTCACGGCCTCGGCGAGCGTGTGCGCGGGCGTCGCGCCCTTGGCGGCGTAGCGAGCGACCGAGTCGGCGGAGAAGTCCATCGCGACCACGCGGTGCCCGCCGCGCATCAGCCGCTCGGCCATGTTCCCGCCCATCTTGCCCAGCCCGATCATCGCGATGTCCATGACGCGTGCGCTCCTGCTCTGTACCTGGTCTGAACGCGGCCTGAACCTGCCCGAGCCGTCCGCCCCGCACCCGTTCCGGACGTTCAGGGCCGGTTGGCCCGAGGGCCCATTCCGGGGATTCCGCGGCCTTTCGGCCCGCCGGGCCATCCCCGGTCTGTCCCCGACTCACGCCCCGATCTACAGTCGGCTTTCGATGCCCGGGAGCGTCATTCGAAACGCAAAAACCACCCGGGTCCGCACGCACGAGCCCTTGGGAACCGCGCATGTCCTCATCCCGCCGCTTTGACCACCTCGCCGCGACGCACACCCACCTCCCCGCCGATTCCAACCAGGCCCTGGGCCTGGCGCGCTACGCGATCGGCTTCCTCTCCGACGATCCCGCCCTCCGGGGTGAGCCCGACGCCTCCGTCCTCGAGCGCACCAACCTCTTCCACACCGACGCGGTGATCTGCGGCGCCTCCGCCCTCGCGCTCGAAACCAACGCCCCGACCATCCTCCGCGCCGAGGCGCTGCAGTACCCCACGCCCGTCTCGGGAACGGGCACGCTCGCGGGCGTGCCGTGGGCCAAGGGCGCGGTGCGCTCGGGCGTGCCGCCCTTCGGCAGCACGGTCGATTGCCAGGTTGAGAAGTCGATCGTCGCCAACTGCGCGGCCGTGCGCGAGTGGGACAGCAACGGCACCAACTTCGGCTTCAACCCCGAGCTGGGTCACACCGCCGGCGAGTTCGGGCACAACGACTTCTACTCAGTCGCGACGGCCGCTGCGCAGATGCGCGGGCGCGACGGGCGCTACGCCCTCATGGGCATGATCCTCCACGACGAGATCCGCGGGCGCCTGGCCGAGGTCTTCAGCCTCAAGAGCTACAAGGTCGACCACGTCGTTCACGGCGCGATCGCTTCGGCGGTGGTCTTCGGCGCGATGATGGGCGCGACCCCCGAGCAGATCGAGAGCGCCGTGGGCATGGTTGTCGCGCACGCGATCCCCTTCCGCGCCATCCGCGCGGGCAAGCAGCTCTCGGACAGCAAGGGCGCCAGCGCCGCGATCAGCACCGAGTTTGCGATCCTGTCGGTCAAGCGCAGCATGGCCGGGTTCATGGGCCCGCGCGATATCTTCCGCAACCCCGAGGCGATCTTCCGCATCTTCGAAGGCCCGGGGCAGATGTTCCAGAAGGTCGGCGCGACCAAGGCCAATACCGAGAAGGTTGACGCCTCGCCGTTCGATCTGGTCCTCGCGCGCAAGGGCTCGGACTTCACCGTCATGGGCATGCACTTCAAGCTCGGGCTCTACGAGCACCAGTCGGCCGGCGCGCTGCAGGGGCTGATGAATCTGCTTCGCAAGGCGCCCGAGCTGCTCGACGACGCGGGGGGCGACAACATCCGCTCGATGGTCGTCCGCGCGTACGAGCCCGCGTTCGGGATCATCGGCGACCCCGCCAAGCGCGACCCCAAGACGCGCCAGTCCGCCGACCACTCGATGCTCTACCTCGTGTGCACGATGCTCCGCAAGGCGCTTGAACTGCGGACCGCGGGTAAAAAGGGCCCCTTCGCGTGGAAGGACCTCATGCTCACGCCGCATGACTTCGACCCCGCGGCGATCAAGAACGATCGCACCCGCGCGCTCATGGCCAAGATGACCTTCGAGCACGGCGGTGAGGAGTACGACGCGAAGTACCCCGACGGCATCCCGACCTCGATCCTCATCACCGATCAGAACGGCGCGACGCACGACTCGGGCCTGGTCATGTACCCCGGCGGGCACGCCCGCAACGACCTCGGCCCCGACAAGGTCGACCTGAAGGACATCCTCGCCCACAAGTTCCAGACGCTGGGCGCCCTCGCGACCGACGACCCCAAGGCGCTGATCAAGCGGCTGAGCAACCTCGAGCGCAAGAGCGCCGCGGAGGTCGCCGAGCTCTACGCGTTCCCGATCACGCTGCGGGGGAGGTTCGAGTAAATCAGGGCCAGTGGGGAGGTGGCCAATAGCCGGTGGGGGATCGGGGTGGGGGTGGGGGATCCAGTGTAAGAAATACGCCCACGGGAATCGGTCGCGGGGGCGGTGGGTTTCGGCGGTGGGGTGGACGGTTCCGCCGGGCTTCTGCTCCAAGTCACGCATGAACGGGGC
>JANRKN010000171.1:0-3247 GCA_033763435.1 Planctomycetota bacterium
AGGATGCGGTCCACGCCCTCGCACAGGCAGCCGGCCCAGCGCGGCTGGCCCTTGTCGTCGGTCATCGCTGCGAGCTCAGCGGCCAGCTCGTTGTTGTAGATCAACTCCGTGTTGCGGAAGACCTTGGGCGTCTGGCCGAACAGGCTCTGGATCTTCCGCGTGTGCATGTCGACCTGATCGCGGAACTCGCGCCGCGAGTACAGGAACGAGAGTGAGTGGTAGTACGTCTCGCCCACGAACTCGCAGCACCCCGTGTCGGCCAGCGCCTTGAACGTGTCGATCACGTCCGGGCACCAGGCCTGAAGCTGATCAAGCACCACGCCCGTGATCGCGTACGAGACGCGGAAGTTGCCCTTGTGCTTCTTGACAAGGTCGAGGATCAGCTTGGTCGCGGGGCGGTAGCACTTGTCGGCCACCTTCCGGCAGATCTCCGCGTTCTTCGCGTCCTCGAAATAGAACGGGTCCGTGTCGAACACCGAGTAGCGGCGCAGGCGGTACGGCTGGTGAACCTGGAAATAGAAAACGACTGACGCCATGCAGTGCCCCTCGGGCCCGCCCCACCCAGCGGACGCGGAGCCATTGTCGCAGGTTTCGGCCTCGGAAGCAAATCAGACCCGGAGGATCCCAAGCTCGCCCTCACCCCCCGGGGCTCCTCGAAGAACCTGCGCAGAGCCTGCGCAGGCCCGAACCAATCCCGGCCAGCTTTGAGCTCGGCGGATCAGGTCTTGATCGAGGTGACCGCGGCGATTGCAAAGGGCGTCAGGACCATGACGGGGACGAAGACCGAGAGCTGCGCGGGCAGGCCCGGGATCACCACCGCCGCACCGAACGCACCGCCCACCACCGCGCCGATCGCCAGGGGCGCCGCCTTGACCGACTGCAGCACCATGTTCGCCGGTTCGCGCCTCAGGAAGAACGGGAGCGCGATCAGCAGCCCGAGGAAGTTGCACAGCAGCACCGCGGGCCTGGACCATCGGATGCGCTCGAGGTCGCTCAGGCGCTGACGGGTCGTGGCGTCGAGCGCCGCGGGGGCGCTCAGCATCTGGCCGATCTGCGACCAGCTGAGGTTGCCCGCAAAGCCAGCGAAGCGCCGCATGGTCATCGCGGTGGGGCCAAGGTCGGTCTCCAGCGCCGCGACCTTCTCCGCCGCGACGGGGCGGTCGGTGATGAGCCGCTGCGCCAGGCCCTGCTGAAGCTCCCAGCGTCCGTCTTTCCACGTGGCTTTCGGGGCGTAGATCCGCCGGACGGGCAGCCCTGCGGCATCGCGCTCCCAGACGTACAGGTCCTCGACGGTGCCCTTGTCGGCATCGAACGCCGCCGCGTAGAACAACCGCCCCTTTGCGTCGGTCGTCAGCGCCAAGCTGGAACGCCCGAGCTGCTTCTGCCCCGCGTCGTCGTGCTCGCGGGTGAGCAGCGGCGCGATCGACGGGATCAGCACTTCCTGATTCACCGCCTGCACCCCCAGCAGCAGGCCCGAGGCGACGAGCATGGGCCGCGCAACGCGGTGCAGCGAGAGGCCCGAGGCGAGGATCGCGGTCAGCTCGCGGTTCTTGACGAGCTGTGCGGCTGTGAACCCGAGCGCCCCCACAAGCACCAGCCCCAGGATCGAGTTGAAGAGCTGCACGAGCCGGGGCCACCACAGATCGACGACCAGATAGACAAACGACCCCGCAACCCGCACCAGCCCGGGCTTGGCCGGCGTCGCGGGGGCGGAGCTGGCCTCGGCTTTGGGCTCGGGGGCCTTGGCTGGCGCGGCCTTGGGCGCGGCTTTGGACGCGGGGGATGCCGCGGGCGTGGTGGTGGGGGTGATGGGGGCCGTCGGCGCCGCGAGGCTCGCGGCCGCGCGATCGCTGGCCATCCGTGCGAACTGGCCGAAGTTCAGCGAGACGTCGATCGCGACGACGAAGGTGAACAGGATCACCAGCAACGCCAGAGCGTTGGTCAGGAACTGTCGCGCGATCGCCCGGTCCAGCAACGTCACGGATCTCACCTCAGGTGCTGAGAATAGGAACGCCGGAAGGGCGCCTCACGGGGCAGGGCCCGGCCGAGACCCGCGACGACGAGCCATGCGACGACCGCGGCGAGGTAGACGTCCGAGGCGTAGTGCGCCGCGGCGAGCATCCGACTGATGCCGCAGCCCAGCGCCCCGAGCAGCAGCAGCCACGCCGCGCCGGGCAGAACCCGCGCGAGCGCCAGGCTCCCGGCGAACGCGACGGCCGCGTGCGAGCTGGGCAGGCCCAGGTTCGATCCGTCGGCGAAGCCCGCGAAGACCCCGCGCCAGACGTAGCTGGTCGGATGCTCAAGCAGGTCGGGCCTTTCGCGCGCGAACACGAGCTTCAGCAGCTCGGCCGCCGCGCCCGCGAGAATCGGCGCGAGGATCACCAGCAGCGTCCGGTCGGGCTGATGGGCGGGCCGAGCCGCGATCACACCCGGCCTGCGCTGCCTCAGCCAGCGCTCGTGGAAGCCGAGGATGAACCCCAGAAGGATCCACGTCGGCGCATAGCCCCACTGACGCAGTACCTGATACCAGCCCCGGCCCTCGAGCCAGGCCTCGTCGCGCACGGCGGCGAAGGCCGCGAGGCGATGATCCAGCAGCGTGAAGATGACGAACCCCGCGAGCACGAGGCCCCAGCGGACGAGCGCACGCCGACGGTCAATCGCGCGCTCCCACGGCGCTTTCCATGATGGAGCCGTCAACGTCGGGCCGATCATCGCGCCACCTCCGCGCCGGTCGGCGTCGCGGGAAGAACAAAGCCGAGGTATTGCTCGCCCAGGAACACGCGCCGGCCGCGCTTGCGGTCGCCTTCAAGGACGCCCCGGTCCTCGACACGCGCGAAGGCCTTACTCCATCGCGGCTCATCGCCCCCCGCGAGCACCGCGGGCCGGCCGATCAGCGCCGCGTCGAGCAGGCTTGTGCGGGGCCAGTAGTCCCACTGCGTGCGCCGGCCACCCATGAAGGGCGAGGCCGCGAAGACCGTGACGTCCTTCTCGCCCGCGCGCGACAGGTAGAACCAGAGCTGCGAGGCGCGTCCATAGTGCTCGGCGATGAACATCGGCTCCTTGCCCGTGCGCTCGCGCAGCTCATCGCGCAGCCTCGCGGCATCGACGGCCATCGCGTCGGCGCCCGTGAAGCGCCCGAGCGGCACCTTCGTGCCGACAACCGGCAGCGCCGCGAGCAGATCGAGCCGGAGCATGAGCACCCCCGCGATCAGGCCCATGCCCAGCGTCGCGTGCCAGGCGACCTGCG
>JANRKN010000172.1:0-30780 GCA_033763435.1 Planctomycetota bacterium
GTTGAGGGCGAAGCGCTCGCCTGAGGCGGAGTGGAAGCTGCGGGAGCGGCGGCGGGCGTCGTCGCGGTCGGCGAAGGCGTTGCGCTCGGCGCGGGGGCTGTCGGAGTCGTCGGCGTGCTGTCAGCGCGTGGGGCGTCCGAGTTCGGACCGGGAGCGGGCGTCGCGGCTGGGCGCGCGGGCATGAACACAAAGGCCGCGGCAGCGGCAAAGAGCGCGACGATCAGGGCCCAGACGATCTTCATACACAGTCCTTCCGCACAGTGACCGCGCCCGCCCCCGAAGCCCCGGAATCTCAGGCGCGCCGCAAGTTTATCCGATCGGCCGGAGGTTCTTCGCAACGCTGGTGCGGTAGGCCATGACGGCGGGGACGATGCCCGCGAGCGCCGCGAGGAGCACCGCTGCGGCCGCGATGACGACCGAGGCGCGCGGGTCGAGCGTCGGATCGATCACGAGGCCAACGGACCGGCGGAGCACATCGGCCGCGACGCGCGCCCCGAGGAACGCGATCGCGATGCCCGCCGCGGCGCCCATGAGCCCGAGCAGCGCCGACTCGGTCAGCACGAGCCCGAAGATGCGCCCTCGGCTTGCGCCCAGCACGCGGAGGACGGCGACCTGGCGCCGGCGCAGTTCCATGGAGTTGTACAGCGCGAGCATGATGGCGATGCCGCTGGAGAGCATGACGACCGCGGCCATGGCGATGAAGAGCTGGTCGATCGCGCCGACGATCTCGAACAGCCGGCGGATCTGGTCGCTGGGGCTGGCGACGGTCAGCGTCGCGTCGGTGCGCAGGCGCGAGAAGACCTGAGGCAGGGAGGAGGGTGCCGCGGCGCCGGGGCGCGTCGCGAGGCGCAGCATGATGCCGGTGATGAGCCGATCGGCGTCGGTGAGGTCGGCGACGGTCAGCGCGGCCTCGTCACCCGCGTGTTCATGGCTCGCGCTGCGCTCGCGGCGATCGTGGGCGTGGATGATCCAGGTGGAATTGAGGTCGCTGAAGAGGGCGCGGTCGTGGGGCGTGCCGGTGGGCGCGAGGATGCCGACGACTTCGTAGAGGTACTGCTCGTGCACGTGGGCTTGTTCGCCGGGCTTGGGCGCGCCGTGGGTGAGCGCGATCTTGTCGCCGAGTTTGAGGCCTGTGAGCCGAGCGGCGCGTGCGCCGACGACGAGTTCGAACTCTTTGGCGAACGCGCGGCCCTGCGCAAAGGTGAGTCCCGCTCGCTCGTCGGGCTTGAAGCGCGCGAAGAACTCGGGCTTGGTTGCGACGACGGGCAGGCCGCGGTACGAATCGCCGATCTGCGTGGGGATGGCGTAGCCGGGTTCGAGGCCGCTGCCCTCGGGGGCGTCGACGGGCAGCGTGGCGCGGAGGGACTGATAGCGTGCGTAGGGGATCGCGCGTGCGGGCGGATTGGCGTAGAAGATGCCGTTGAGGACCGAGACCAAGGGCGAAGAGTCGGCGCTGACATAGAGGTGCATGTCGCCCGAGCCGCGGTCGAACGCGCGCCGCCCGGCCTCGCGCATGGTGAGCAGCACGAGCATGAGCGCCACCGCGACCGCGACGGTCGCGACGGTGATCGTCGTGGAGAACAGCCGCGAGGTCAGGCTGCGGAGCACGATGGAAAGGTCGGTGAGGTGCGTCATCGCGCGGCTCCGATCGCGGGGGCGTTGAGGGAGAGTTCGGCGAGCGACACGCGGCGGGCAAAGCGGGGCGCCATCGAAGGATCATGGCTCACGCACAGCAGCGCCGCGCCGACGTCCTTGCAGGCCGACTGGATCAGGTCCATCGCGCCCGCGGCGTTCTCGGGGTCAAGGCTCGCGGTGGGTTCGTCGGCAAGCACGAGCGCGGGCCTGGCCGCGACGGCTCGCGCAACCGCCACGCGCTGCTGTTGGCCCACGCTGAGCTCTTCGGGCGTCGCGTCGGGGCGATCGATCCCCAGGCGCCCGAGCAGCGCGAGGGCCGAGGCGCGGTGCTCGCGCGGCGGGATCTCGCTGAACATCAGCGCCGCGAGCACGTTTTCGAGCGCCGTGAAGCCGTGCAGCAGGTTGAACGTCTGGAAGATCATGCCCAGGTGCCGGCCCCGGTGCGTGTCGCGCGAAGCGCCGCGGAGCCTGACCATGTCGGTGCCCGCGAGCACGATCGAGCCCTCGCCCGCGTCGAGCAGGCCCGCGATGAGCTGCAGCAGCGTGCTCTTGCCCTTGCCTGAGCCCGCGGTGAGCAGCAACTGCTCGCCCGCGGCAAGGTCGAGGTTCGAGACGCTCACGGTGTCGGTCTGCGCTCCCGGATAACGAAAGCGCAGCCCACGGATCGAGAGCACCGGCGTGGATGGGTTGGTCATGGCGTTGCGAAACAATAAGCCCGCGCGGGGCTCGGCATGAGACACCCGCGCGGGCGCGTTGGGTCGGAACTGAATCAGAACGCTCAGGCCCGGCGACGGCGCGACGCCATCAGCCCCGCGACGCCCAGCAGCGCGACCGCGCCCGGGGCAGGCACGAGGTTCTCTTCGGCGTACTCGATCGCGGCGTCGTGATCGACCTCGGACTGGCCATAGTTCAGCACGATCCACGTGCGCTCGGAGCGGGCGACGGTGGTGTCGGTCGACCAGATCTCGAACTCGAGCAGGTAGATGCCCGTGGCGTTGACGTCGGAGAGGATGAAGTCCCAGTGCTCGTCAAAGCCGCCCGAGGCGGGGACGGCGAAGGTGAAGCCCTCGATCGGGCCGTCGGTCAGGGGCGTCGTGACCGAGTTGGGGCCGAACTCGATGTTGATCGTGGGGCCGGCGACGGTGGAGAAGTCGCTGCCGTTCCACACGCGCAGGGCCTTGTAGAGGGTGAAGCCGATGCCGGTGCCCGCGGCAAACTCGCCGTCGACCGCAAAGAAGCCGGGCTCGTCGGAGTAGCCGGGGATGAACTCGGAGAAATCGCCGCCGAAGACGCGCTCGCCGGGGAGCACGGTGTCGACGCCGCCGATCTCTTCGACCTTGCCGGTGACGATCTGGCCGTTGATGACCTTGAGGCCGATGTCACCGACGTGGGCCTGGCTGACGCCCGCAAGGGCAGCAAGGCTGAGGACGCTGAGGAAACGCTTCATCTGTCGCTCTCTCTCTGAAATCCCAACGCGGACAAACACACCGCGGGACCGGACACGAGGAACGCGGGGTCGGGAGGCCGCGGATGTGAGCCCGGCCCCGCGCGGAAACCAGAGTGGGATGGGGTTACGGACACCCCTGCTCGAAGGCGCCGACAAAGGTGGTGAAGTCGTCGGAGTCAACGAAGCCCGTGTTGTCGACGTCGGCCTCGCAACTGCCCTCGGTGAAGTCGGTGACGAAGGCGGTGAAGTCGTCGGAATCGACAAACCCGGAGAGGTCGTAATCAGCGACGCACCCCGACGCGAGCGTGCGCAGGACCCATCGCACCGCGCGGTCGTGCGTTGCGGCGTCGATGCCGCCCTGGTTGTACACGACCCAGTAGTTGGGCGAAGGGTTGATGCCGGGCGTGGTCGACCAGAGCTGGGCTTCGTAGAGGTACAGGCCGGGCGTCGCGGGCGCCTGGATCGTCACGCCGTAGTGATGATGAAACTCGCCCGACGAGTTCACGCGGACCGTGAAGCCCGTGACGGGCGTGTCGGTCAGCGGCGTGAAGACCGCGGGCAGGGTCGCGTAGCGGATGCGGAACTGCAGCGAAGCAAGGTCGTTGAAATTGCACTGCTCGGTGTTCCAGACGCGCAGGGCCCGCTGAATCGTGAAACCGATGGGCGTCTGCGATGGGAACGTGCCCGGCAGCGTGTCAAACCCCGGGTTGTTGGTGAAGTTGGGCGCGTCGGTGAACGAGGCCTTGAACACCCGCGCGGGGATCAGCGAGTTGTCGTCAGGATTCACGGCCCTGATCGTGATCGCGCCCGCGTCCAGCCCCAGCACCATGTCGGTTGCGTGCTGGGCGTGGGCGCTGGTCGAGGCGAGGATCGCCGCCAAGGGCAGCGATCGGCAGAGCGTGGTCGAGCGTCGGTTCATGGGTCGGATCTCCGGAAGGCGATGGGTGGGTCGGGCGGTCCTCAGCGCGGATCAGCCAGCGAGAAGAGCGGGCGTCGCTAGCGGGCGAAGAGCGGGTGAAAGCTGTTCTGGTCGATGGAGCGATAGACGTCGGCAAAGCGCAGCGCGGCGGCATGACCGTCGAGGAAGCCGTAGTGCGCCTTCGCGTCCCACGTGCCCTTCTTGCCGCCGAGGGCTGCGAGCTCCATCTCACGCGACGCGATGATCGGCTGCGAGCCCTCGTCGCCGTCGGACCACGATTCGGCGTGGACATGGTCGGCCTTGGCAAACTGCGAGCCGTCGTCGCCGAAGGTCATCATCAGGAACTGCACGGTCTTGGCGGGGACCGGGATCTTCGCGAGCGTGTCGAAGGGCTCGGTGGGGTCGAGCATGGGGGCCTTGGAGCGGGTGAGGTAGTTGTTGAGGCCGTAGCTGGTCCAGCGCGAGATCCGGCTCAGGTTGGGCGACTGGTTGTTCACCAGCGCCTCTTCGAGCTGCGCGAGCGTCAGGCCCCGGTCGTTGCCGCCCTCGGTGATGTTCCAGAACGGCGAGCGGTCCAAGGGCGAGCGGATCACCAGCCGCGAGCCGTAGTACGACGAGAGTGCGTTGGGCCAGGAGTTGCGGACGCCCGCGAGCGTGGTGACCCCGCCGTGGTTCAGCCCGGCGTCGATCAGCGCCTCGCGGTGGGTGTCGGCGTACATCAGCTGCGCGGTCTGGAGCTGGCGGATGTTGCTCAGGCACTTGGTCGACTGCGCGCTGCGCCGGGCCTGGCCCAGCGAGGGCAGCAGGATGCCGATCAGCAGCGCGATGATCGCGATGACGACCAGAAGCTCGATGAGCGTGAATGCCCGCGAACGAGGCATGAGGGCCTCCCCAGGGGAGTGAAGAGCCGGGACAACGCTGTGTGAGGGATGGGGCCCGTCGGCGGAGGCTCTGGGCGGGCGTGCGAAGGGGCACGCAGCGAGCTCGGCCGAGGGGCGCAACGCGGGCCGAACGCTGAACGCGGGGCCCGGGTGAGGGGTCAGCAGGCGGGCGGGCCGCGGGCGTGCGCGAGGGCGATCTCACGCGCAGTCATCAGGCCCGCGGAGTCCGTGGAGGCAAAGCCGGACACTTCAAGCGCCGGAGCGGCCCAGTCGAGCGCGAGGCCCGGCGCGGTGAACGCCGAGGCGAGCAGAAGCTCGACGCAGGTGTGGCAGGATGAGTCCAGCGGACGCTCGGATTCGGCGCTCGTCGCGTGCGCGCTGAGGTCAGCAGGCACCAGCGCGCTGTGACCCGCGCAGGCGTGGCCTGCGTGGTGAGCGTGCTGCTCGGCATGGTGGTGCACGTGCGGCGTGCCTGCACCGAGCGCCGTGTGGCTGGCCGCGTGCAGGGCGGGCAGGATCCCAAAGAGCACCAGTGCCGCGATGAACGCACCGACGACCATGACTCGCAGGCGAGCGAGACTCGCCAGCGAGGACCGGAAGGCCGGGATGGATTCAGGTCGGTGCGACATGAGAACGGCTTCTCAACAGTGTACAGGCTCGCGTCCCGTCGTCAAGGGATGCATCGGGGGACGGGATGGAAAGAAAAAAGGCCCGCGTGGGCGGGCCTTGAGGGGGACAAAGCGGAGATGTGGGGCCGATTCAGGCGCCCGCGGGCTCGGCGTCGGGTTCCTTGACGGTGTCGTCGAGCCCGACCAGGCCCGCGCCGATCGCGATGCGGGCGAGCTCAACGCGGTTGGCCACACCGAGCTTGTTGCCGAGGCTGACGCGGTGCCACTCGATGGTCTTGACCGAGCGGTGGAGGCGCTTGGCGATCTCGGCGGTGGATAGGCCCGCGCCGATGAGTCGGATGATGTCCAGTTCGCGGCTGGTGAGCGACGCGAGCGGGCCCATGTCGTCGTAGCGGGTGCGGATCGCCAAGTCATTGATGGGCTTGGTGGCGCCCGACGCGGTGGCGTCCATGGCCGAGGCTGGGCGGGAGATCTTCAGCACCCGCCGGCGCCCGTTGGCGTCAGGGGGGATCGGTCGGACCATCGTCCGGCGGAATCTGCCGCGGCAGATGCCCTCGATGGTGATGCCCCGGCCGAACTCGAGTGCCTGACGGATAAACCGCACGCGCTCCTCGGCAAAGTCATGCGAGAAGAAGTCGTGGTAGCGGTAGCCCACCAGCGTCCCCTTCTCCGGGGAGATGATGTTCGTCAGCACGTCGTTGGCGAACTGGAAATGACCGTCGGCATCGACGATCGCGATCGCGGCGTTGCAGTCCTCCACCAGCGCTGCCCAGAGCGTTGGTAAGGCTGCCTCCGTCCATTGCACAGGACCGCCCGCTTTGACGGGAGTCTGCACCATGAGACACACTCCTCAGCACCTGGAAAATCGACTCGTCGGAACGCAGAAGCGGACCTTGTTGATCCGGTTTCCAACGTGATGTGCCCCCTGATCGGTTCGGCGATCGCGATCACTCCGAACGCGCCCTTCGTCGCGCCGGATTCAACGGTCTGCCGACCCACGGAACGCCCTGCCTGAATCACAGGGGGTCTCCAGAGGCTCGTCCCCACGAACCCGCCCTCATCCACACACAGTGTACACACTTCACCCGGGGTCTGCACGCAAGGAGCGTGGCCAAACCGGGGAGTTTGTTGATAACTGCCGGGAGTCCCCGCCCGCCTCCTGAGGGGAGTGTCCCATACTCAGGGGACTTTTGGCGTTCGAACGTCGTACGAACAGGGGACATTGGGTCTCCCCGGGGTGTGTGGTGCACTCACCGGCATGGCCCGAACGGGGTAGGCTCTGCGTGCGTTGAGGTTCAGACCGACAGGGAGTCACGGATGAGTGCGGAGCATTCCACGGGTGGGACAGGGCTGCCCCGGCAAGCCTCGGGGCCATGGGCGAAGGCGCCGGGGAGCTCGGACGAGCAGTACCTGCTGGCCGGTCCGCGGTCACGGCTCGACGAGGCCCTCCGAGTTGTGCGGATCAGCTGGGAGTTCATCCGCGGCTTTCGCGCGCTGCACTTTGTGGGGCCGTGCGTCACGGTGTTCGGGTCTGCGCGCTTTGCCGAGGACCATCCGTACTACGCGCTCGGGCGCGACGTCGGGCGTGAGATCGCGCGTTCGGGCCTCACGACGATCACGGGCGGTGGACCCGGGATCATGGAAGCGGCCAACCGCGGCGCGAAGGACGCGGGCGGGCGCAGCATCGGGTGCAACATCGTGCTGCCCCACGAGCAGAAGCCCAATCCGTACGTCGATCGGTTCATTGACTTCCGCTACTTCTTCGTGCGGAAGGTGATGCTCGTGAAGTACTCGTACGCGTTCATCATTCTGCCGGGCGGCTTCGGCACGCTGGACGAGCTGTGGGAGATCGCGACGCTGGTGCAGACTCGGAAGGTCAGCTCATTCCCGATCGTGCTGATGGGCAAGGCGTTCTGGGAGCCGATGCTCGCGTTCCTGCGCGAGCGCATGGAGCGCGAGGGAACGATCTCGTCGGGCGATCTGGACCTGCTGACGGTCACGGACTCGCCTCAGGAGGCGCTGGCGGTGGTGCGCGGGGCGCTGGCCAAGACGCCCGGCGTCGTCCGGCGTCCGGCCCGGCCCACGCGGCTGCTGGGCGAGCGGGGGCTGGGCCAGGCGAAGGGGGCGGGCGCATGATCGCCGCCACGATGTACACAGCGCAAGGCGCGTACGCGGATGCGGCGAGGATCCTGAGGACCTCGTGCGAGCGGTGGGGGATCGAGCTGCGCGAGCGCGTGATCGAGTCCGCGGGAACATGGCAGCGCACGTGCAATCTCAAGCCGGCGTACGTGCTCGAGTGTCTGCGGGCGTGGGGCGAGCCGGTGCTGTGGCTCGACGCGGATACGGAGGTGATGGCCGACCCCGTGCTTCTGCGCGAGGGCGCGGGCGTGGATTTCATGGCGATCAACTGCCGGAACGAGCCGCGGTTCAGTCGGACGGGAGTGCTGACGCCGGAGACGCTGGACACGAATGGGGGCGTGCTGTGGTTTGCGCCGACGGACGCGGCGATCTCGCTGGTCGAGGCTTGGCACGCCCGTGCGACCGCTGAGCCGGACCGGGGGAATGACACGCACCTGAACGCGGCGTTCAATGAGGACCGTCGGACCGACCTGCGCTTCCGCTGGGTGCCCCTGTCGTACAACCGGCTGGACTCGGTGTGGCCCGATGTGCGCCCGGTGATCAACCATCGGTATGGCCGCGGCGCGCTGCTGCGGGTCAAGAGTCGGCTGCGGACCGCGCGGGAGGTTTCGCGATGAGGTTTCACGTGGTGTCGTTCTACACGGGCGACGGGGCGTATCGGGACTTTGCGCAGACCCTGATGCGCTCGTGCGACAAGTTCGGCGTCCCGCACCACATCGAGTACGTTGCGACCGACGCGAACTGGTTTCACAACATGATCCGCAAGCCGCTGTATCTGCTGCGGAAACTGCGGGAGATCGGCGAGCCGTGCGTGTGGCTGGATTGCGACTGTGAGCTGATCCATCACCCGGTGATGTTCGAGCGCGAGGACGTGGACTTCATGTGCTACAACTTCGCCGCGGACCCGGAGAACGGGATGGTGCGCTATGCGCCCGAGAAACTGATTGCTTCGGGCGGGGTCGTGTGGGCGGCGCCGACGGAAGCGGGCTTGGACTGGATCGCCGAGTGGGGCGAGTGGTGCGCGCGGGCGCCCGACGTCCGCGACGACGTGACGATGAACAAGGCTTGGCCCGAGCGGAGGCGCAAGGATCTGAGGTTTGCCTGGCTTCCGCAGGCGTACAACCGGCTGGACAGCTATTGGCCCAAGACGCCGCCGATCGTGAACCACGTGTACCGCGATGGTCGGATTTTCAAGCTCAGGGCGCGGTCGAAGCTGCCCGATGCGCCTCCGGGCCATGCGGAGAAGGGCGGCGCGTCGTGAGGGTTGTGAGCTTCTTCACGGGCGACGGCGTGTACCGTCAGTTCGCCGAGAAGCTGCGCGCTTCCTGCGAGCGCTTTGGCGTGCCGTACGACATCGACGAGTTTCCGTCGACGGGCGACTGGATCAGAAACCTCGCCAAGAAGCCGCGGTTCCTGCTCGACAAGCTCGACAAGCACCGCGGGCCCGTCGTGTGGATGGACGCGGACTGCGAGATCTGCCAAGAGCCGGCGGTGCTTCGCGAGGCCTCGGCCCGCGGCGACGTGGACTTCATGTGCTACAACCTCTTCGCGGATGCGGGCAATGGGCTGACCGAGATCCACGACCCCACGCGGCTGCATTCCTCGTCGGGTGTGATGTACATCGCGGACACGCCCGCGGCGCGGGGCTTCATCGCGCAGTGGGGTGAGATGTGCGAAGAGAACCCTGACCAGCGGGACGACTTCGTGCTCAACTACACGTTCGCGCGCCGGCGGAACACGGAGCTGCGCGCTCGATGGCTCCCGCGCGAGTACAACCGGATGGACATGTACTTCCCGCAGACCACGCCCGTGATCAATCACGTCTACCGCGACGGGCAACTGTTCATCGCGAAGCCGAAGGCGTAGAGGCGCGCTGCGACTTGGCGCGCCGCCGGCGGAAGAGCGTCCGCAGCGCCCAGTCGGTCAGGCGCGGGAAGGCGCCCGAAGCGGCAAAGACCATCGGCAGGCCCCAGCGGGTCCAGATCTCGGTGCCGCCCGAGCCCGAGCCGCGGCGCGCGTCGCCCGCGGGGCGCTTCATGGCGCGGACGATGCGCTGGGCGACGACGTCGGGGCTTTGCATGAGTGAGGCGGGGGTGTGATCGAGCCAGCTTTCGCCCGAGAGAGCCGCGGCCTTGTCGAAGAACTCGGTGTTGGTGCCGATCGGGTGCACGGTCCAGACGCAGACGCCCGTGCCGTCGAGCTCGTGCCGCAGTGCGCGGCCCACGTGGTCCTGCATCGCCTTGCTCGCGGAATAGGCCGCGAAGTAGGGCACGCCGATCTTGGCGACGCACGAGGAGCAGAGGATCAGGTGTCCTTCGCCCGCGGCGGTGAGGACGGGCGCGGCGGCGCGGAGGGCGTGGAGCGTGCCGAAGAAGTTCACCTCAAACATCTCGCGGAACTCGGCGTCGCTGGTCTCGAGCACCGGGCGCTCGAGGCCGTAGCCGGCGTTGGCGAACATCGCAAAGAGTGAGCCGTAGGTCGCGACCGCGGCGTCGACGATCGCGCGGCAATCGTCGGGGTTGGTGACGTCGGCGCGCACGGACATGGCGCGGCCCTGCGCCTCGCGGACGCGCGCGTCGGCGTTGATCAAGGCGACGGCCTGCGCGAGCCGGTCCTCGCGCCTCGCGGCGAGCACGACGTTCATGCCCTCCCGGGCGCACGCGAGCGCGGTTGCCGCGCCGATGCCCGAGCTCGCGCCCGTGATCGCGATGGTCCGGCCTCGGAGATTCGTCGTCATGCGTGTGCCCTCCGCAGAGAAGGTTCAGCCCAGGTCCATGCCCGACATCGCGCCGTTGCCCGCGCCTTTGGGCGCGCGCTGGGCGAGCCATCGCAGCTCCGGAACGCGCAGCAGGAACGAGAGCCCGGCATAGCTCGCGACGCCGACCCCCGCGCCCACGCCCATGCGCAGCGCGTGGCGCGACCATGCGGAGAGATCGGGCGCGAGCGTGTGGATGAGCTTGGAGGTGAGCGCGAGAGCTCCGAGCACGGCGCCGGCCATGAGCAGCGTCGTGAGCGTGAGCCGAACGATCGCGCGGAGCGTCTCGCGGTCGAGCGCGTGGATGTCAAAGCGTTTGCGGAGAATGAGGATGAGGACGCCGCACTGGACGATCGCGGCTGAGCTGGTGGCCCACGCCAGCCCCGCCTCGCGTGCGAACCAGATGAGCGTCCAGTTGAGCGTGAGGTTGAGCGCGACCATCGCGAGCGCAACGCGCATGGGCGTTCGGGTGTCCTGACGCGCGTAGAAGGCGCGGGTGAGCACGTGGTTGAGGGCGTAGGCCCAGACGCCGGGCGCGAAGGCGACGAGCACCGAGGCCGCGCGGGCGATGTCGGCCTCCTGATAGCCCTTGCTGCCCAGCCCGAAGAGCGCGCCGATCATGTCGGGTGCGACGACCGCGAGCCCGGCGCTGGCGGGCAGCCCGATGAACAGCGAGAGCCTCACGCCCCGGCGGAGGGTGTCGGTGAACTTGTCGGGTTCGCCCGCGGTGAGCGAGAGCAGGGGGAAGACGGCCGTCGCGACCGCGATGCCGAAGACCCCGAGCGGGAACTGATAGAGGCGCGCGACGTTGGTGAGGATGACGTTGGAGGATTCGTCGAGGGGGTAGGCGTAGCCGAGCAGCGTGGGGCCGACCCAGACGGGCCACATGGCGATGACGGTGTCGAGCAGGGTGTTGAGTTGGAGCGTGCCCATGCCCACGACGACAGGGATGAAGCGTGAGAACATCGCGCGGGCGCTGTCGCGGGCGATGGCGGTGTCGCGCGGGAAGCGCGCATGCCCGCGGAGGGCCAGGAGCGACCAAGCGACCTGAGCGAGGCTCGCGGCGACGGCGGCGGCGCCGATGAGATAGGCCGCGAGAGTCCGCGAGGCTTCGCGGGCCGTGTCGTCGGCGCCGGGCGCGAGAAAGTAGAACGCGCCCGCGGCGATCATGAAGAGGTTGAGGATGATGGGCGCGGCGGCGGGGGGGCCGAACTTGCCGTGGACCTGCAGCATGCCGCCGAGGATCGCGGTGACGCAGACCATCGGCATCATGGGGAGCATGACGATGATGAGCAGCAGGCTCAGTCGGCGTTCGGGGTCCGAGGCGCCCCCGAGCAGGAGCGTCGCGACGAGCGCGAGTTCGATCACGAGCGTGATGGAGCCCGTGATGAGCAGCAGCCAGCGGAGCGTGAGCGAGGCGAGCGCGTCGGCGCGGGCGGGGTCGGCCTTGCGGAGGGCGGTGTACTCGGGCAGGAACGCGGCCGAGAGGGCGCCTTCGCCGAAGAGCCGCCGGAAGAGGTTGGGGATCGCGAACGCCGCGGCGAAGGCCGAGCCCACGGCCGTCGCGCCGAAGATGTAGACGGTCGTCAGCTCGCGCGCGAGGCCCGCGAACCGCGAGACGAGTGTGAGCCCCGTCACGACCCGCACGGCCGCGGCAAGGAACCCGTGGTGCGGGTTGGACGTGGGCGCGTCGGAGTTGGCGGAAGGCCGGTGGCTCACACCGAGCCCGGGATGGACGCGGCGGCGGCCGAGGTGGTGGGGGTCGTGGGCGAGGCGTCGGCCGCGAGCTGCGCACGCTTGGCCATCAGCGCGTCCCACTCGCGGATCAGAGGCTCGGCGAGGTTGGCGTAGTCCTGCGCGCCGGGGGCGTCGGGGGCGTAGTCGAAGATCGACTGCCCGAAGCTCGGGCACTCGGCCAGCTTGATGTTGCGCCGGATGGCCGGGCGGAGGACGCGCGCGAGTTTCCAGGGCGTGTCGGGGGCGCCGGGGGCGCGCGCGGCCTCAAAGAAGGATTCGAGGTCCGCGACGACCTCGCGCACGTGGGTGCTGCTGGGGTCGTGCATGCACAGGGCGATGCCGAGCACCCGCAGCCGCGGATTGACGCGCGAGGAAACGAGCTTGACGGTTTCCAGCAGCTTGCCCACGCCCTGCAGGGCGAGGAAGTGGGCCTGCATGGGGATGAGAACTTCGCGCGCGGCGGTGAGGCCGTTGATCGTCAGAATGCCCAGCGAGGGCGGGCAGTCCAGCAGCACGAATTCGTACTCGCCGCCCAGGCGCGTGATGGCCCGGTCCAGACGCTTCTGCGCGTCGGCGACGCCCGCGAGGTCGGCCTCGAGGCCCGCGAGGTCGGTCTCGGCGGGCAGGACGGCCAGGTGTTCGTTGACGGTGTGGATCGACGCGCGCGGGTCGGACTGTTCGTCCAGCAGCACGTCGTAGACGGTGGACTTGGGGGGCGCGCCCTCGGCGCCGACGCCTAGGTGCAGGCTGGCATGGGCCTGGGGGTCCAGGTCGATAACGAGGGTGTTGCGGCCCTTGCGCGCGATGGCCGCGGCGAGGTTCACGGTGGTCGTCGTTTTGCCGACGCCGCCTTTTTGGTTCATGAGCGCGATGACGCGAACGGGCTGGGACATCCGTGATTCCCCGTTGGGTGCGGGCGAGTATACCTGCGTCGGCGGGCGCCGATCGGTGCCGGTTGACGCTACGATCGGCCCCAGGCCCGGATCCGCGGCGATCCGGCCCCCTGTCCGACCCAGGCCGGCCGATTCAGAGGAGCGTACCAGCCATGAAGATCTACGAGTATCAGGCGCGCGAGTTGCTGCGGGGCGCGGGCATCCCGGTGCCCCCGGGCGCGGTGATTTCGTACGTCGCTGACGCTCCCGCGGCCTATCGCGAGGTCCGCGCCAAGTCGGGCACCGACCTGGCGGTCGTGAAGGGTCAGGTCCATGCCGGCGGGCGCGGCAAGGCGGGCTTCGTGAAGCTGGTCAAGAGCGAGGACGAGGCGTCGACTGCCGCGGCGTTCATGCTCAGCAACCGCATGAAGTCGCCCCAGACCCCGCCCGAGGGCTTGGAGGTCAAGAAGCTGCTGGTCGCCGCGGGCGTGGACATTCTCGAGCGCGCGGGCGGCGGCGCCGAGGAGTTTTATCTCGCCATCACCACCGACCGCAAGCAGCGCCGGAACATCCTGATCGCCAGCCGTCAGGGCGGCGTGGATATTGAGCACGTCGCCGAGACCAACCCCGACGCGATCATCAAGGAGCCGCTCCACCCCGTCCACGGCGTGCAGGGCTTCCAGGCGCGGAAGATCGCCTTCCAGCTCGGGTTCACCGGCAAGCTCGCCTCGCAGGCGGCGGACGTGATCCAGAAGCTCGGCAAGCTGTACATCGAGAAGGACTGCACGCTCGCGGAGATCAATCCGCTCGTGATCGCCAAGGGCGCCGACGGCGAGCCCGCGGTGATGGCGATCGACGCGAAGTTCTCGTTCGATGAGAACGGGCTGTTCCGGCACAAGGAACTGCAGGCGCTCGAGGATCCGGCGGTCGAGAACGCCGCGGAGATGAAGGCGCAGCACCTGGGCCTGAGCTATGTCGCGCTCGACGGCAACATCGGGTGCCTCGTCAACGGCGCGGGCCTGGCGATGGCGACGATGGACATCATCAAGCTCCACGGCGGGGAGCCGGCGAACTTCCTGGACGTCGGCGGCGGCGCGAGCGAGGAGGCCGTGACCGGCGCGTTCTCGATCATCCTGTCGGACGCGAAGGTTCAGGGCGTGCTTGTGAACATCTTCGGCGGGATCATGCGCTGCGACGTGATCGCGCAGGGCATCATCAACGCCGCGCGCAACTTCCAGAACGCCGACGGGAGCAAGGGCTTCAAGGTGCCGCTGGTCGTCCGGCTCGAGGGCACCAACGTGCAGCGTGGGCGCGAACTGCTCGACGCGGCGCGAGGCGAGATCCCGACGATGCAGTCGGCGACCGATCTCTCTGACGCCGCGTCCAAGGTGTGCAAGGCCGTCAAGGGCTGAGTCTGCTCAGCAGCCTTCATCGCGCGGCGCGCCGAGGTTCCGCACCATGATCTGCTCCAGCGGCAGCCTGTGGATGTCGGGCACGGTTGCGCCCTGCGCCGCGTAGCCCACCGGCAGCAGCAGGAACGGGCGCTCGTGCTCGGGCCGCTTCAGGATGCGTGCGAGGAAGTTCATGGGGCTGGGCGTGTGCGTGAGCGTGGAGAGCCCCGCGAGGTGCAGCGCCGCGACGAGCATGCCCGAGGCGATGCCGACGGATTCCTGCGGGTAGTAGACCTGCCCGGACCGGCCCTGTTCGTCGGCGTCGGTCTTCACCAGGCGGAAGATCGCGATCAGCCAGGGCGCGGTCTCGAGGAACGGCTTCTCCCACTCGGTGCCCAGCGGCGCGAGGTCCGCGAGCCACTCGCGACTGGCGCGGCGCTCATAAAACTCCTTCTCCTCGGCCTCGGCGCCCAGCCGGATCTGGCGCTTGAGCGCCGGGTCGTTGATCGCGATGAAGCGCCAGGGCTGCTTGTTCGCGCCCGAGGGTGCCGTGCCCGCGCAGCGGATGCACCACTCGATCGTCTCGGCAGGGACCGGCCGATCGGAGAACTGCCGGCACGAGCGGCGCAGTCGCAGCGATTCGTACAGCGTGTGCGCGGCCTGCTCGCTGGGCACGCCCGGATCGAATCGCGGTATGGGCACGCGAGCGGCGGCCGAGGGCTTGCACTGAGCGGGCAGCGAGATTCGCGACCCCGGCGCGGGCGCGCATGGCGGAGGTTCGGCGGGCTTGTCGGCGTGGCTGCTCTGGTCGCTCATGGGCACTTCCCTCCGGAATCGGTGCGAGAGAAAGGGCAAAGCGGAGGAAGTTGAACGTACAGAATACACCCTGCGCGCGGCGACGCCGCTACGCTGCTTCAGCGCGATTCGCGAAGTTCGTGCCCGCACCGCTGAGATTGCCCGGCTCATCCCCCGAGCTTTCCCAGCTTCCCACGCTGAAGCCCCGGCATGTTCGGCAAGCTTTCTCCAGTGTGACGCGGGCGGGCGGGCCGCGCCGACCGACCGACTCACCGATTTAGGAGCCGCGCAGCCGCGCCTGTCCAGCCATGCCCGTTCTTGCCGCGACCAACATCGCTCATCACTTTGGCCATCGCACGATCCTCGACGGTGTCTCGCTCTCCGTCGAGCCGGGCGAGCGTCTGGGCATCGTCGGGCGCAACGGCGCGGGCAAGACGACGTTCCTCAAGGTCCTCACGGGCGAGCTCAAACCCGACGAAGGCCAGGTCGTCCTCAACCGCGGGTCGCGGCTTGGATATCTGACGCAGGACCCGAGGCTGGACCCGACGGACACGCTGCGAGGCGCGGCGGAGGCCGCGTTCGAGAAGCTGCACGCGCTGCACAAGCGGCTCGACGAGGTGTTTCATGCGATGGCGACCGCCGAGGGCCCCGCGCTGGACAAGCTGCTGAGGGATCAGGCGCGGCTGGAGTCGGAGATCGAGGCCGCGGGGGGATATGCCGTCGATCACAAGATCGACGAGGTGCTGCACGGTCTGGGGTTCCGCGACGAGCAGTTCTCGATCCCGGTCGCGGGCCTGTCGGGCGGGCAGAAGGGGCGCATCGCGCTCGCGAAGCTGCTGCTCGAGGCGCCGGACGTGATGCTGCTCGACGAGCCCACGAACCACCTCGACATCGACGGGCGGCTCTGGCTCGAGCACTATCTGAAAGAAGAGTTCCGCGGCGCGGTGATCATGATCTCGCACGACCGCTATCTGCTCGACAATGTCGTGACGCGGATCATCGAGGTCGAGCGCGGGCGGCTGATCGATTACCCGGGCAACTACGCCGCGTTCACCGCCATCCGTGCCGACCGGCGCCTCACGCAGATGCGCGCGTACGAGAATCAGCAGTCGGAATGGAAGAAGCAGGAAGCGTTCATCCGGCGCTATAAGGCCGGGCAGCGCGCGCGCCAGGCCAAGGGTCGCGAGACGCGCCTGGAACGCTCCAAGCGCGACGACAAGCTCGAACGGCCCATCGAGCTCGCGGTGTTCAGCCTCGACCTGCCCAAGCCCCAGCGCTCGGGCGATGTCGTGGTCGCCGCGCGCGGCATCAGCAAGGCCTACACCAACCACGACGGCTCGGAGAAGGTCCTGTTCCGCGACTTTGACGTCGTCGTGAACCGAGGCGAGCGGTGGGGCATCATCGGGCCCAACGGCGCGGGCAAGTCCACGCTCATCCGCGTGCTGCTGGGCGAAGAGGCGCCCGACACCGGCACCGTGCGCATCGGGTCCAACGTCGTCACGGGCTACTACAAGCAGATGCACGACCATGTGCCGGGCGACAACACCGTCTGGCGCTATCTGCAGAACGTGATTCTGAAGGAAGTCCCGGGCAAGGCGCTGAGCGAGCAGCAGGCGCGCAACCTCGCGGGCGCGTTCCTGTTCACGGGCGAGGAGCAGGAGCGCCAGCTCGGCTCACTCTCGGGCGGCGAGCGTTCGCGCGCGGTCCTCGCGGGGCTCCTTGCGAGCGCGAAGAACCTGATCGTGCTCGATGAGCCCACGAACCACCTCGACATTCAGTCCGCCGAGCGGCTCGAGGACGCGCTGGAGCCCTCGGACGATGAGACGGGCTTCGAGGGCTACGAGGGCACGCTGCTGCTTATTTCGCACGACCGCGCGCTGATCGACGCGACGTGTGAGCACCTGCTGGTGCTCGACGGCAAGGGCGGCGTGGAAGTGTTTCACGGCTCGTACACCGACTGGCACGAGAAGCAGGAACAGCGCGCGCGCGAGGAAGTCGCGCGCCAGCAGGAAGAGCGCGAGAAGCGCGAGAAGGCCGAGCGCGCCAAGGCCGCGGCCGAGGCGAAGAAGGAACAGAAGCCCAAGGCCGAGAAGTCCGGCGGCGGTCCCTCGATGGGCGCGCTGGGGCGCATGAAGACCGAGCAGATCGAAGCGCGGATCGAGAAGATCGAAACGCGCCTGCGCGAGATCGATGAGGCGCTCATAGACCCCGAGGTCTGGCGCGACGCGAAGAAGTCGCGCGATCTGGGCGATGAGCGCGCGCGCCTGCAGGCGGAGAAAGAACCGCTGGAATTTGAGTGGTCGCGCCGGGCGTCGGAGTAATCGGCGTTCCAGTCCCTCAGCGGTTTTCGGCGGCGGCAACGTCCTCATCGACCGGCAGCGTCGCGAACTCGGGGTCGGCGGTGGAGGTCGAGCTCGGCGCGGGCGTGTGCGGGCCCAGTCGGTGCTGTGCGATGAGCATAACGACGGCGCCCGCGATCGCGACGCCCCCCGCGGCCCACTGCGCGCCCGTCAGCCGATCCCAGCCGAAGATCGTCGAGACGATCGACACGAACACGGGCTGGAGCTGCACCACGCCCGCGGAGACCGCGACGCCGAGCGTCCCGATGCTCTTGAAGTACAGCGTGTGCCCGAGCCCGATGCCGATGATCGCTGACAAGATCAGCAGACCGAACTGCGCGAGGCCGAGGTCGAGCGCGCCCGCGCCGTGTTGTGCGCCGAAGGCGAGCATGAGGCCGACCATCGCCGCGGCGGTGTACTGGCTGATCGCGGCAAAGGCCAGGATCGGGTCCACGCCCTGCAGCAGCTTGCGGACGCTCAGCGAGTAGCACGCGTACAGCAGCCCCGCGCCGATCGAGAGCCCGACGCCCAGCGCCGAGCCCCCGCCCAGGCCCTCGGGGTTCAGCAGGAGCGTCGCGGCGGTGCCGGCGATCACCATGCCGATGCCCGTGAGGAATCCGCCCGAGCGGACGATGCGCCGTTCGGCGACGAACAGCAGCGCGGCGCCGAAGGTGACGAAGACGATCTGAAGCCGCAGGCTGAAGGTCATCAGCGCCGGGCTGGTGTAGTAGGGAGCGAGCCCGAAGCAGACCTGCGCGAGCGTGTTGAACACACTGGGCCAGAGCGCCCGGCGCCAGAGCGCGTCGGGTGTGCTGCCTTTACGCCACGCGAGCAGCAGAGCGGGGAGCCAGATCAGCGCCGACAGCCCGTAACGCCAGCCGTTGGCGGTCCAGCCGTCGATGAGGCCCGCAAAGTGCTTGAGAAACAGCGGGATGCTCGTCCAGCACGCCAGCGTGAGCACGATCGTGAAGATGCCAGCCAGGCGCGAGGGCCGATCCGCGGTCATGCGTCGAGCCTAGCCGTGCCCGCGTGCGTCTTCTCAGACGCCGGGTCTGGCGCCTGGTCCGGCTCCAGACTCGGCCGCGGGCGCGGGCGCGGGCTTCGGGCGCGTGAGGAACAGGGCGACCAGCGCCAGCGCGCTCAGGCCCACGAGGAACCAGAGCGTCCGCACGAGGTACGAGATGTCGTGGTCCGAGGCCTTGCGCTCGCGGAAGTACGCGCGCTTGCCCTCGGCATCGGTGGGCGCCTTGCCCTCGGCGGCCAGAGCCTCGTAGATCGGCAGTTCCTTCTTGTAGTTCTCCAGCGCCGTCGTCCGGCCCGAGGCGGGCATGGCAAACAGCGCGCCGAAGAGAATCGGGAGCGCCATCGCCGCGTGGGCGATGATCTTCTTGGCCTTGCCCCTGAGCACGACGATCAATCCCGCAGCCAGAAGCGTGAGCCCCGCCGCCGCGCCCGGCACCATGATCGCCGTCGTGCCCCGTCCGGGCACTGCCTGCGTGAAGGCGTACAGGCCCGCCGCGAGCATCAGCAGCGCGTACACGACGAGCACCACGAGCGCGGGCGCCAGCCGGCGAAGGTCCGACATCGGAGCGGAAGCGGTACTCATGAGATGGTCTCCCGGAAGTTGGCTGGCCTTACGCTCAGGCCTCGGCGCGAGTTCGCGCGAGTCGGCCTGTCATGTGGGCTGCCTTCGCGCGGGAAGGCACACGACACAGACCAGCTCGCGTGCGAAGGCACGCGACACAGAATGGAGCGGAGGAGACTCGAACTCCTGACATCCAGCTTGCAAAGCTGGCGCTCTACCAACTGAGCTACCGCCCCGTGCGGACCAGAGCGTAGGTGCGTCGTCCGCGCCGCATTCCCGCCCTGATGGTCCAGAGTTCGGGGCGATGCTCCTCCCCCAGATCGGCCCCGGGCGTGGGCCGGCGCCGCCGCGGGGCGTTACACTCGCGGGCCGCGATCGGCGCCGAGTGATGTGTCCGTCATGCGCCGCGCGTCGTGAAGGATTCACCCATGCTGACTCCGCGTTCGCTGCTTACTCCGATTGCTCTGGCCGCTTCGCTCGCCCCGGCATCGGGCCTGGTGCTCGACACGCGTGCGGACCTCTCGCGCTTCTCGGCCCAGCCGCCCGCGAACGTGCCCGCGAATGGCGGCGATCAGCAGGCCTCCGACCCCGCGCCCGGCGCGCCTTCGACCTCGGGCGGGCCTGACTCGATGAAGCCCAGCGCCGCGATCACGATTCCCTGGCGCCACACTTTCCGCGCCAAGTTCGACGAAAACCGCCCCGGCAAGGTCGCGATCGACCGTCTGGGTGTGGACGTGAACCTGCGCTTCCCCGTCAATCAGCAGTTCTCGGTGGGCCTGAGCTCGGGCTGGGAGTGGAGCCGCTACACCTTCCGCGACGCGACCGCGTTCAACGCCGCGTTCACCAAGCCCTGGTCCGACGTGCACATCCTCTCTCTGGGCACATCGCTCAACTTCGCGACCAGCGACCAGACCCGCTGGTTCGTCGGCGCGGGCGTCCGCTCCTCGGGCGAGCGCGGGGCAGAGTTCGGCGACACCATCACCGTCAACGGCCTCGCGGGCGGCTCCTACTCCTTCAACGAGAACTTCACCCTCGGCGGTTGTCTGGTCGTCTCCTCACGCATCGAGGACAACGTCCAGATCATCCCCATCCTCATCGTCGATTGGAAGATCTCCGACTGGCTCCGCTTCTCCACGATGCGCACCCGCCCCGGCGTGCGCCTGACCGTCACCCCCGCCGAGTGGTTCAGCTTCGGCCCGGAAGTCTCGTACGAGTCGCGTGAGTTCCGTCTGCGCGACGACAAGACCAACCCCGGCACGCGCTCGTCGCCCGGCGGCGTCGTCCGCGATCGGCGCCTGCCCGTCGGCGCGTTCGCCGCGTTCAACTTCTCGCGCCAGTTCTCGCTCGAACTCTCGGGCGGCGTCGAGCTCGCGCAGCGTTACCGCTTCGAGGACCGTCAGGGCAACAAAGTCACCGGCGTCGAGACCAAGCCCGCCGGCTATCTGGGCCTTGAGCTCTCGCTGCGGTTCTGATTCTCTCGCGATCGGCTGAACATCCGGAGACCCATCCATGTCCGACGCCCAGGGCTCGCCCACGGCGCCGCGCCGCAAGTCGATCCTCGACTGGATCGAATGGCTCGGCAACCAGCTCCCCGAACCCGCGATCCTCTTCGCTCTTCTCGCGGCGCTGGTCTTCGTCCTTTCGGGCGTCGGCGACGCGCTGAACTGGAAGGTCGAGGTCGTCAAGCCCACGATCGCCCAGATCGACAAGCTCGACGCCGCCGGTCAGCCCGTGCTTGGGGCCGACGGCGCGCCGATCCGCGTCAACAAGCTCGATGACTCGGGCAAGCCCGTCGTCACGCTCGAAAAGACCGGCGTCATCCTCGAGCCCCGAAGCCTCATGAATGTCGAGGGCCTCTACTGGATGCTCTCCTCGATGGTCCGCAACTTCACGGGCCTGCCGGCGCTCGGGCTCATCTTCACCGGCATGCTGGGCATCGGCCTGGCCGAGAAGTTCGGGCTCTTCTCGGCCCTCATGCGATGGTTCGCGCTCGCGACGCCCCGCGCGCTGCTCACGCCCATGGTCGTGTTCATCGGCGCCAACTCGTCGGTCGCGAGCGACGCGGGGTACATCATCCTCCCGCCCCTAGCCGCGGCGCTCTATGCCGCCGTCGGTCGCTCGCCGATCGCGGGCCTCGCCGCCGCCTTCGCGGGCGTCGCGGGAGGGTTCGGTGGCGGTCTGTTCCCCACGGCGGCGGACGCGTTCCTCGCGGGCGTCGCCACGACCAGCGCCCACATCATCGACCCGGCCCACGCCGCCGTTGACGCGACGCACAATCTGTACTTCAAGGCCGCGTCGGCCTTCGTCGTCATGCTCTGCGGCTGGTGGGTCACCGACAAGATCGTCGAGCCCCGCCTGCGCCGCGAGGTCGACACCACCGGCTTTGACACCTCCGCCATCGAAAAGATGGCCCTCACTCCCAGCGAAAAGAAGGGCCTCGTCCTCGCCGGCGGCGTCGGCGCGCTCGTCCTCGGCGCATTCTTCGCGATGGTGCTGATCCCCGGCGCGCCCCTCCACGGCGTCGGGCTGCCGCGACTGGCCACCGGGCATGTGCCCGCGACCGTCGGCGCAAACTTCACCGCGGGCGAGAAGCTGCCCGAAGTCCCCGCCGATCGTGTGATCTATCGCGAGGCCGCGGGGATCGAGAAGGGCACCGACAAGGTCACCAAGCCCGCGATGCTCGTCGAACAGGTCGGTAAGCCCGCGCTCACCGAGCGCCCGGGCGACCGCTGGTCGCAGGTCATCGTGCCGCTGATCCTCATCGTCTTCCTCCTGCCCGGGATGGCCTACGGCTTCGTGACCGGCACGCTGCGCTCGCAGAAGGACTTCATCGACGCGCTCTACCACGGCATCCGCTCGATCGTCCCGGTACTCGTCATCGCCTTTTTCCTCGGTCAGTTCGTCAACTACTTCCAGTACACGGGCCTGGACCGCATGCTCGCGTACTCGGGCGGCCAACTCCTCGTGCGCGCCGATATGCCCGTGCCGATCCTGATCGTCCTGTTCGTCCTCGTCGTCGTCGCGGGCGACTTTGCGATGTCCGGCATGCTCTCCAAGTTCGGCGTCATGGCGCCCATCTTCATCCCCATGTTCATGATGGTCGGCATGAGCCCCGAGCTGACGACCGCGGCCTACCGCATCGGCGACAGCGTCGTCAACATCATCACGCCCCTCAACTCGTACCTGCTCATCATCCTCGCCGTCCTCACCAAGTACAAGAAGGACGCGGGTCTGGGCAGCCTCATCTCGCTCATGCTGCCCTATTCGGTGGTCTTCGGCATCGCGTGGACGGGTTTCCTGATCGCGTGGTGGTTCTCAGGCCTGCCGCTGGGCACCGACGCGCCGCTGACGTACACGCCCGTGAAGTAAGCGCCCGTCGGAAACGCAAAGCTGGAAACGCAAAGCCCCGAGGCATCGGGCCTCGGGGCAGTTTCTGATCCAGCGTGGGCGTTAGGTTGATGAGTCCGACGTGGGCTCACCTTTGTCCGCCGTGCCCGAGCTCGCAGGTGCTGCATCGGGTTTGTCCGTTCCACGCTTGATGGTGCGGTCGGCACTTCGCGTAACTCGTCGAACGGCGTTGTCGGCGTCGGGGCCTTCAATGCACTCGCGCTTGATCACTTCTTCGCGCAGCATTCGGTCGATCACGTCTTCGTCCACGAGGATCTCGCTAACGCGACGAATCTCCCGGCGGATCGCGGACTTCACAGCCTCCGCGTTCAGAAGAACCGCGGCCAGCATGAATCGGCTAGTCGCTTCCTTGCGATCGCGGTACTCCGCGAGTGCGCTCTTGACGAACCCCTCTTTCGTCAGCAAGTACAGCTTCTCGACATCGGTCTCGGAGCGATGAGTCAGTTCGGTCAGTCGGAAGTGTGCGACTTCCTGCTTGTCGATCGGCTTGCGGAACAGAACGTGGTACAGGCGCCAGTCGATGCCGTTCGTGAGGACAACCCACTCGCATCCCTGGTTCGCGGCGTAGTCCACCGCCTGCTTGGTGTGAGCGTCCTTCAGATCGATCCCGATCGCCTTGACCTCGATCAGAAACGCCAGTTTGCTATCGATCTTCACCGCAAGGTCGCAGTACGTGCTGCGGATGCTGTACTCGCTGGTGAGTTCGGTGTACTTGTCGTATCCGAAGATGTCGCTGAGCAGGTCCTTGACGATCGTTACGGTATCTGCCTCCGAGACGTCGCGATCCTTCTGTTGCTGCAGCACGCCCTGATACCGGCGAAGACTCTCCGAGATTCGATCAACAACACGTTTGGGTACGGCCATTTCGCACTCCTTACAGACGAGTACATGTTAGCAGAACCTGTCCAGTCAATCGCGCCGATCACGTTCGATTGATCTGCGCGCGTGAGAAACGAAACGCCCCGAAGCTGTGGGCCTCGGGGCGTGAAGAGTCACCGGGTTGGTTGAACGCGCGGGCGTTTAGCGCGCGGGCGCGGGCGCCGCGGGGCGAGCGACGGGCTTGGGGCCCGTGCCGTAAGGCGGCGCGTCGATCAGCTTCGCCGACGTGATCACGGGCGGGTCCTTGGGCGTCTGGGGCCCGGCGAGTTCGACGTTCTGGATCTTGACGATGGTGTCCTCGCCCTTGACCGCCTCGCCGAAGGCCGTGTAAAGCCCGTCGAGGAAGCTGGTCGCCTCGCGCGAGAGGCAGACGAAGACCTGCGAGCCGTTGGTGTTGGGGTCGTTGGTGCGGGCCATGCTCAGCACGCCGAAGTCGTGCTTGAGCTTGCTGGGCTCAAGGTCGATCTGGTAGCCCGGGCCGCCGCGGCCATCGCCCAGCGGGCAACCGAACTGGAAGACGAAGGGTTGCCCGCCGCTGCCGGTGGGCACGATGCGGTGGACCTTGATGTCGCTGTAGAACCCGCCGTCGACCAGATGCATGAAGTTCCAGACGGTGTTGGGCGCTTCATCGGGGCGGAGGCGGAACTCGATCTGCCCCTGCGTGGTCTCGATGACCACGTGCTTGTCGGTGTACGTGCGGACGCCCGACATCGTGCGCTGTTCGGGGGGCGGGGCATCGAACACGATCCGCGGCCGGCCCGTGCCGTCGTTCACCGCACGCGCCATGCCCGGATCGGTCAGAGGCTGGACCACCAGCGCGGGGCCGATCGGCGTTTCGCCGGCAAAGAGCTGCGCGTAGACGAGCGTCGGGTTCTTGTCGGTCCAGATCGCCGGGAAGACCTTGCCCAGGTCGATCTTGCCGTTGGGGCCGGGCGTGATCTCGGCCTTGGCCTTTTCTTTCGCGGTGACGGGCTCGAGCAGCTTGATCGAGAGGGCGCCCTGCTGGCCCTCAGGCGCGCGGACGCTCACGGGCAGCGCGCGCCCGACCGGCGTGTAGAGCCGATCGGGGATGAGCTGGCTGAAGGCCGGGAGTGCCAGGCCCGCGAGCGCGGCCAGCGCGGTCACGACGGGAAGAGAACGCTTGTGCATCGGTGTGGTCCTCATGGTTGAGCCCGATGGTACGAACGCACGGCGAGCCGCGTTCGGGGCCGCGCACGGAGGCTCCTGCCCCCAACTCAATGGCGGCGCAAGCTAGGCTTCAGCGCTTTACTTCTTGGGGCCCGAGCCGGTTTCGTCGCCCGCGAAATCGTCGAGCGCGGCCCACGCGGACGTCACGGCGTTGGGCGAGGACGGCCCACGGCCCGCCGAGAGAAGCTGCGGCAGCTCGTTGGCCGGATCGGTGTGCCAGACAATCGACAGATCGGCCCGCGCGAGGTTCACGCCGCGGGCGTGGTTGAGATCGCGTGCGGTCCGCAGACCATCGGTGATCAGCGCCGAACGCGAGGGCTCGATCATGTCCAGGCGCTTGGCGAAGTTTGCGCCCATGCCGCGGTACTGATAGTTGCCGTAGATCACGTCGCGCTCGTTGCGGAACGAGTCGACGTAGCGATTGAACGGGTGTTCGCCGTCGTGGCTCGGGCAGTAGAACACCTTCGCGGCAGGCAGATAGTCCTGCGCGTAGAGCAGGCCCAGCCCGTCCCAGACCGCGCGGGCGTTGGGCGAGATGACCTGGCTCGCGATACGCAGGCTCATCATCTCCGCGGGCATGCCCGGATCACGCGTGATCGGGCCGCTGGGCGAAACGAACGTGTCGGCGATGAAGATTGAGGCGGGCAGCAGCATCCGGTTGGCGTCGGCGTACATCGAGACGCCCAGAGCCATCTGCCGGAGGTTCGACTGGCACGCAACACGCCGCCCGGTTTCCTGAACCGACGACAAGCTGGGCGTGAGGATGCCGATCAGCACCGCGATCACCGCGATCGACACCAACAGATCGACGAGCGTGAACGCTGACCGCAACCGGCTGTGACGCCGGCTCTGCCGCCCCGCGGGTTGCACGCCCTGTTGGACCATCGGCTGACCTCGCCGCATCGGGAACGACCAATCTCGCCGACCCCGCTCAAGGGCCAAGAGACTCGCCGCGACCGACACCTCCACGTGAAGAAAGTACCGGAACGGACCTTTCGACGCAAGAGCGAACAAGAAAGGTCCCAATAAGGACTTCCCCCACGATCCTGCTCCCGCAAAAATGCCCGCACGGGCCAGTAAAAACATGGAGACGGTGGGCGTGTCCTCTGTTCAAAGGACGGTCAAAGCTCCGCCGTGGAGATTCTGGGCGGCGCGGGCGGGATTGGTCGGATCCGGGTGCCCTCTGCCCGCGTATCGGCGACCGAGCTACGCCCCGGGTGTTCCGGGAAACGGCGGTTTGGGTAGGCTGAGCGAGTCACGCCATGGGACGAGATCCAGCCCAGGACCAGATCGACATTGCGCTGATGCGCCGCGTGGCGGCCGGGGAGCAGCGCGCGGTTGAGGAGCTCTACGACCGCTTCGGCAGCCTGGTGTTCAAGATGGCGTACCAGTCGCTGCCCTCCAAGGCCGAGGCCGAGGACGCGGTGCAGGAGATTTTCGTTCGGCTCTGGCGCACAGCCTCGCGGTACGACTGCGAGCGCGCCGCGCTGGTGACGTGGGTGATGCTGATCTCGCGCCGGCACCTGGTCGACAAGCTGCGCCGGGCAAAGGCTCGCCTCAAGCCCTCGAGCATCGACGCGATGGAGAACGTCACGATCGCGGCTCCGACGGAGACCGGCGAGAGCGGCGCCCGCCAAGAACAGGCCGAGAAGCTCGGCGCCCTGATGAAGCGCATCGACGCGCTGCCCGAGCTCCAGCGCGTCGTCGTCACGCGGGCATACTTGGGCGGCCAGACCCTGCGGCAGATCGGCGAAGAGCTGGAAAAGCCGCTGGGCACGATCAAGTCGGCCCTGAGCCGCGCGCTTCTGCGATTGCGTGAGCGTTCGGGCGAGGAGCTGGTCACATGAGGGGCTAGCGGACGAGGGGTGGAACAGATCTTCAGGCGGGGGCAGATCGGGCGAGTGGGACGGTTGGAGCGGGTGCGGGTCTTCAGAGTGGTTCTTCGAGCGGGGTCTAGGAGCGGAACATGATGAACGCAGGTCGCAACGACAACCAGAAACACGACGCGCTGATGACGCCGGCGGAGCTCTACGACGCTGCCGAGCTGGACGCGCTTGGGCTGCTCGAGGTTTCTGAACTGGCGCGGTTCGAGCGTTCGCTCGCCTCGGCGCCCGCAAGCATCCGGCGCGAGATTCGCGCGCTGCAGGACCGCGTCGCGGTCAACCGCTCGATCCTTCCTTCGGCTGAGCCGTCGGCGGGGCTCCGCCAGCGCGTGATCGAGTCCTGGAAGCGCGCGGTTCACGAGGGCGACACCGTGCGCCGGCACGAGGCCGCGCAGGCCGGTGCCGGTGGGCTCGCCGGGCGTGAGATGGACTCGCTCGAAGCGGCGACGCGCGGCCGGCGTGTCTCACCCCTCTGGCGCGTGGCGGCGCTGGGCTGTGCGACCGCGGCGCTGGTCTTCGGCGCGACGACCCTCCAGCTCCGGGGTGACTTCGAGCGGCTGTATTCCGCGAGCAAGGACGAGTCGGTGCTTTCCGAGATGATCCGGGCCTACGGCACCGCGCAGATGCAGGCCGCGCTGTTCGATCAGGGCACCGCCCGCGTGGTCTTCACCGCCGAAGCGGGCTTTGAAGGCAAGGTCGCGGTGCTCGCCAGCGCCGATCGGACCACCGCCCGGCTCTTCGCGCTCAATCTCCCGGGCGACGAGGCCTCGACGTATCGCCTCGCGCAGGTCGATGAGCAGGGCAACCTGGTGCGCGAACTGGCCGAGTTCGCTTCGACGGGCGCGTTGCACACGCAGGACTTGACCTTCGCGGCCCGCAGCGACACGGGGTCGGCCCTGCGCTTGGCGCTGATCGTCGCGCCCAAGGGCCAGCCCGCCTCGGCGGGCCGGATCGTCGCGCGGGCGACGCTGGCGTAAGCCTGTGCCCCGAGCGAACACTCCCCCCGGAACACCTCAGATTTGAACACGCCCGGCGGTGTGGTGAGCCGGGCGCTGTTCTTTTTGGGCCCCACGGCCCCTCGCGCGGGCGGGAAACCCTGGCCGAGCGACCTACCATGTTCGCCACACACGATCGGACGAAGGGTCCTATGTGCGGGAGGCGTTCGGGAGAAGGCCTTCAGGGGTGGCAGTTCGGAAAGCTCAGGCAGGACAAAGGACGCCGAAATGACGTCGATGCAGTTCGTCCGGAATGTTGCGATCATCGCCCACGTCGACCATGGCAAGACGACGCTGGTCGATCAGCTCCTCAAGCAGTCGGGCAATTTCCGCTCGGGCGAGCTTGAGAAGCTCGAGGGCGGCCAGCACGGGCTGATCATGGACTCGAACCCGCTGGAGCGCGAGCGCGGCATCACCATCCTTGCGAAGAACTGCGCGGTGTCGTACGCGGGCCTGGACGGCAACGAGTACCGCATCAACATCCTCGACACGCCGGGCCACGCCGACTTCGGCGGTGAGGTCGAGCGCGTGCTCCGCATGGCCGACGGATGCCTGCTGCTCGTCGACTCCTCCGAGGGCGTGATGCCCCAGACCAAGTTCGTGCTGGGCAAGGCGCTGGAGCTGGGCCTCAAGCCCGTGGTCGTCGTCAACAAGATCGACCGGCCCGATCGGCGCATCGAGGCGGTGGTCAACGAAGTCTTCGACCTGCTCGTCGACCTCGGCCAGGACGATTTCGCGCTGGATTTCCCGGTGGTGTACATCTGCGGGCGCGAGGGCTGGGGCAGCAAGACGTATCCCATCCCCGAGCCGCAGCCCAAGGACCTGCGCGACGTCTTTGAGATGATCGTGACGCGCGTTCCCCCGCCCGTGGCCCAGCCCGACAAGCCCCTGCAGGTGCTGGTGACCAACATCGACTACAACGAGTACGTCGGGCGCATCGGCATCGGGCGCGTCTTCTCGGGGTCGATCAAGAGCGGGCAGCCCGTGACGGTCATCAAGCGCGACGGCAAGCAGGTGCCGACGAAGGTCGCGCAGCTGCTGCAGTTCACGGGCCTCAAGCGCCGCGAGGTGAACGAGGTGACCGCGGGCGACCTGTGCGCGATCGTGGGCCTGGAGAGCGTGGACATCGGCGACACCGTCGCGGACCCGACCGCGCCCGAGCAGTTGCCGCCGGTCACCGTCGATGAGCCGACGATGACGATGCTGTTCAAGATCAACGACTCGCCGTTCGCGGGGCAGGAGGGCGAGTTCGTCACGAGCCGCCAGATCCGCGAGCGTCTGAACCGAGAGCTGGAGCGCAACCCGGCGATGCGCGTCGAGTCGGGCCGCACGGCCGACGAGTTCATGGTGTCGGGCCGCGGCGTGCTGAGCCTGGGCATCCTGATCGAGACGATGCGCCGCGAGGGCTTCGAGCTGCAGGTGGGCAAGCCCGAGGTGATCCTGCGCGAGGTCGACGGCGTGCTGAGCGAGCCGATGGAAGAGCTCGTCGTCGATGTGCCCAACGAGAACGTTGGCTCGGTGATGGAGCTGGTGGGCGGGCGCAAGGGCGAGCTGAAGAAGATGGAGCCCCGCGGCGATAAGGTCTCGCACCTGATGTTCGAGATCCCGTCGCGCTCGCTGATCGGCATGCGCAGCCGCGTGCTGACCGCGACGCAGGGCGAGGGCATCATGCACCACTCGTTCCTGCGGTTCAGCCCGGTCTCGGGCGAGGCCGTCGGGCGTGCGCAGGGCGTGCTCATCTCGCTGGAGAGCGGGCAGGTCACGACCTACGCCCTCGAGCAGCTTGCCGACCGCGGCGTGATGTTCGTTGTGCCGGGCGACAAGGTCTACGGCGGCCAGATCGTGGGCGAGCACAACCGCGACAACGACCTGACCGTCAACGCCACGCGCCTCAAGCACCTCACCAACATCCGCGCCGCGAGCAAGGAAGCGACGGTGGTGCTCAAGGCACCGCGGCGGATCAGCCTTGAGTACGCCCTCGAATACGTCGAGGACGATGAGCTCGTGGAAGTGACGCCCAAGAGCATCCGGCTCCGCAAGAAGATCCTTGAGGAGAGCATGCGCAAGCGCGCCGAGCGGCAGACCCGCGACCGCGCCGAGGCCGCCGCGAACGCCTGAACAGGCGCCCGCGCGACGCTGGAGGTCCTCGCGTGACCAGCCCGGCGGACAACTCTTCGCCCCATGCACGTCCCGCGCGGCTTGCGCGGCTTGCGCGGCTCGCGGCGGTCGGTATCCTCGTGAATCTCGCGCTCTCGGGCGTGAAGATGGCCGCGGGCGTACTGGGGAACTCCTACGCGCTGATCGCCGACGCGGTGGAATCGCTGGTCGACGTGTTCGGCTCGGCGTTGATCTGGCTGGGGCTCAAGTACGGCGGGCGCCCCGCCGACGAGGACCATCCGTACGGGCACGGGCGGGCCGAGTCGCTCGTCGCGCTCGCAGTGTCGGTGCTGGTGTTTGGCGCGGGCGTGGCGATCGCCGTTGAAGCGGTCCGAGAGATCATGACGCCTCACCACAGCCCCGCGTGGTACACGCTGGTCGTGCTGGTCGCGGTGGTGGGGGTGAAAGAGGGCCTGGCGCGGGTGGTGGCGCGCGAGGCGGTGCGCGAGGGCTCGAGCGCGGGCAGCGCCGACGCGGGCCATCACCGGTCCGACGCGATCACCTCCGCGGCGGCGTTCGTCGGCATCGCGATCGCACTGATCGGAGGCGCTGGCTGGGAACCGGCCGACGACTGGGCCGCGCTGGTCGCGAGCGCGGTGGTCATGTTCAACGGGCTGCGCCTGGGCGCCGGGCCCCTCAATGAGCTGCTCGACCGTCAGGATCCGGCGTGGATCGCCCGCGTGCAGGGGCTCGCCTCGGGCGTCGAAGGCGTGCGGAACGTCCACAAGGTGCGGATGCGCAAGGTCGGCACCGGGTGGTTCGTCGACATGCACGTCTGGGTGGACGGCACGATGGACGTGCGGTCGGCCCACGCGCTCTCGCACCGGGTCAAGGATGCGGTGAGGCGGGCCGAGCCGCGGGTGATCGACGTCCTGATCCATCTGGAGCCCGCGCGGGAGGATCGGCCCCCAACAGACCCCGGCCGGGCGGGGAAGCGGGTGGACTCAGGCGGGCCGGTGAGCTAAGGTTGAGGCCCGTCGCAGCCCGGGAAGCGCCCTTTGGCCAAGCGGTCCGGTAGGACCCTCCGCGAGCACGGGATCGGAGCGATCTTTATGTACGCGATCATCGTTGAGGGCGGCGGGCAGCGTCGGGTTGAGCAGGGGCAGGAGCTTCTGGTCGATCTCGTCGGCAAGGGCGAGGTCAAGG
>JANRKN010000173.1:0-9373 GCA_033763435.1 Planctomycetota bacterium
TGAATCGTCTCGGGTGCCACCTGACCGGGCTTGGGCGCGGGGCGCCTCGCGCGAAGATCCTCCTCCGCGCGGTCCAGCGTCGAGGGCGACTTGCCCGGCCCGTCGTCGATCACCTTGGTCTCGGTGGGAGTTTGGGTTGGAGTCTGGGTCGGCGCCTGCGTCGGCGGTTCGGTCGGCGGCGGCGGGGTTTGCGCGCGCGCGGGCACACTCACAAGGGCAGCCAAGGTCAGCGCGGCGGTCAGATCGCGGCAGTTCATGCCCCCACAGTATCGGCCCCGCCCCGCCAACCTCCCCACCCCTTGCCCACCGCTTCCCCACCCCTTCCCGACCGCTCGACACCCGGCCGCGCGGGCCTTCCCGCGGGCGGCGGGCTATCCTCTTCACCCACCCCCGAAGGCCGGGTGCCAGAGTGGACAAATGGAGCGGATTGCAAATCCGCTGCCGCAAGGCTTCGTGGGTTCGAATCCCACCCCGGCCTCTTTCCCGCCCCCTGCGGCCCGATCGGCGCAGCGCGGGCCCGTTTCGGCGATGATGGGCCATGAGCCCGACCGCCCCCAACGCCCCCATTCCGTCGCTGCCCCCCTTTGCCGCCTCGGCAGAGTCGGCTGGCTTGCTCCGCTCGGCGCTCGATGCCGCGGGCTTTGACGATGCGGGCCTGGCCAAGGCCATCGGCGCGACCGACCAGGCCGAGGCGCGCAAGGTACGGATCGGGCTGCGCGTCTTCCGCACCTCGGCGGGCCGGCCGATCGACACGCTTCTCCGGCTCTTTCTCTTGGGCATGCCCGTCGACGAGGCCGCGGCCGAGCGCGCGCTGGCGCCCCTGGGCGTCGATCGCGGCGTGCGCGAGGGGCTTCTCGCGCGCACCGACGCCGGGCTGATGGCGCGCGTGCAGATCCTCTGCCGGGGCGGCGTGCTGATGGCCACGGACCGTGCGCCCCGCGCGGGCACCCAGCTCTCGGGCATCCCCGAAAACTTCGTCATGGGCATCGGCGCCTCGACCCTCACCGTCGCGCACATGCTCCCGAGCGCGCTGCTGGACCGCCCGATCACGCGCGCGCTCGACCTGGGCTGCGGCGCGGGCTATCTCGCGCTCGCGCTCGCCAAGGGCGGGCTGCAGCACGTCGCCGCGGTCGACCTCAACCCGCGCTGCCTCGAATACGCCCGCTTCAACGCGCACCTCAACCGCCTGCCCAACGTCTGGACGGGCCAGGGCGATCTGTTCGCGCCCGCGCGCTCGTTCCCCGCGCTGGGGCCAGGGTTTGATCTCATCGCCTCCAACCCGCCCTTCGTCATCACGCCCGGCAAGTCGTACGTCTTCCGCGACGCGGGCCTGGGCTCGGACTCGCTCACCGGGCGCGTCATCCGCGAGGCGCCCGCGTGCCTCGCCGAGGGCGGCCTCTCGATCTTCATGACCAACTGGGTCCAGCCCAAGGGCCAGGACTGGAAAGACCACCTCCGCTCGTGGTTCACCGGCACCGGGTGCGACGCGCTCGTCCTCGACAACGGCCCGCGCTCGCCCGACGAGTACGCCTCGTTCTGGATCGCCCACACCGAGGGTGACGACGTCGAGGCCGAGGGACAGATGATCCGCACCTGGGTCGAGGAGTATGAGCGTCAGAACATCGAGATGATCCACGGCGGGATCATCATCATGCGCAAGCGCACCGCACCCACCAACTGGGTCGAGTTCGACACCACCCCGGACACCATGCCCACCCGCGCGGGCAACCACGTGCTGCGCTGCATCGCCGCGAACGACTTGCTGCAAGAGCCCGACCTCGACAGCCTCGTGCTCGTCCCGGCGCCCGACCTGCGCCTCACGCACGAACTTGTCCCCACGCCCGAGGCCCGCGGCGGATGGACCATCGACGAATCGCGCCTGCGCCTCATCGAAGGCCTCGCTCCCGCGGGCGGCGCCGACCCAGTCGTCGTCCGCTTCGTGGGCCTGCTCAACGGCGTCAAGACCCTGGGCGCCATCATCGCCGAACTCGCGCAGGAGTTCGAAGCCTCGCCCGACAAGCTCGGCCCCTCGGCCCGCGGCGTCGCCCGCAAGATGCTCCAGCGCGGCATGCTCATCCCCGCGAGCGCCAAGGGCCGATGATCCTGATGAGTGAACACGCGGCCAGAACCCCCGCGCACGGGCCGCGTATCGATCGGTGAACACACACGAAGGGTGATCCGCCATGCCCGGCACGCCCCACACCGAACTCCCCCCCGTGCTGCTCGAGCACATGCAGCGCATCAAGGCCAAAGCGCTGCACTACGGCCTCGATTTCCCCGAGGTCGTCTTCGAAGTCCTCGACTTCGACACCATGAACCAGATCGCCTCCTACGGCGGATTCCCCATCCGCTACCCCCACTGGCGATGGGGCATGGAGTACGAACGCCTCTCCAAGCGCGATGCCTACGGCCTCGGGCGCATCTACGAAATGGTCATCAACAACGACCCCTGCTACGCCTATCTGCAGGAGTCCAACAGCGTCACCGACCAGAAGCTCGTCATGGCCCACGTCTACGGCCACGCCGACTTCTTCAAGAACAACTTCTGGTTCAGCAAGACCGACCGCAAGATGATCGACCAGATGGCCAACCACGCCACGCGCGTGCGCCGCCATGCCGAGCGCCACGGCACCGAGGTCGTCGAACGCTTCCTGGACCGCTGCCTGTCGCTGGAGCATCTCATCGATCCGCACTCGGTGTTCGTGCACCGCGACGACGAGGCCGACGCGCCCCCCGCCCAGCCCTTCGCGCCGAGCAAACTGCCCGCGAAGGACTACATGGACCCCTTCATCAACCCCGCGAGCGAGATGGACCGCCAGCGCAAGGCGCACGAGGAACAGACCCGCGCCGAGCGCGGCCGATTCCCGCGCAAGCCCACGCGCGATGTGCTGCTGTTCCTGCTTCGCCACGCGCCCTTGGAGGAATGGCAGCAGGACGTTCTGGGCATCATCCGCGACGAGGCGTACTACTTCGCGCCTCAGGGCATGACCAAGGTGATGAACGAGGGGTGGGCGACGTACTGGCACTCCAAGCTCATGACCGAGCATTTTCTGGAGGCGTCCGAGATCGTGGACTATGCCGAGCAGCACTCGGGCGTGGTGCACATGCCGCCTGGCGGGTTTAATCCGTACAAGATCGGCGTCGAGCTGTTCAAGGACATCGAGCGCCGGTGGGACCGGGGCCAGCACGGCCCCGAGTGGGAATCGCTCGAAGACATCGGCGCGCGCGAGGCGTACGACGATCAGTCCCAGCAGGGGCGCGCGAAGATCTTCCAGGTCCGGCGCATCTCCAACGACGTGAACTTCATCGACGAGTACCTCACGCCCGAGTTTGTCGAGCGCCACCACATGTACCAGTATCGGCGCGATCCGCAGACGGGCCAGCCGCGGATCGTGACGCGCGACTTCAGGCGCATCAAGCAGACCCTGCTCGCGCGCCTGACCAACATGGGCCAACCCTTCATCTATGTCGTCGACGGCAACTATCTGAACCGGGGCGAGCTCTTCCTCGCGCACCAGCACATGGGGCTCGAAGTCGAGGCCGCGAGCGCCTCCGAAGTCCTCCGCGCCCTCCGCATGCTCTGGGGCCGGCCCGTGCATCTCCAGTGCCGCGTCAACGACGACATGCACCTGCTGAGCCTCGATGAGCCCGACGGCAAGCTCCGCAAGGAACGCATCGGCGACGACACGCCCAAGCCCGCGCACGTGATGGAGTGATCACCCCGGCTTGCGCGCGACGAACGAGTACAGCCTCCCCGGCTGCTCGCGCCCGAGGTTCTTCGCCAGTTCCCGCGCTTCTTCGCTGCGCGCGCGGAGAAAAGCACCGAGCCTGCCGTGGCGCGCGCGGAGCTGCTTCTGCACGTGATCGCGGACGAACGTGCGCAGATCGGCCTCGGTGCGCTTGAACGGAAACACATTGACGATCGAATCGAACGGCCCGAGCACGTGCGTGACTTCGAGCCCCGCGCCGCGGATCGCTCCGAGATAGTCGGGCAGGCTGTGGGCGTGTTCGCCGCCGGTCATCTGGTGCACCGGGTGCGCGGCGAGGAACGCCGCCATCTGCTGCGCATCGTCCACCACATGCTCGCGCGTCGCGACGAATGTCGCGCCCGGCTTCATGGCGCGGGCGATGTCCTTCATTGCGCCCGGCAGGTCGTGGATGTGGTGCAGAACTTGCCGCGCGAGCACCGCGTCGAGCGCGCCGTCGGGCACGGGGAGCCCGCCCGCGTTCGGGCCCGCGTCGGCGCCCACGAGATTCTCGATGATCTCGATCGGCAGGCCGCCCGCGATCGCGCGGATGGCGTTGGCGCCGATCTGGTCGCTCGGGTCGGGCTCGACGGCGATCACCCGCGCCGCGCCCGCCTGCGCGAGGGCCCAGCTCGCGACGCCGTTGCCCGCGCCCAGGTCCATCACCACGCCGCCTTTCACGCGCGGGCCCAGCAGCCGGAGCGTCTCGGCCCATTCGGGTGATTCGGCAAAGCGTCGGGCGTTGCCGGGCAGGTCGGGCGTGACGTAGACATCGCGCAGCAGGTCGGCCCACTTGGGGTCCTCGCGCATGCGCATGATCGCCTCGTGCGAGGTGATGCGGGCGGGTGCGTCGGGCGTGTGGGCGCTCATGCGCCGCGAGTATAAGAGCGGGCCTCAGCGCACGGGCAGGATCGGGAAGCGCGCGGGCTTGGCCGCGGTGGCGTCGATGTTCGCGCCGGTCGCGGCATCCGCGCCCAGCACGTCGATCAGCGCGCCGTCGGGCCCCGCGACCAGCACGAGCAGCTCAAGCTCCACCTTGCTCGCGGGCGACTTGGGCAGGCCCAGGTCCGTGTATGGCACAAACAGCTCGAGCCCGTGCTTCTCACCCTCGGCGCTTTCGGTGTATGCAATCTGCATCTCGGGGCGCACGCCCCCGCCGCGCAGCACGCCCGAGCCCGAGCCGGGCGTCTGCGAGCCCAGATACCGCTTGCGCGCGGCATGGTCCTTGTGCAGCTCCACGCGGTCGATGTACAGCACGCCGCCGGAGATGTTCATCGAGAGCGCATCGCTGGGCGCAAAGGCCAGCGCCCTGCCCGCGAGCCGGCGCAGCGAGGCGGGCACGTCGCGATGATCGGTGTCGAGCGTTGCCTGGCCCGCCGCGGCGCCCGAGGAATACAGCAGCGTCACGCTTGAACCCTCGGGCAGCAGCGAGCCCGAGAGCCCGAGCACCACGCCTTCGCGCGTCCGGCGCGCCCACAGCTCGCGTCCCGTCGCGCCCGAGGCCAGCCGCGTGCCCGCAGGGTCCGAGCCCAGGCCCAGCTTCGTCGGGATGTCCTTGCCGTCGACGCGCGAAACCGCGGGCGCCGGCGGGTTCGGAATGTTCGGCAGCGTGCCCGAGATCTCGATCAGCCGGTACGAGTACGGCTCGATCGTGATCTCAAAGCGGTTCTTCGTTGAGTTCAGCAGCACCGGGAACGGCGGCTTCTCGCCCGGCGGGTGGGGCCTCACCACGTCGCGGATCACCGCGGTGCCGTTGATCGGCGTGAGCTGACTCGAGCGCAGGTCCAGCTCCGTCGTGACGCGCTCGCCCGTGAGATTGATCGCGCACACGATCGTCTGCGAGCGGTTGTCGTGCTCCGCGCGATCCACAAACCCGCGGAAGAACGCCCACACGCCCGGGTTCTCAGTGCGGATCGGCGCATAGCCGCCCACCGAAAGCGCCGTGTTGCTGCGCCGGAGCGCGATCAGCCGGCGATAGGTCTCCAGCAGCGAATCATCCTTGCCGAGCTGTTCCACCACGCTCCGCCCGTCGCGGTCGCGCGAGAAGCGCTTGTCCTTCACGCTCACGAACCCCGGAGCGGGCGCGGGGTCCAGCGCCTTGATCGTCGCGCCGGACTCACCTTTCGGCTCGGCCTGCTTCTCGGGCGTGTTCGGCGCAGGGGTCGCTGCCGGGGGCGGCGCGTGCAGCGCCCAGTAATCGGTCGTAGGCGGGCGATCGGTGTCGTACCACTTGAACGGCTCGCGCACAGGGATGTCGTTCGCGTCCGAACCAAACTCGCCCCGCACGCCCAGCATTCCGATCTCATCGCCCATATAGATGCTCGGCGGGAACGGCTGCAGCATCAGCACCGCCGCCGCGGCACGCTCGCGCCCGCGCGTCGCCTCCGCGTCCGCCCCCACTTCCGACGAGAGCCGGTCCACGTCGTGATCGCCCAGCACCGCGATCATCGTCCGGCGCGGCAGCGGGAACTTCGGCATCGTCCACAGCAGTTCGAGCACCGCGCGATTCAACGGCGCGGCCTGGCCCTCGCGGATCGCCTCGCGCGCCGTCGACTGAAACATCTTCGTAAACACCGCGTCGTGCGCGGGGAACAGCTCCGACCCCAGCGAGGCCCAGTCGGCCTGCTCGGCAAACGTGAACACGTTCGGGTTCACGCTGCGCAGCGCGTTCTTCCAGGGCAGCCAGAAGCTCCGCACGTTGTAGCCGAAGCCCTCGGGCCCGCGCGGATAGGTCTCCCACACGTGATCGAGCCGGAAGCCGTCGACGCCGTCGGAGGTGTCGCCGTCGCCGTTGGGGTCGAGCCACTTCTTCGACCAGCCGATAATCGCCTCGCGCGCCTGCGCGGTGCGCAGGTCAAAGAACGCCATGCCCATCTCGCGCCCGGTCCACGTCCGGAAGCGGTAGCCGAGCCATTCCGAGCGGTCGGGCTTGGTCCACGCGAACGCATCGCGCCAGGGGCTCTGCGGGTTGTTCCTCGCGTCGAGGAACTCGGCGCTCTCATCGCTCAGCCCGTAGCAGACGATGTCGAGGAACACCTTGAACCCGCGCGCCTTGGCCTGCGTGAGAAACTCGGCAAAGTCGGCGTCGGTGCCCAGGTCGGGGTTCACGCCCGTCGGCGCATGGTGCTGATAGCCGTGGTACGCGGGCGAAGGGAAGATCGGATTGATCCAGATCGCCGAGATCCCAAGCTCGCGCAGGTAATCCAGCCCGGCGGTCAGGCCCTTCAGGTCGCCGAAGCGTCCGGGCCCTTCGCGCGAGGTGCGCCAGGCGATCGGCATGATCTGATAGAACACATCCGCGGAGACATCCGCGCCCGCCTCGGCCCAGTCATTCAGCACGCGCGGCGTCTCCTTGGGCGGGGGCGGCGGCACGAGGGGCCCCTGCGCGCTGGCGAGCGTTCCCCACCCACACATCAGCCCGCCAACAAGCCCACTCATCAGGCCCATCATCACGCGCGTCATTGCCGCCGGTGCCGTACGTCCCATGCCCGAATCAAAGGCCGGCCAGCCTCACTCGTCGCCCGCCGACGCCGGTTCCTTCTTCCCGCGCCCGGGCCAGCGGATGAACCCCTCGGCAATCCGCGACGGCGGCAGGAACCGCAGCAGCAAACCCCCAAGCTCGTACAGCAGGTACAGCGGGATCCCCAGCATCAGCAGACTCACCGGATCGCCCGGCGTCAGAATCGCCCCCAGCACCATGCACCCGAACAGCGCGTGCCGGCGCCACTTGGCCAAGAACGCCTGATCGATGATCCCGATCCACCCGAGCACCAGAATCACCACCGGCATCTGAAAGCCCGCCGCGAAGCCCAGCGCCAGCGACAGCACGAGGTCCACGTACTCGCTCACGCGGTACTGCTGCTGAATGCCCGCCGTGCGAACCAGCGGCATCGAGTACACGTCCACCGTGCTCCCGTCGCCCACCGGCACCGCGATGCGCTTTTCCATCAGCGTGCGGTTGATCCACTCGGTGCCGGGCGCGGGCTTCTCAGGGTCCTTGTCCAGCACGGGCAGCGACGGGAAAACCGTACCCTCGGGCGCGGGCGCGACGGCCGGCGTCTGGCGCCCGATGTCCGATCCAAAGTGCACCAGGAACCCCAGCGACACGGGCAGGATCATGAAGTACAGAAACAGAATGCCCGTGACCGACAGCAGCGTCGACATGGGCAGCAGGAAGTACACGAACCGCCGCTCGTGCGCATAAAGCCCCGGCGCGATGAACTTCCAGAGCTGATACAGCACCCACGGCGCGCCGACGACGATCGTCACGATCAGCGCGATCTTGAAGTAGGTGCCGATGGTTTCGAGCGGGCCGGTCGCCTGCAGGCTCGCGGGCTGCCCGTCCGACCGCAGCGCGTCCTGCAAAGGCCCCGTGATCCAGCCCAGGATGGTCTCGCCGAAGTACATCGTCGCCAGCAGTACGGGCGCGATGCCGATCAACGCCCACAGCAGCCTCGAACGCAGCTCCTCCAGGTGATCGCCCAGCGGCATCACGCCCGCGGGCTTGGGTTGCGGGTCCTTAGGCTGCTGCTCGGAGTGGGGCGGCGAGGCCGATGCGGCGACCGCGGTGCTGGCCGGGGGAGTGGCCGGGGGCGCGGGCAAAGATGGGGTCGCGTCGTCGCTCGTCACGTCGGATCCTTGCCAGCCGCGGGGCGCCCACTCAAGGGCCCGCTGCCGGCCAGCCCGCCCACAGGCCGATGAGAATAGTCCCCCTGCGGGTCCGATCCGCCCCGCACGCCCATCGTTTGGGAAGTGTCCGGAGGAGTCGGGCCCGCCGACGGATTCTGACGGGATCGCCCGGTTCGCGCATCGGAACGTTCACCGGCATGACCGACACGCCGACCAACCCCGGCCCAGCTTCCTCAGGCCCCGCCTCTTCCCCGCCGGCGCCTACGCCGTTGCCGTGGGAGTTGGTCCAGGCGGAGTGGGAACGGCATCGGCGCTGGGTCGCCGCGATCCTCATCGCGCACAAGCCGCGCTGGGCCGACGTGGACGACCTGCTGCAGGAGGTCGCGCTCGCGTTCCTCAAGCACGTGGGCGAGATCCGCGACTCGGGCGCCGTGCGCCCCTGGCTGCGCACCGTCGCGATCAACGCGGCGCGTCTGGCGGCGCGTTCAGGCAAGCTGCGCGAGCGCGGCACGGGCGGCGACTCGCTTGGCCCCGACGCGTCGCCCGCGTCGTACTCGCCCGATGCCGCACAGGCCGCCGAGGTGAGCGAAGAGGCGCGAGCGATCATGTCGCTCGCGATGAATCTCGACGAGGGCTATCGCGAGCCCCTGCTGCTGCGCTGCGTGCAGGAGCTGAGCTATCGCGAGATCGGCGAGATCCTCGGCCTGCCCGAGACGACCGTCGAAACACGAATCGCCCGCGGCCGGCGGATGCTCCGAGAAGCCGCGACCCGTACGGCAGAATCGAAAACTTCCAGCGCCCCCGCGCTGAAACTCGCCGGGCCCTAGGCCTGAGCGCATCACGATGACGTGTGGGAACGGTGGGGAACGGTGGGGAACGGTGAGAGATGGTGGGAATCGGTGGGGAATGGAGTGGGGAGGAGCGTTGCGTATGACGACCGAAGGACCGAGGATGACGACGCCGCCGGACGATCTGCCCGATCGTGATGTGTTGATCTC